>JADJKB010000022.1:600000-970000 GCA_016706225.1 Myxococcales bacterium
AGCGGCGCGCGGTCGAGAGTGCCTGGCTTCCTCGGACCCGATTTCTAACACGGACCGCGATAGGTCACTGCACCGCGGCGAAATCCGCGCCGACGGCGGCTCGGATCCGCTCACGAGCCCCCTCGTCGACGGGCAAGGTCACGAGGCGCCTTTCCAGCTCTTCTCGGTCCGCAAGGCCCGAGCCAATCGCAGCCCGGATGAAGCGCCCGTCTTTGTCCCGACCAGCAACGTACTTCGACAAGAGCAGGTCATGGATCTCGAGACAGAGACCCGTCGCGCCACGCGTATTTGGGTTGCAGATCGGAACCAGCCGCGCTTCCCATCCATCGGGCAGAGTGGCGGTCCCGAGCTCCACACCCTGCGCGTAATAACCAAAGGTATCGTGGAAAGGAGACAGCTCCCCGATGGACCCGTCGATCAGCTCCCACCGCTCCGGGTGGTTCTTCGGATAGACATCGGCCTCGGTCGACACCAGGAGCTCCGCCGGCGCTTCTGGGAACTGGCCGAGCACAGCTTGACTGCCGATCACGATGATCTCGTCGTCGTCCGCGATCTGCGCTGCAGCGCGGATGATGTGCTCGAGGTCAACCCGTCGCACGGTGGGGGTTGCTCCCGAGCTGGCGAAGGATTTGCCAGCGCTCGCGCGGATCGAGCACACCCGCGAAGGGGCTGACTTGCCGGCGATCATGCCCCGCTTCGCTCTCTTCGAGCAGCTCGGCCGTGAGCGCGCCGATTGGAAGCGACAGGATCCGCTCCCACGCTTCCACATACGGCAGCGCCACCGCGCCGCTCGCGCGCCAGTCCGCGACCCGCCGACTGGCCCGCTCGAGGAGCTTCGGTTCGCGAACGACCTGCTGCACGACCGCGCGATGCAGCGCCAAGCTGCGCTGGAACGCAGCGCCTTCTGGACGACTCATGGTTCGCGTTGAGCGTAGCAGATCCGGTTCCATGCCGAGACAGCGCTCCGGTAGGCCGCAAATCTCCGCGCCCGCTCGGCCCCGCCCTCCGGCACGCAGCTTTTGCCCGGCCAGCCACATCCTCGCCCTTGAACTCGCACGCAAGGTGTCACACGGTTCCCGCCGCACGACTCGCGCCTCGGGCGTGGGTTGCACACCCGAAAGGCACGAGGATGACTACTCCCATTCGGCGCGTCGGCGTCATCGGAGCTGGCGTGATGGGCGCCGGCATCGCTGCACACTTTGCCAATGCCTCCGTCGAGGTCCTGCTGCTCGACATCGTTCCCCCGAACCTGAGCGATGCGGAGAAGAAGGACCCCCGCGCGCGCAGTCGTTTTTCGGAAGGCGGCCTCGACAAGGCCATCAAGTCGCGACCCGCGGCCTTCTTCCACAAGAGCCGCGCCTCCCTCGTCGGCACCGGCAACCTCGAAGACGATTTTGCGTCCCTCGCCGGTTGTGATCTCGTGATCGAGGCCGTCGTCGAGCGGCTCGACGTGAAGCGCGCCCTGTTCGAGCGCCTGGAGAAGACCCTGGGGCCGGACGCGGTCATCGCCTCCAACACGTCGGGCTTGCGCATTCAAGACATGCTCGAAGGCCGCAGCGCGAGCTTCAAACAGCGCTTCCTGGTGATGCACTTCTTCAACCCCGTGCGATACATGAAGCTGCTCGAGCTCGTCGCCGGACCGGAGACCACCCCGGCCGTTCGCGATCGCGTGGAGCACTTCGGCCGCGAGGTGCTGGGCAAGGGCATCGTCTGGGCCAAGGACACCCCCAACTTCGTCGGTAACCGCATCGGCACCCACGCCATGCTGTTCGGCATCCGCGAGATGCTCGCCGACAAACTCGCGCCGGAAGATCTCGACGCCATCACCGGTGAGCCGATGGCCCACCCGAAGAGCGCCAGCTTCCGCACCGCGGATCTGGTCGGCCTCGACACCGTCGTGCACGTGGCCGACAACTGTTACCAGGCCCTCACCGCCGATCCCGAGCGCGAGGTGTTTCAGCTGCCGGAGTACATCCGCGAGATGGTCAAGTCCGGCTTCCTCGGCAACAAGAGCAAGGCGGGCTTCTACAAGAAGGCCGGCGCGGACATCCAGACCTTCGACCCGTACGAAAAGACGTATCGGCCCCGGGGTGGCAACAAGGACATCCGCGCCAAGTGCAAGGAGATCGCGAGCGAGGAGGATCCGCGGGCGCGTGTCCGGAAGTTGTTCGAGGACACCGGCCCCGCGGGCACCTTCGGCTGGAAGCTGACGGGCCGAGCGCTGCTCTACGCGGCCAAGATGATCGGTGAAATCACCGACAGCGTCGCCGCCATCGACGACGCCATGCGCTGGGGTTACGGCTGGGAGCTCGGCCCCTTCGAGTCCTGGGACGCCATCGGTTTTGCTCGCGCCCTCGAGCGCATGGAGAAGGACGGCCTCAGCATCCCGGACAACGTGAAGAAGATGAAGGCCGCCGGGGCCACCGCCTTCTACAAGGACGGCCAGATCTTCGATCTTGGCAAGGGCGCCTACGTCGCCCAGCAGATCGACCCCAAGAGCTTGCCGATTGCCCAGCTGCGCAAGGGCGACAAACCCGTGCTCGCGACCTCGAGCGCCGAGGCCTGGGACGTCGGCGACGGAGTCTTGTCGGTCACCTATCGCAGCAAGGCCAACAGCCTCGATCCCGACGTGATCGCGATGCTGCACCAGGCGACGGAGCGCGCGGAGCAAGACTTCCGCGCCCTCATCATCGCCAACGAGGGCGAGCACTTCAGCGTGGGGGCGAACCTGTTCGGTGTCGTCGTCGCCGCGCAGCAGAAGCAGTGGGACGAGCTCGACAAGATGGTGAACGCGCTGCAACAGGCGTGTCAGAAGATGAAATACGCGAAGGTCCCCGTCGTGGCAGCGCCCTACGGCATGGCCGTCGGTGGCGGCCTCGAGGTGTGTCTGGCGGCGGATTCGATCCAGGCGGCGGCGGAGACCTACGCGGGGTTGGTCGAGGTCGGCGTGGGACTGGTCCCGGCCGGCGGCGGTTGTCTGAACCTGCTCTGGCGTGCGCTCGAAGGTGTGCCCGAGGGCGCGGACGTGATCGTGCAGACGCTCGTTGCGCAGGTGTTCAAGAACATCGCCATGGCCAACGTCGCCACCAGCGCGCTGATGGCGCAGGAGCTCGGCTACTTCCGGAAGAGCGACGGCATCAGCTTCGACAAGGCGCGCGTCGCCAGCGATGCCAAGGCGCGCGCCATCGGCATGGCCGAATCCGGTTACCACCCGCCAACCCCGCACAGCTACGTGCTGCCGGGTGAGAGTGGTGTCGCGACCATCTCGATGCTGGTCGACACGCTGGTGGCAGGCGGTTTCGCCACCGAGTACGACGGCGTCATCGCGCGCAAACTCGCCCGCATCCTGTGCGGCGGCGCCGCGGGGGGCGCGGGCCCGGTGTCGGAGCAGCGCATCCTCGATCTCGAGCGCGAGACGTTCCTGTCGCTGTGCGGCGAGCAGCGCACCCTCGACCGCATGCAGCACATGCTGATGAACAACAAACCGCTCAGGAATTGAGCCAGGGGCGCGAACGAAGCGTTCCCCCCTGGCGCACACGGCAGCGCTCGTACCCGAGATGTGCGAGCATTGCCGAGGGCCGCGTCGATGACCACGCCGGGGAGCAGCGCTCGTCTCTTTCACGCCATCGTCGTGATGGGCGCGGCCCTCGGCGCGAGTGCCTGCGGCGGAAGATCAGAGAGTGACTCGTCAGGCACGGACGCCGGCAACGGCGGGTCGAGCGGTGTGGGCGGCGTCGGCGGTGTCGGAGGCGCGCTCGACGCAGGCGGCCCGGATCCGAGCGACTGCGACCTGCCGGCGCAGTTCAAGTGCGAGTCGTATTTCCCACACGTCAATTGCCAGTGCGACACGACGGCCATCGCTCAGCCGAGCAACTGCGAGCACTCCTCGCAGTTCGTCTGCGAGTGGTGCAGCTGCCCGCCGGGTGGGATCTGCTTGTGCTCACCGTATCTCGCGGCGAGCTCGATTCTCACGTGCAAGTGCGATCCCAACAAACCCTCCGGCCCCGACGCATGCGCGTCCACCGCGGAGTTCTTCTGCAACCAGTGGGGTCCGCCGTGGTCGGACTGTTACTGCTTCAAGGGCGTGCCTGCCAGCGCGGCAGACTGCCCCGGCACCGGGCAGTGGACCTGTCACTCCTACTCACCGCCCATCGGCTGCAAATGCTTCTCGATCATCACCAAATGAACGCCGCGGAGCGGCGCAGCCTCGGTGCGTGGTGGCTCGCCCGTGCTCGGGCCGAGCTGGACGCGAGCGGGCAGTTCGAAATCATGGCGCGCCGGCTGGAGCAGCGCGCGGCACCGGTCGAGATCGTCTCGATGGCGCGGCGCGCGGTCGGCGAAGAGCTGCGTCACTCCGAGCTCTGCCTCGAGCTGGCCGCGAGTTATCTGGGAAAAGCGGCTCCGGCGCTGTCGCCCAACAAACCGGACGAACCCAGCTTTGGTGTCGCCGCGCAGGAGCTGACCACCACGCTCCACGTGGTGCTGAGCTCGTGCATCAGCGAGAGCATCGCCACCGCCTTCTTGCGGGTGTGTTTGGAGCAGGCCGAGAGCGCCTCCGTGCGCTCGTCGCTGCGCTCGATCCTCGAGGACGAGATCGGGCATGCGCGGCTCGGCTGGGCGTACCTCGCGACCCTGGCGGAAGAGGAGAAGCGCGAGGTCGGTCGCGCGATTCCCGCGTTGATTCGCACTGGCCGCGACGCCTGGCTCGCCACCGAGACTCCGCCCGATCGCCCGCGAGGCCACGGCAGCCTGTCTCGAGCGGATCTCGAGAGTGTGGTAGCAGACGCGATCGCGAACCTGGTCATGCCGGGATTTGCGCACCTCGGCATCAGGTGACCGATGGCAAAACTGCTGCTCGCCCCGATGGAGGGCCTCGCCGACTACGACCTGCGCAGCGTGCTGACGCGGGTCGGCGGCTTCGACGCGGCGGTGACGGAGTTCGTGCGGGTGTCGGGATCGCTCTTGCCGGCGCGGACCTTTCTCCGCGCTTGCCCGGAGCTGTCCCATCACAGTCGCACTCGCGCCGGCACTCCCGTGATCGTCCAGCTGCTCGGCAGTGATCCAAGCTGCATGGCGGAGAACGCAGCGCGCCTTGCCGAGCTCGCGCCGACCGGCATCGATCTGAATTTCGGCTGCCCCGCCAGGACTGTGAACCGTCACGGCGGCGGCGCAATGCTCCTGGCCACGCCCGAGCTGCTGTTCCAGATCGTGCTCGCCGTCCGCAGGGCGGTGCCTGCAGCGCTTCCGGTGACTGCCAAGATGCGACTCGGCGTAGCTGACCACGACACAGCGCTCGACTGTGCGGCGGCGCTCGAGGCCGGCGGCGCAGCGTCGCTCGTCGTGCATGCCCGAACCAAAGCCGACGGTTACAAACCCCCGGCGCACTGGGAGTGGGTCGCACGGATCCGTGACGTCGTCCGCATGCCGGTGGCCGCCAATGGCGAGGTGTGGTCGGTTTCCGACCACGCCCGCTGCAGATCGGTGAGCGGAGCGGACGACGTGATGCTGGGGCGCGGAGCGGTCGCGGATCCGTTCCTCGCGCGGCGAATTCGCGCGTTCGCCGCCGGCCATGCGCTCAGCACCGAGCGCACGGCGGACTGGCTCGAGCTCGCGCCGCTCCTCTCGGATTACTGGCAGGCGGTGCAAGATCGCGTCGAGCCACGCCACGCACCGGGTCGCCTCAAACAATGGCTGGCCCACCTGCGACGTACGTTCGTCGAGGCCGAGGCGCTGTACCAGGAAGTCAGTCGTCTGGAGCGGGTCGACGAGGTCACGCGGGCGCTGAAGAACGGCCCCGCCTCTCAGTCAACGCGGGTAGGCACTCGGATTTTCGCTGAAGCGCTTCTTGCACCACTCGGAACAGAAGTGCGCGGGCTCACCGGCATCTAGCTCGATGCGCAGTGAATTCGGCGTCACCCGCACCTTCATGTGACAGACGGGATCGATCGCGAGCTTGCCTTCATCCGCGGGCTCCAATGGCGGCGGCAGCGACAGGATGTACTTCGCCAGGCGGTCCAGCTCGTCCGCCGACACGCTGCCGGCGTAAGAGGGCATCATCAGCGGGTACCCGAGCACACGCTTGGCCGCAGGCGAGACGATGGACTCCCTGACGTACGCCTCGTCGGCGGTGAGCAGCATGCGCGTCTCGAGCTCTCGCTGCTTTCCGATGAGCCCGCCCAGCGGCGGCGCCAGCTCGGGGTAGGAGTGGCAGTTGGCGCACGAAAGCTCGTGGAACAGCACCTCGCCGCTGCGCACCTCGACAGGCGGTGGCGCCGGATCGCCGCCCAAGAGCGCGCGCACGCTGCGCGCGAGCGCCTTGAAGTCCCCGGAGTCCTCCGAGTCGAACATGCCTCGCACGACGCCGTGCTGATCGACGAGCACGAAGACCGAGCTGTGCAAGACGGCATCCACACCACCGTCCGAACGCTCCACGCTGATGTGAAAACCCCTGGCCAGCTCGGCTAGACCAGCTGGATTGGTCTCGAGCAGGAGCCAGCGCGTCTCGTTCGGACTCCAGCCCTTGGCGTACGCAGCGAGCGCCTCGACCGTATCGTTCTCGGGATCGACGGAGAAGCTCACGAAGCGCACCGGCAAGCGCGGCAGGTCGCGCTGCAACCGCACCATCTTCGCGGTGAGCATCGGGCAAATGGTACGGCAGGTCGTGAAGATGAAGTTCGCCACGAAGGGCTGACCCGCGAGGGAGGCCTGCGTCACCGGACGGCCGTGCTGGTCCCTGAACGAAAAGTCGGGCGCACGGAAGAGCTCGACGGGGCGAGCCGGTTTTTCTTGGTGGGCGTACTCCTCCGCTGGCACCGGTCCTGGGCTGTCGCGGCGCGGGTAGAAGTAGAACGCCAGCGCCGCGACGAACGAAAGCGCCACTCCGCCGAAGAGGAGGCGTCGCCTGCGATCGCTGGACCGGGCTTCGTTCACCGGGCGGACCGTAGCAAGGGCGCTTCAGTCGGGCACTCGGTCTCGCGCGCGGCGAACAGAAGCGCAGCGAAGAGCGGTCGCTCGTGCGCGATTTGTTCTTGCCGTGAAGC
This sequence comes from Myxococcales bacterium, assembly GCA_016706225.1. Classification (NCBI taxonomy): domain Bacteria; kingdom Pseudomonadati; phylum Myxococcota; class Myxococcia; order Myxococcales; species Myxococcales bacterium. The sequence goes on from JADJKB010000022.1 coordinate 607,041, forward strand.
GAGCCGAACGCTGCTATCTTCCGGCGATGCGAGCTTCCGCCCTCCTCCTTTCTCTGCTCCTCACCGCCTGCGGCTCCGACGACGAGCCTTCACCCAATGCCAATACCGGCGGCACGGGCGGCGCCATTGGCAGCGGCGGTGCCGCGGGCACGGGCGGTGCCGCGGGCGCGGGCGGCGGCATTCAGTCCGGGCTCGACGTGACTCTCCCGAGCGGTCAGCTCGCCGGCACGAGCGTCGGCGGCGTGCGGGTGTTCCGCGGCATTCCCTACGCCGAACCGCCGGTCGGTCCGCTGCGCTGGAAACCGCCGCAGAAGAAACAGCCCTGGAGTGGAGTGCGCGACGCCAAGAAGGTCGCGGCGAAGTGCGCACAGTTCGACATCCTCGGCCTCGCGCTCGAAGGACAGGAGGACTGCCTGACCCTCGACGTCTGGACACCCGATCCTGCGCCCACCACACCGCGCCCCGTGATGGTCTGGATCCACGGCGGCGGTTTCATCTCAGGCTCGGGCACGAATGACACCTACGACGGCCAGAACATCGTCACCGCGGGCGACGTGGTGCAGGTCAACATCAACTACCGGCTCGGCCCGCTTGGCTTCCTGTCTCACCCGGAGCTCACCGCCGAGGACGGCAAACACCCAAGCTCGGGCAACTACGGCTTCGAAGACCAACAGGCCGCGCTCAGCTGGGTGAAGGAGAACATCCTGGCGTTTGGTGGTGATCCAGAGCAGGTCACGATCTTCGGTCAGTCTGCCGGAGCCCTCAGTGTCGGCGCTCACCTGGTTGCTCCGGGCAGCGCGGGCAAGTTCGTGCGTGCGATCATCCAGAGCGGACCGTTCATCAAGGGGATCTGGCCGTCACTCTCCACGACCGAGGCGCAAGGCGGCGAGCTCGCCAAGGCGCTCGCGTGCACTGACATCGCGTGCCTGCGTGGCAAGAGCCAGGAAGAGCTGCTGAAGGCACTTCCGCTCAAGAAGGTTCTGTTCTTCGGCAACGGCGTGAACTGGACGCCGAACGTGGACGGCTTCGTCTTCACGGAGTCGCCGAGCGCGAGCTTCGCCGCTGGCAAGGCCGCCAAGGTTCCGGTGCTGCTCGGCGCCAACTCGGAAGAGGGGGAAGCGTTCACGCTGTTCGGCGGCGTCGCTGGCATCGACGAGGCGGGGTATCAGACCCAGCTCGCGTCCCTGGGCAAGACCCTGGGGTTCGACGCGGCCAAGGTGCTCGCCGAGTACCCCGCCGCGAGCTACGCATCACCAACCGCAGCGCTCACCACGGTCATCACCGACGGTTTCGTGTGCAGCACCCGGGGCCTCGCTCGCAACCTGTCGAAGAGCGGAACCCAGACGTTCCTGTACCACTTCTCACAACCCATCACGGTGCTGGGCGCGACCCACTCGATGCACAGCGCGGAGCTCGCGTACGTGTTTGGCACGACGTTCCTGGAGAACAAACCCACGGGCCCCGGCCTGGCTCTGTCGAAGAGCATGCTCGAGTACTGGACACGCATGGGCAGCACCGGCGATCCAAACGGAGGCAGCGCCGTGAGCTGGCCGAAGTACGAAGCCGCCAGCGACTCGCACCTCGGGCTCGACCTGGAGATCAAAGCAGGCACCGGGCTGAAGTCCGCGGCGTGTGATTTCTGGGACACGCTGTAGGCACGGGTCCGCGCGGAGGCGCGACCGGCGTATAGTCTGGGCCAATGTATCGGCAATCCGCAGACGAAGACCGCTCGATCCTGGTGAGCGCGTTCAACGGCAAGGTTTTTGGCATCGAGCGCTCCACCGGACAGATCCGCTGGAAGTTCCCGGGACGCATCGGCGGGGAGGTCGAGCTCGCCGTGGGCGCCGGCGTGGTGGTGGCGTGTGCCTCGAAGCAGCTTGCGTTCCTCGAATACGCGACGGGCCGGCCGCTGCGGATTGTCGATCTGGTCGGAGAGTTTCCGACGCGAGCGATCATGCTGATCGACGGGTCACAGATCTTCGTCGCGCGGGCCGGCGAGATCACGTGCTACACGACGAGTGGAGACTTGCTCTGGTCGCAGCCGTTGATCGGTGAGGGGATCGGTCACGTGTCACTGGCGCTTCCGGGCAACGCGCGGCAGGCGGACCAGAGCGGTTAGGCGCTCGAGCGCGCGCGGCGCGAGGTCGTCGGGTGGCGATGGCCGCCGGCGAACGCGGCCGTCGCCGCGCAGACCGGGTCACAATCGCCGAATTTCGCGGGCCGTCTCGCTGGCCCGCAGCTTGCTCGAGCCCATGCGGAGGCTCGCATGCTCGTACCCAATTCCGTTGATCCGAATCCGACCGACGCTCTCGACGTGCTCACGTTCGAGCGCCTGGCCGATGATCCCCACGCCCGCCGAGAGCTGCTCTGGGCGTTGTCCATGATCCAGGGCGACACACGCGCGGCGCGCTCCCTCGAGGCCGTGGACTTGGGCCTGGCCAAGCGCCTCGCTCCGGTCGTCGCGCGCCACTGGCTCGCGGCTCGCGCGCACGGCAGCTCCGAGCCCGCGTCGCCCGCTTTCTACGAGGCCATCTGGAGCGAACGCTTCGACCACCATCGCGCTCGCTACCTGGGTGTTCTCTGTTGCTGCCCGGAGTGCGCGCGCGCGGCGTGAAGCGAGAGCCAAGCTCCCCGAGCCAGCCTGCCCCTGCTAGGCTCTGGCCAGATGCTTGGCAGCGGTTACATCGGCCAGGTCGTCGGACTCCGTTTTGGTGAGTACCTCGGCCGGCAGATCGCCCTCGGCGCGTGCCACGACGACAACGACGACGACATCGAACGCCGCCCGTTCCGGGAGCTGATCCCCACGAGTCAGCTGCCGCGCGCGATCGATCTTCGGCCCTGGATGACCCCGGTGGAGGAGCAGGGTTCGATCGGCAGCTGTACGGCCAACGCCGTGGCCGCGGCGCTCGAGTATCTGATTTTCCGCGAGCGCCGCGCGCACGTCGATCTCTCGCGTCTGTTTCTCTATTTCAACCAACGGCTGTGGGACGACCGGGTGCGGGAGGACACCGGAGCGTCGCTCGTGAGTGCCATTCGTGTGCTCACCCGGCTCGGGATCTGCCGCGAGCTGAGCTGGCCCTATCAACCCGATCTCTTTGCCGTGCAGCCCGCCGAGGCCGTGTATCGCGAGGCCACCCAGCACCGCGCGCTGGACTGGTGGAGTGTGCCCGTGAACGGCGACGCAATGCGCGGCTGTCTGGCGGCGGGGTTCCCCATTGCGTTCGGGACACGCGTGACGGAGTCGTTCGTGAAGACGTCGCGCAGCGGTGAGTGCGGTTTGCCCAGCGGCGCCGACGACAAAAAACACGGACGTCACGCGCTGCTGTGTGTCGGCTACGACGACGCACGACGGGTGTTCATCGTGAAGAACTCGTGGGGCGACGACTGGGGTGACCGCGGCTACGTCTACATGCCCTACGACTACGTGCTCAATCCAGACTGGACCCAGACGGGCTGGGCGATCCGGCTCACGACCCGCGACGCCTTCGACCCCCGGGAGCCGCCCGCCGTGAACGTGGTCACCGCGCCGAGAGCGCCGCCCGGTGGGGGCGGCAGTGCGGGTGGCGTCGCGATGGTCGCCAACATGGGCGCCCAGGTCGCGGTCGGCGCCATCACGGGCAGCCGCTTGCTCGGGGGTCTCGCGGGTGGACTGATCGCGGGACTGACGCCAGGCATCGCGCGGGTCGTGCGGGGTCGCGACCGGGGCGCGTACGTCGATCGTGATCGGAGCGACGAGATCCTGTCGCAGCTCCGCGCCGGTGGAGCGCCGCCACCTTCGGCGCGGCGCATGCCGTGGGACGACGGTCTCGACGAAGAGGCGGCCGGGATGCGGGTAGCGGGCCGCGCCCAGCCGCCCCACGTGCGTCCCGCGACGAGCGCGCGCGACGAGGCGGGGGCCGGCCCGAACACCATTGCCGGCGACGCGACCAACCTCGGACCCATCGCGGCGGTCATCGCCCCCATCGCAGTCGCAGCCGTGCCCGTCGGAGTCGCGGTTGCCCCTGGCGTCGGTGGCTTCGCGCCGCCACCGGCCGTCGTGCCGTGGCGACCGACCGGCGTGCCCGTGAAGGAACCCACGCCCACCCCACCTGCAACACACGCGGACTTCGTCACGCGCATGCCGAACGCGATCGCGGAGGTCTGGCGAGAGAACGGCGGCAGAACTGGCAGCCTCGGCGCGCCGATGTCGGAGTCGATGCGCATGCAGGACGGCGGCTGGGCGGGCAGTGTGGTGCGCTTCGAAAAAGGCGCCGTGTTTGCCTGGGACCCTCCGAGAGACAGCCCGCGCGCGAAGCCCTTTGCCATCACCGAGGAAGAGCGCGCTCTTGGCCGCTGGGTCGAGCTGGGTGCGGGCCGCTCTCCGCTCGGTTGGCCGATCGCGCCGGTGCAGCTCGCTTCGCTCGGGCGACTGCTCTGGTGCACCCGGGGGTTGCTGTTCGATCGCGGCGCCGCGGACGTGTATGCCCTGTTCGGCTCACTGTTCACCCACTGGCAAGCGCTGGGCGGCCTGACCAGCGATCTCGGCTCGCCGATCTCCGATCAGGAGGTGCCGGAAGATCCCAGCACGCCTCAGAGCATGCAGTTCGAGCGCGGGCGACTCTTCTGGTCGGCAGCGCGCGGTGCGTGGCGAGAATGACTCACTGACAATCGTAGGTGGTCGCGAGCGGTAAGCAGAACTTGCCGAACGAGTTGCACTCGTACTTCGGCGGGCAGTCGGCCGGTTTGTCGCAGGCTCGCGTGCAGATGAACGGGTTCGACACTGGACCAAAGGCAAAACACAGGTTGCCTTCGCACTCCTCACCCGCATGGCCGTCCCCGGTCGCCACACAACACGCGCCGACCTCGTTCGGGCCGAGCTTCCACTGGTTGGCAGGGATGCATTGGGGCACTCCGACGGGCTCGCACTGACCCGCCGACTTGTTGCACTGCATGTTCGGCGCGCTGTTGCAGGTGGTGTCTTGTGAGCACGGGTCGCTGCACATCTTCCCTCCGCCGAACTCGAGGCAAGTGCGATAACGACACTCGGAGTCACTCGTGCAGCAGTAACCCGTGGGCAGCGACCCGTGTGGACCGGGGCCGACGCCGGTGCCTCCGCCCGAGCCGCCGATGCCTGCGCCACCGCCCGAGCCACCTCCGACACCGCTGCCCGCAGTCCCACCGCTGCCCGCCGCTCCACCGGTCGACCCCGAGCCGCCGCTGCTTCCGCTGCCCGCGCTGCCTCCCGCCGCGCTCGTACCGCCGCCGCCAGCGTCGGTGTTGCCATCACCCACCGTCTGCCCTTGACAGCCCGAGGCGAGGACGAGCAGCCCGAACAACGCGGTTCTTCGCACGCGCACAGCGACCACGGACGCCATGCTGGCAGAGAACCCGCGGTCGGGCCAGCGCCCCCCCAAGCGCCTCACCGGAGCCCGACGATGCGGCCGTCCACCACGTCGATCTTCTCCGAAGCCGGAACCTTCGGCAGCCCCGGCATGCGCATGATGTCCCCGGTCAGCGCCACCAGGAAGCCTGCGCCCGCGTTGATCTGGATGTTGCGCACCGACACATCGAAGTCCGTCGGGCGACCGCGGCGGTTCGGATCGTCGGAGAGTGAGTTCTGCGTCTTTGCCATGCAGATGGGCAGGCCGGCGTACCCGAGTCGATTGATGTCCTCGATGTCCCGCGCTGCTGCGGGGAGGATCTGCACGTCGGTCGCTCCGTAGATCTTCTGGCAGATGGTCCTGATCTTCTCGGCAACGGGTGCGTTCCAATCGTAGAGCGGCTTGAACGGCGGAAGCTCTCCCTGGGTATGGGCAATCAAGGTGCGCGCCAGCTCGAGCGCACCAACACCTCCGCGTGCGTGGTGATCCGTCAGCGCAAACGGGGTCTCCGTCTGCTCGCAGTAACGCCGCACGACCTCGATCTCCGGATCGGTGTCGGTGCCGAAGCGGTTGAGCGCGACGATCGGGATCTTGCCGAAGCCGCGGATGTTCTCGACGTGTTTCGCTAGGTTTGGCAGCCCGGCCTCGACGGCCACCGCGTTCACCGCGCCGAGCTCGTCCTTCTTCACTCCGCCGTGCATCTTGAGCGCCCGCACCGTGGCCACCAGGACCACCGCTGCAGGATCGAGCCCGGCGCCCACACACTTGATGTCGAAGAACTTCTCCGCCCCGAGGTCGAAACCAAAACCAGCCTCGGTGACCGCCCAATCCGCGTGGTGCAGCGCCATACGCGTCGCCAGCACGCTGTTGCAGCCGTGAGCGATGTTCGCAAACGGCCCGCCGTGGACAAAACACGGAGTTCCTTCCAGTGTCTGGACCAGGTTGGGCAGGAGCGCTTCTTTCAGGAGCGCCAGCACGGCGCCCGTCGCCTTCAGCTCCCCCGCGGTGACGGGACGCCCCTCGAAGGTGAACGCCACGAGTGTGCGATCGAGCCGGCGCCGGAGATCTTCGTAACTCTCGGCGAGACACAGCATGGCCATGATCTCGGAGGCGGCGGTGATGTCGAAGCCCGTCTCCCGCGGAACGCCTTGCATCACGCCGCCGAGGCCGATGATCACGCTCCGCAACGCACGGTCGTTCATGTCGATGACGCGCCGCCAGAGCACGCGTCTCGGGTTGATCTCGACACCTGACGAGAAGTGGATGTGATTGTCGAGCACCGCGGCCAAGAGGTTGTGCGCGGCCGTCACCGCGTGAAAATCTCCGGTGAAATGCAGGTTGATCGACTCCGCGGGCATCACCTGGCTGTAACCGCCTCCCGTCGCGCCACCCTTCATGCCCATGCAGGGTCCGAGTGACGGCTCGCGCAACGCGAGGCACACCGACTCACCGAGCTTCGACAGCGCCTGTCCCAGACCGATCGTGGTTGTGGTCTTGCCCTCGCCGGCAGGCGTCGGAGTGATGGCCGACACCAGCACGAGCTTCGCGGGCTTCGCCCGTTTGCGCGGCTCGGACAGGACCGAGAGCTCGACCTTCGCCTTGTCCCGCCCGTAGGGCAGAAGGCGGTCGGGGTCGATGCCCAGCCGTGCGGCGATCTCACTGATGGGGCGCGGTGTGACCTCGCCGGAAATCTCTGCGTCGGACTTCATCGGCGGATGATACCGCCTTGCTCGCCGGGGTGGGCCGGCGTAAAGCCGAGGCCGATAGGAGCTCCGCATGACCGACATCGCCATCATCGAAGCCGTCCGTTCAGCCGTAGGTCGCGCCCACAAGGGCTCGCTCGCCCTCAAGCGCCCCGACGAGCTCGCGGGAGACGTGATTCGCGGGCTTCTGGCCCGAGTCCCGGCCGTGTCACCGGCGCAGATCGACGACGTCGTGCTCGGCTGCGCCATGCCCGAAGGTGAGCAGGGGCTCAACGTGGCACGGCTGGCCGCCATCTTGGGGGGCCTCCCGGTCGAGGCGAGCGCGATGACCATCAACCGCTTCTGTTCGAGCGGGCTACAGGCCATCGCCCTCGCAGCGGGAGCGGTGGCCTTGGGCCATCACGACATCGTGATCGCGGGCGGCGTCGAGAGCATGAGCACCGTGCCGATGACCGGCAACAAGATCAGCGCAAGCCCGGAGCTCATGGAGCTGATGCCGAGTGCCTACACTCCGATGGGCATCACGGCGGAGAACGTGGCCAAACAGTTCGAGGTCAGCCGCACCGTGCAGGACGAGTTCGCGGTGAAGAGCCAAGAGAAGGCCGCCGCGGCGCGCAAGGCCGGCAAGTTCGAGGACGAGATCGTGACGGTGCAGGCCATCGAGTTCGCGAACGGTCAGCGCACGAAGCGGGACTTCCGCAACGACGAGCTGATCCGCGAAGGTGTGACGCTGGAGGCGCTCGGCCAGCTCAAGGCGAGTTTCATGCTCGGTGGCAGTGTGACGCCCGGGAACGCATCCCCGTTGTCGGACGGAGCGGCCGCAGCGCTGATCATGTCGAAGGAAAAAGCCGCCGAGCTCGGCCTGAAACCGAAGGCCTGGTTCCGCGCGTTCACCACCGCGGGTGTGGACCCGGCCATCATGGGCATCGGGCCCGTGCCTGCCGTGAAGAAGCTGTTCAAGAAGACCGGGCTGTCGATGAAGGACATCGACGTCATCGAGCTGAACGAAGCCTTTGCGGCGCAGGCGGTGTACGTGCAGCGCGAGCTCGGCATCCCGGACGACAAGCTGAATCCTTGCGGCGGAGCCATCGCGCTCGGTCACCCGCTCGGGTGCACCGGCGCCAAGCTCGTCGCAACGATCATCCGTGAGCTCGAGCGCCGCGGCAAAAAGCGCGGCATCGTCAGCATGTGCATCGGTGGCGGCATGGGCGCCGCGGGGTTGATCGAGCTCGCCTGACGCCTGACGTCACGAGCCGCACTCGAGAGCGCAGCGCGTCGAGATGCAGCTCAGGTAGCCGGAGAACGCGGGCTTTCCCCCCGCATAACTCGGGCAGGCGGTGTCCGCACAGGTCAACAGCTCACCCAAGCTGAAGGCGGACTGGCACTCCGGCGCTGACGAGAGACAGTTCATCAACCCTCCGCAGCTCGCGTTGTACGCACACGCTTCGGCCTCGGTGCAGCACTGGCTCGCGAGACACGCGTCACAAGTCGGGTCACCGAGTTGCACAGAGCACGTGCCGGCGGCACCACCGGTCGCGCCATAACCTCCCGTTGCGCCGTAGCCTCCGGTCGCGCCGTAACCTCCGGTCGCGCCGTAACCTGCGCCGCCTCCCGTTGCGCCGTAGCCTCCGGTCGCGCCGTAGCCTGCGCCACCGCCCGCGCCGCCGCTGCCGGCCTTTCCGCCGGAGCCGCTACCGCACACCACCTGGCACTGCGCGAGCGACGACCCGGAGCACAGACACATGTCCTTGCAAGTCGAACACGCACCGCAGGTCGGCGCGTGACACGAACCGCCACTCACGCCGCCAGCCCCGGCGCCGCCGCCCGTTGCGCCACCAACGTCAGTCACGGGGACGGCGCAGCCGACCCACAGCAAGAATGACAAAGCCCACCCGGCACGAGGCAAATCCCTCCCGATCATCGAAAGCACTCCTTCCAACGCGCACGACGGCACCTGCTCGCACGTCGCGCGGTGGTGTGAATCAGCTCGGCGGTCTCCGATGCCGCCCACTCTCGGTGCATTCACCCGATGCACATACACCGCGCACTTCGGCCGACGAGCCGCCTGCGAACCTCTGCCCGACGCTGACCTCGCTCTGCTCGCGTCCCTCGAGCTCTGAAAAGTGCCCGCCCCGGCCCACATCCCGCGGCGCGCATTCGTGTTCGTCGGCGACCCCGCGAAGCGCGACGGAAATGCCGGATCCCCTACGGCCTTCGCAGGAAATGCCGGTCGGGCGCCCAAGCGCCGCCCGTCCATCGCGCAGACAAACTCAACGATCTCGGCCGCCGACGGCGAGAGAGTGAGCAGCCCTGCACTTGGGCACGCGCAATGCACCACCCCCTGACCCCAACCGAGGGGGCCCGAGCAAGGAGGTACTCATGTACTCCATCGCAACCCTCAAGGCAGTCGCGGCCGTGGTGTCGCTGGGTCTGGGAGCGGGCGCCGTCGCCATCACCGTCGGCATCCAACACGACCCGATGCTCTTCACCAGTGGCACACAACGCATCGACGTGCCGTATGCACCGCGCGCAGCCCCGATCGGCCTGCCACCGGTCGCAGTCATCGTCGAGCCCGAGCCGGTTCCAGCGGCGACGGTCGCCACGGACGAGCTGAAGGCTGAGACCGCCAAGACGGTCGAACGTGTCACGGCACCAATGCAGACTGGTGCACGGGTTGCGACACCGACGCGAGCAACTCCGACCAAGAACGCCATCACGCCCGACGAGAGCATGGAAGATCGGGTGATCCCGGCGCCCTGCAACCACGGCGAGTATCGGAAGCTGGACGAAAACCAGGGTGTGCGCCTGCTGTGCCCGGGGCAGTTCTGAGCATCACTTCACGAAGCCGACGTCGCACCCGAACTTGATGTCGATGGACGCCTGCGAGTCCGCTTGCACCGCCGCGCAGGCGCCCGGGCACAAGTACATATCGTCGTTCTCCACGTAGAACGCCCCAGCGTCACACTCGACGAACATCTTCACCTAATGATACAGATCCGAGCCCCGGTGCCCTTCGTGTACTCGATCTGAATCGTGTTCGGGTCGAGCGTCTCCCCGGCTGGCGCCGTGGGAAACGGAAAATCGCAAGCCACGGTGACCTTAATCGCGAGGGGAGTCATCGAGCGGGTCGAAAACATCAGGGCCCTCCGGGGTCGAACCTCGCAAGCCGCATACCAACGGTGGCCCGCCGAGATTGCCCGCGATTTCACCAAATGGTTGGGCCGCGTCCAGACGCCCCGTCTCGCCTCATCCGGACCGGTCCCACCTGAGACGACATCGGAGGCCGGCACGATCGCCGCCGACAAATTCGCCGAATGGAGGACTCTGCTGTCCGGCTCCGCTACACTCTCGCCGACTGGGGATGTCGTGTCGGTAGAGCTCGGAGAGGTGATCGACGGCAAGTACCGCATCGAGCGACTGCTCGGTGAGGGCGGCATGGGCGCGGTCTTCGAGGCCGAGAACGTCCGCATCCGCCGCCGGGTCGCGATCAAGCTGCTTCACCCCGCGGTCGCCGAAATGGGGTCTGCCGTTCAACGCTTCGAGCGCGAGGCGCAAGCCGCCGGTCAGATCGGCAACGATCACATCCTGGAGGTGTTGGACCTCGGCATCCTCCCCGATGGCTCGCGCTACATCGCGATGGAGTACCTGGACGGGGAGCCGCTCTCGGCGCGCATCGAGGCGCAAGGGAAGATCCCGGCGCGACCACTGGCAGACCTGATGCTGCAGGCGCTCGAGGGTCTCGCCGCGGCCCACCGCGCGGGCATCGTTCATCGTGACCTCAAGCCCGACAACATCTACATCTTGAAGGAAAAGGCGGGCCGGCGCGATTTCATCAAGCTGATCGATTTCGGCATCTCCAAGTTCCAGAAGGGCGGACCCGAGGGCATGCAAATGACCCACACGGGGGCGGTGCTCGGGACGCCGTATTACATGTCACCGGAGCAGGCCGCCGGTTCACAAGCGGTGAACGCAACGACTGATCTGTATGCCCTCGGTGTGATCCTGTACGAGGCCGCCACCGGCCGGCGCCCCTTCGAGTCCGACTCGTTCCAGCAGCTCTTGTTCCAGATCGTGCTCGGGGAGCCGCCGCACCCGAAGACGTTGAGCCCCGAGCTGGATGACGGTTTCGTCACCATCATCTTGAAGGCGATGTCACGGGATCCCGAGCACCGCTTCCAGAGTGCTGACGAGTTCATCGGCGCACTCAACGAATGGATCGCGAGCGGCAAGTCCGTGCACGTGGCGCCCAAATCGCACATCAATCCTGCCCTCGCCGGCATCGTTGCGCCGACGCTGCTCCAGGAAAACTCTCCGGTGGCCGGAGTGACGGCGGGCAACGACACGTCCGCCGCGAGCACGTGGGCGCAGTCGCAGTCCTTCGCGCCGCCGACCCAGAAGAAGGCGGTGCTCCCGTTCGTCCTCGGTGGTGGGGCCCTGGTGGCGCTGCTCGGCGTCGTTGCCGTAGTCGTGATCGCGCGCGGCGGCTACAAACCCGCCGCCGCTGCGGTGGATGCGCCAGAAGCCGCCGAGTCGGCCGCACAAGCCGCGAATCCTGAAGTTCCTCCAGTGCCGGAAGTGCCGACGGTCGTTGCGGATACGACCTCCGTCCCCGCAGCGCCGACCAACGTCGCCCTGCCGACTCCTCCACCATTTCCACACCTCCCGACGCTGCCGAAGACCGGTCAGGGCGTCGCACCACCGAGCGTCAGCGTCGCGGCAGCGCCGCCCCCGGCAGCGACACCAACACCCGCACCCGTTGCCGAAGCGCCACCCCCGCCGCCAACCCCACCTCCGCCACCCGTTGCGCCGAAGCCGCCCAAACCTCCCCCGAAACCTCAAGGCAACGACTTCGGTTACTGACGTCGCCCCGGCCCACGGGGATTCGCTGGCGGCAGTCCAGCTGCGCTCCGGATCTTTTCGACGTCCAGCTCCCGAACGTAAGTGATCAGGTTCTTCCAGATCGCGTGGAAGCCGAAACCTCCTCCCGTCATCTCGGCGATGGCTTCGTCTTTGCTCCAGCCCTGGACCACGATGCGATAGACCGCCGTCATCGTCCCCGTTCGATCCGCACCGTGCTGGCAATGCACGAAGATCGGTTGTTTTTCGGGATCGGTCGCCAGCTTCAGAAATCTCACGACGTCCTCGTCCTCGGCGTGCCAGGCCTTGAAGCTGATGTGTTCGTAGCCGAGCGGCAGTGTGCCGAGCTTCGATCGGTCCGAGGTCACCGCGCGCAGGTTGATCACCGTCTTGATGCCGAGCCTCGAAAGCTCTGCCATACCCTCCGCCGTGGGCTGCGCCCCGCGGTAGTAGCCGTCATTGACGCGGTGCAGGTTGGGCAATCCCGGCCTGTCGAGCCGTGCTGCCCAGGTTGCTGGCCGGCGCGGAGCCTCGGCGTCAGCTGCTGGATCACCGAGCCCCCGCTCGGTGCCCTCGGCGCCTGGCGCTTCGCTGCGTCCGACGGCGGGCGTCGTCGCACACGCGGCGACGAGCACCGTCAGGCCAATCCATTCGAGAAACCTGGGGCTCAAATCGTGGACCTTTCAGCGCATTGTGCCCGACCTTCTCGCGCAGAGCACGCCGCAAGATGGGAGACATTTGCCGCGAGCCGCGCGACAATGCTCGGTGATCGTGTCTGCGACTCCGCCATCACAGCTCACCGTCGGGGCCGCCGCGCTGGTGTTGGCCGCCGGATGCTCGCTCACCAACGAGCTGGACTCGCTCGCAGGCGAGGCCGACGCCGCCGCGGGCGGCTCGAGCGGAGTAGGAGCCCAAGGGGGCTCTGGCGGGCAGAGCGGCGCGAGCACAGGCGGGGCCGCCGGAAGCTCGGGAGGGTCGGCGGGCGTAGCCGGCAGTGGCGCAAGCGGAGGCGCGGGAGGCAGCGGGGGAGGAGTCAGCTGCGACCCGGGCGAGACCGACTGCGGCGGCAAGTGTGTGACGACCGCTACGGATCCGAACAACTGCGGAGTGTGTGGCTTTGCGTGTGGAGCGACGACCTGCAAGAACGGTGTCTGCGGTACCGAATCAGTAGTGTCGACCTCGTGCCACGGAGTCGCCGTCAACGGTTCCGAGATCTACATGACCCGCTACGGCTCCGGCACACACGCCGATGCGGGGCTCTACCTCGCGGACCTTGGCGGCGCACCGACGCTGCCCGTGGGCGCCACGCCGGCGGCGGTCGGCACCAAGTACTGGGGCGCGTCGTATCTGGCCTACGCCGCCGGCGCAGTATTCTTCGCTACGCACGAAGTCGACGGGGTGTGGCAGTACGCGGCGTCGAACACGACGTCGGTCCTGCAAAGCAACGGTCTCGGCCCCTGGGACGTGGCCGTGGGTGGCAACGACGTGTACTGGACGGGCACCACGGCCCACACCATCCATCGCCGAGCCGTCAACGGCGGGACCGCTCCCGAGGTCGTCGTCACGTTTGCCAGCGCGTCGCCCCGGCATCTCGCGCTGGCCGGCAGCAAGGCCTACGTGACCGACGACGCAGCCGGCGACCTCTGGGAGGTCGACACCACGACCAAGAGCCAAACGAAGATCTGGTCGGGGATGAGCCAACCCTACGGGATCGACGCGAGCAGCGCCTCGGGCGATGTGCACCTGGTCGTCGCGCGGAAGAACGGTGCAGACCTGCTGGAGCTCCAGGCTGGGATCTGGACGCTGCTCAAAATGGCCGATCTAGCGCCGCCCGGCACCACCGCATTTCGTGGCGGCGATGTGGCCATCGTCGGCGACTACGCCTACTGGACGCTGCGGGTGCCCGGCGCCACCGGCCGGCTGATGCGCCGCCGAGTCGACCGTTCGGACGCTGCACTCATCCTCTGGAGCAACGACTCCATCGACGCAATCGGGCTCGCCAGCACCGGCACCCACGTCTACTTCTGCACGGGCGCAGAGCTGAGACGCATCCGCGTCGCGCTCTGACGCGCCCTTCGCCCTTCGGGCGAAACACGACTCAGACTGCCGGCACGGCCTTGCGGCCCTCGCCGATCTTCTTCTTCTTGCCGACCTTCGCGAAAAGGGTGTGATCGAACCAGTCGGTGAGCGGCAACGCCACGTAGATCGACGAATAGGTGCCCAGCGTCACACCCACGATCAGGGTGAGGGCGAAGTCCTTGAGCGTGCCGGTGCCAAAAAAGAACAACCCGGCCAAGCTGGTCACGGTCGTCGCGCTGGCCAAAAGTGTGCGGTTCAGCATCTCGGAGATGCTGTGATTGATCAGGCTATTGAAGGTCCGCCCTCTGAGACGCGTCAAATTCTCCCGCACACGATCGTAGACAATCACCGTGTCGTTCACCGAATAACCAACGATGGTCAGGACGGCGGCGACCGTCGTCAGGTTCACCTCGCGGCGCGCGAGGACCAAGAACCCGAGCACCGTCACAGCGTCGTGCAGCATCGCGAACACCGCGCCCGGCGCGAAGCGCAGGTCGAAACGGAACGCGATGTAGGCCATGATGAAGACGATCGAGATGGCGATGGCCTTGAGCGCGGCGTCTCGGAGCTGCGCGCCGGCTTTCGGCCCGACCCACTCCGACCGCAGCGGCTCGCCCGGGACCTTGTCCAGGCCGAGCTTGTCGCGGAGCCCACCCATGAGCTGGTCGCCCTTGCTCATGAGCTGAATCTCGACCTTGTTGTCCCGTTCGCTCTGGAGCGACGGGTTGTTGGCACCCGGCCGTAGGGCAAGGCCACCCACAGCTTCCACGCGCTCCTTGATGAACGCCATGTCGGGGCGATCGCGGAAGCGCACGGTGATCTTGTCGCCACCCGGGCTGAACTTCACCTCGGTCGCAGTGCGGTTCGGAGTGCACACGTCCGCTGGCTGGCCTTCACCGGCACACAGGGCCCGCTCGACCTCAGTCTGCTTCTCGGCGGAGATGGTCGAGACCTCCTGGACGCGAATGATGAAGTGGTTCGGGTTGCCGGTATCCGCGACGCGGATCACGTCCGGATGTGAGAAACCCGCGGCGACGACCGCGTCGCTGATCTCACCCGAAGAGACCTCGCCGGAGAACGCCACTTCGATCTCGGTGCCACCCTTGAAGTCGGTACCGAGCTTGAGGCCGAGACCAGGGGCGAAGATGCCGACGAGAGCCGCAAGGAAAGCGGCCAGCGAAATCACCATGAAGGTGCGCCGCTGCCCCATGAAATCGTAAACGCGACCGAGCGGAATTAGGTTCATGGGGTTACCCGATGTCGAGGTGAGTCTTGCGACCGAAGCCGCGCGCCCAGAGCTCGAAGAACATGCGGTTCACCACGACCGCTGTGAAGATGTTGATGACGACGCCGACGATCAGCGTGATGGCGAACCCCTTGATTGGCCCGGAGCCGTACTGCGCCAGCACGATACCGGAGATCAAGGTCGTCACGTGACCGTCGATGATGGCCGACAGCGCTCGATTGAAGCCAATGTCGATGGCGGCCCGGGCGGTCTTCCCGGCCCTCTGCTCTTCTCGTATGCGTTCGTTGATCAGCACGTTGCCGTCGACACCCATACCGATCGTGAGCGCGATGCCGGCGATGCCAGGCAAGGTCATCGACGCGCCGAACATGGCCAGGGTCGACAGCTGCAGGAAGACGTTGATCACCACCGCGGCGTCCGCGATGAGCCCGCCCCGCTTGTAGTAGAACAGCATCAAGATCAGCACGATGCCGCTACCGAGTCCGGAGCCGCGCACGGCCAGGTTGATGGCGTCACGCCCGAGCGAGGGACCGATGCGTTGTTCGTTCGAAGGCGAGATGGGTGCGGGCAAGGCGCCGGATCGCAGCACCAGCTCCAGCTTTCGCGCATCGCGCAGCTGAATGTCCGGGTCCTGAGCGCCCATGGTGATCTGGGCATGGCCGCCCGCGATGCGGTTCAAAATGACCGGAGTGCTCTCGACGCGCCCATCGAGCATGATGGCAAAGCGCTTCTTCACGTTGGCGCCGGTGATCTTCTCGAACCCGCGTCCGCCGGACTCGGTGAAGGTGAGCGCCACGTGCCAGCCGCCCATCGTCTTGCCACCCTGTTGGTCCGGCTGGGCTTGCGCCTCCGAGACCTGAGCACCGGTGAGCTCCGCGCGGGACTTCAACAGGTAGGTCCGCCAGCCAGACTCGGTCTGCTTGAGCGTGTCGGGGTTCGTCTCGTAGACGACCTCGAAACCCAGCTCGCGGTCCGGCGGTGGAGTGAGGGTGGCGCCCCACTCCTTGAAGCGCGAGAGCGCCTCCTTGTTCTTCTCTTCGGGCTTCTTCTTCAGGTACGCGTAGGTGATCTGTTTGCTCTTCTGATCACCGTTCTCGTCGAGGCCGATGGGCGCGGTTTCCCGGGCGAACTCCAGGCCTTCAGGCAGGTTTTCCTTGGTGGCCGTCTTGGCGACCTCCGCCAGGTAGTCCGTCTCGTCGTCGAGCAGCTTGAACTCGAGCCGCGCCGTTTGGCTGATGATGTCCCGGATGTTGGCGAAGCTCGCCTCGTCCTCACCCGGCACCTCGACGATGATGTCCTCGTTGCGGGTCGAGACACTTGCTTCACGCAGACCGAGGTCGTCGACACGCCTGAGGATGATGTCCTTGGCCTGGGCCACGGCGCGATCGCGAATGCCGCTCTCGGCGACCTCGCGAACACGGAACACCCATTTGCGCTGATCGGGACTCTGGGTGAACGTGAGGTCACCGCGGAACTTTTCCAGGAAGCGTTCGTCGATCTTGGCCGGGTCGTCCTTGACCTCGAACCGGATCTCGTTGGCGGGGCGACGCGGCGCCTCGACCACGACCTTCTCGCGGAGCTTGACCAGCGTCTCTTCGCTGGGCAGCTCGTCCCCGGTGTGGAGGCCGTAGATCCGCGACAGCTCGGAGCGCATCTGCTCGTAGTAACGATCGCGCTTGTCCTTGATGGCCTCGTCGACGTCCACGGTGTAGACGAGGCGGAGCCCACCGCGGAGATCCAGGCCCGCAACCAGCCGGAACTTGTTGTGCTCCTCGACGTACTGGGGGCAGGGGAATTTGCCTCCGCTCAGCTTCTCGAGGGACGGCCACAGCACGAAAAAACCCGTGGCAAACAGGCTGAAAACGAGCCCAGCGCGCACGCGCCAGGCGGTGTCGATGAGCTCGACGGCGATGAAGGCGCTCCACACCGCGCCGACGCCGAACATGATCATCGGCCAGAAGGCGTTGAAGTATGCCGCGCCGCCACCGGAAGCCGCAAGCAGCGCGGCGAACCACAGCGAGACCCGGTGAAGGCGCTTGATGAAGCCAAGCACCAGACACAGCAGCGTAAACGCGCCGTAGACGAAGACCAAAGGGTTGATTTGCGCGAGCACTACTTCAGTCTTTCTTAGCGGGCTGCACGTCGCCGGTGTCTTTGCCGAGGAGACCGGATTTCAAGAGCTCGATCTTCACGCCGGGCGAAACCTCGAGCTTGGCGTAGCGATCTCCGACCTCGACGAGCTTTCCCACGAGTCCGGATTGGGTAAGCACGCGGTCACCCTTCTTCAATTCCGAAATCGCCGCCGCCTGTTTCTTTTGTTGCGAGCGCGACGACCAGAACATGATGAAGAGCAGGGGCACCAGCAGCAGAATCGGGAACAACATCGAGAGGCCACCCGGTTCCGCGGGTCCGCCCGGCGGGGGCTGCTGCGTACCAGCGGGCGCCGGCTGGGCCGGCTGTGCCGGCGGCGCGCCGGGTGACTCCGGGCGCCCGGGGGCGGGTGGAACGGCCTGGAAGAAAGAGGTCAACCTGATGTCTCCTGAACGGCGGTGCGAAGCTGGGGGGCAGTTGGGGTCGGCGAGAGTCCTCGGGCGCCCCGCAGTCG
This sequence comes from Myxococcales bacterium, assembly GCA_016706225.1. Lineage (NCBI taxonomy): Bacteria > Pseudomonadati > Myxococcota > Myxococcia > Myxococcales > Myxococcales bacterium. The sequence goes on from JADJKB010000022.1 coordinate 624,891, forward strand.
GCCGCGGCAGGCACCTCCCCGGCGGAGTGGCGGGAGCCCTCCAAACGCCGAAGCCGCCGGCTCATACCCAGTTTGTCGGGGGTCCGCAAGGACACGACCCACACACCAGGGGGCGGTCGAGGCAGCCCTAAACGTCGGTGCAGGACCCGGTGCGAGGCTCATCGCGTCACCTTGACACTGGCAGGACCGGGAGGTAGTTGGGTTCCCCCTGGTTTCCCAGGGTTTTATCCTCCAGGCGCGTAGCTCAGTGGTAGAGCACTACCTTGACACGGTAGGGGTCGGCAGTTCAATCCTGCCCGCGCCTACGACTTCCTTCATGATGACCGGGACCGTTTGAGCGAAATGGCGGACGTGCTTCGCACGCCGCGCGAGCTCTTGGAGGCCCGCGGGGAGCTCGCAGACGACATCGTCGCCGTGCTGGTCGGCGGCGAGCTCATGGATCTCCATACGCCGGTCGGCGAGGGCGCGGCGCTCGAGCCAGTTCGCGTGGGGAGCGCTCAGGCCCTGCAGGTGATCCGGCACTCGGCGGCGCACGTGATGGCCGACGCCGTTCAGCGGCTGTTTCCCGGCACACAGGTGACGATCGGCCCGTCGATCGACAACGGATTCTATTACGACTTCGATCGACCGGACGGCGCGTTCACCGACAAGGATCTCGATCGCATCGAGAAGGAGATGCGAAAGATCATCTCCGGCAAGAAGCCCTTCTTCCGCGAAGAGCTCTCGCACGAAGAGGTGCGCACGATGTTCTCGTCGATGGGTGAGCAGTACAAGTGCGAGATCATCGACGCGATCGCCGCTCGCGGTGAGCGCATCAGCGTGTACCGCCATGGCAGCCCGGGCCGAAAAGAGGGCACCTGGGTCGACGTCTGCGCCGGCCCGCACGTGCCACACACCGGTCACCTCGGTGCGGTGAAACTCACGACCGTCGCGGGCGCATACTGGCGCGGCGACGAGCGCAACCCGATGCTGCAGCGCATCTACGGCACGGCGTTCCCTTCCCAGGCCGACCTCGACGCCTACCTCGAGCAGCTCAAGGAGGCGAAGGCGCGCGATCATCGCAAGCTCGGTAAAGAGCTAGAGCTGACGATGTTCCACGAGTACGCGCCGGCAATGCCGTTCTTCCTGCCGCGCGGCGCCAGTGTCTACCACCGCCTGATCGAGTACGTGCGCGCGCTCTACGTCGAGTACGGCTACGACGAGGTCATCACTCCGCAGGTCTTCGACAAGAAACTGTTCGAGACCAGCGGGCACTGGGACAACTACCAAGACAACATGTTCATGAGTGTCACGCGCGACGCTTACCTGGACATCGTGTCGGGCAACCCGGAGGCCCTCGCGGCGATCGAGGGCAAGGGCAACCGCGAGTGGTTCCAGGCTTGGGTCGAGGGTGCGGTCCGCACCGGACTGAAGCCGATGAACTGCCCGAGTCATTGCTTGATCTTCGGCCAGCGCAAGCGCAGCTACCGCGAGCTACCCTGGCGAGTGGCGGACTTCGGCCGGCTGCACCGCTACGAGCGCGGCGGTGTCGTGCACGGCCTCGCACGGGTTCGCACCTTCTGCCAGGACGACGCGCACATCTTCTGCACCCCGGAGCAGATGGTGGACGAGATCAGCCGCTTCAATCGGCTGCTGTTCGAGGTCTACAACGCGTTCGCCTTCGACAAGGTCTCGATCAAGCTGGCGCTGCGCCCGGAGAAACGTGTGGGCAGCGACGACATGTGGGACCGGGCGGAGGCTGCCCTGGAGCAGGTCTTGATCGAGGCCAAGCTGCCCTTCGAGAAGCTGGACGGCGAAGGTGCGTTCTACGGTCCGAAGCTCGAGTTCCACGTCACCGACGCCATTGGCCGGAGCTGGCAGCTCGGAACCATCCAGGTGGACTATTCGATGCCCGAGCGTTTCGGCCTCGAATACATCGGCAGCGATGGCGCCGCGCACCGACCGGTGATGCTCCATCGCGCCATCTTGGGGTCACTCGAGCGGTTCTACGGGGTCTACCTGGAGCACTGCGCTGGAAAGTTCCCGGTCTGGCTCGCGCCCGAGCAGATCATCTTGTTGACGGTGAGCGAGCGACAGACCGACTACGCCCTCGGGGTTCAGGCGCAGCTCGCCGCCCGAGGCCTGCGTGTGATTGTCGACGTGAGCGCCGACAAGCTGGGCGCAAAAATCCGGAATGCGCGCATGATGCGCCATCCCTATCTGGTGGTGCTCGGCGACGATGAAGTCCAAGCTGGCACCGTCACCCCCCGCTCGCGGGAACAGGGCGACCTCGGCAGCATGTCCGTCTCCGCATTCGCGGAGCGTGTGCTTGCCGAAGCGGCTCCCCCGCGACTTACTCAGAGTTCGTAGACCTTGCGCGGTTAGCCCGCGAGAACAGGAATTGACCCCCAGCACATGTCCAACGGACGAAGATTCAGCCGTGATCCGCGGACCCCTCAGATTCGCATCAACCACCGCATCCGAGTACCGGAGGTGCGCGTCGTCGGAGAAGACGGCTCGAACCTGGGTGTCTTGGCCACCGGTGACGCCATTCGGCGCGCGCAGGAGGCGGGCCTCGACTTGGTCGAGGTCAACCCCAAGGGCACGCCGCCGGTTTGCAAGATCCTCGATTTTGGCAAGTACAAGTACGAGGAGAAGAAGAAACAGCGCGAGACCAAGCGCAAGCAGACCGTCGTAGAGGTCAAGGAGATCAAACTCCGCCCGAAGACCGACGATCACGACATGGCCGTCAAGGTGCGAGCCGCGCGCAAGTTCGCGGAGGCGGGCAACAAGGTGAAGTTCACGGTTCGCTTCCGCGGTCGTGAGATCACCCATCCCGAGGTCGCGAGGCGGCAGCTCGAGCACTTGCTCAAGCAGGTCGAGGATCTGTGCAACCTCGAGCAGCACGCGATGATGGAAGGCCGGGCGATGGCAGCGGTCGTCTCCCCCAAGCCGCAGGTGATGCAGCGAGTCGCTCAGGAGCGCGCGCAGCGAGAGAAGGACCGGGAGAAAGCCCGCGAAGAGGGGCGCAGTGAACCCTTCAACGCCGCGCCCGAGGAGGAGCTCGAAGAAGAGCTTCACGAGCCCGACGACGATGACGACGACGACGACGACGACGACGACGATGACGGCGGCGACGGCGACGGCAACGACAACGACGGGGGCAGCGACGAGTGATGAGATCCCGTGGCGCCGAGAGGCGCCACGGTCGCGTCGGCGCGCTGCCTGATGGCAGCTCCGCGCTCAGCGCTTGATCAGACCCATGATGCTGGGCGGGAGCACACCGGCGAAATAAGCGCCGAGCACTCCGCCAATCAGCACGAGCACCAGGAAGAACGCGATCAATCCGCCCTTGCCACCCGACTTCGGCGGAGGCGGTGCGACCGACATTGGCCCGACGCTGGGCAGCGGACCCGACGGCGGCGAGTTGGCGACGACCGCGGGCGGCCGACCCGACTGGGCGGGCGGGCGAGTCGACGGACCGCGGTGGCGACCCGAGAGGGTATCGTCTTCGAGCGCGGCGAGGTTGCCGAGCTCGAATGACGCTGGCGACGGCCCCGGCTCGGAGACGGACAGCGGCGCCGCGCCGAGCGCTTCGCCCCAGTCTTGTCCCTCGTTGAACGAACCCAGATTGAGCGGCGCGGCACCGAGCTCCGCGCTCGAGCGATCGCCACTGTCACCACCTTGCAACGAGGTGAACTCGAACAGCGCCTCTTCGATCAGCGAGCCGATGATGGAGCGTTTGTCCGCCCTCTCGCGCTGCTTGACGTCCTCGCGGCTGCGGACGATGGGTTCGACCAGCTCCGCGATGTCGAAGGAAGACACCGGATTGCCGGCGTGAAAGAGCAGATTGTTGAGGTCGCGGCCTAGGTCCCGCGCGGTGTTGTAACGCTGGGCCGGATCCCGAGCGAGAGCCTTGGCCAGCACGCGCTCCAGCTCCGGCGTCGCGTGAGGATGAAACTGCTGGATCGGCGGGATGCGAGCGCTCTGAACCTGCCGGACCGTATCGAGATCGCTGTCACCCAGGAACAGCCGCCGACCGGCCAGCATCTCCCACAAGATGATGCCGACCGCGAAGATGTCAGTGCGGTGGTCGATGCGCTGACCCAACGCCGCCTCGGGTGAGAGGTAGCTGAACTTGCCCTTGATGATCCCGGGCTCACTCTTTTCGAGCTGGCTGTTGGCCTTGGCCAGACCAAAGTCCACAATCTTGACCTCGCCGTGGCGCGTGATCAGCACGTTCGGCGGCGACATGTCGCGGTGCACGATGCCGAGGCTGACCCCGCGACCATCCACGGCTTCATGTGCGTACGAGAGGCCCTCGCAAATGCGCAGACAGATCAGCGCGGCCAGCTCGAGGGGAAACGGCCGCCCGCCGCGGCGCGCTTGATCGATGATGGCCTTGAGATCGGCGCCATCCACGTACTCCATGACGATGAAGTAGGTGTTGTCGCCGACACCAATGTCGAAGACCTGGACGCAGTTCGAGTGCGACAGGTGCGCCGACAGGCGCGCCTCGTCGAGGAACATTCCGATGAACTGCTTCTTCTCCGACAGGTGCGGGAGGACGCGTTTGATCGCAACCGTCTTCTTGAAGCCCTCGAGACCCGCGCTCTCCGCGCGGAACACTTCGGCCATGCCACCCGAAGCGATCTTTTCGAGGACTCTATATCGTTGTTGCTGGGCCATCGCGGTGCGCAGCGTCGAGGACGGAGACGCGGAAATCCAAGCGCGAAAGGCAGCCTAGGCGCCCGCAGGAGCGGGGGTCAAGAACGAGGATCTTTGCTGATTTTACCCAAAGCGCAACATCGAATCGACACACCGAGCGGCGCTCCGGACACCGACGACTCAGGCTTTCGTTTCGCTGAACCGGGCCAAACGACGCAGGAGGTCGAGGTGACCATCGGGTACTGGATCGAACTGACTCGCCTCGAACAGCGCGCGGCTCGCCTCGTCTTCACGCATGGCCACGAGCGCGGCTACGAGCTGCCGGCGCACGGCGGGGTCAACCCGGCGGCTCACGGCAATCACGTCGCCGGGGATCGGCCCCACCAAGAGCAGCACCTTGGCGACCGAAGGCCCGCCCAGGGACAACCACGGTGCCGAACCCAGCTTGCCGGTCACCGGGTCGAGGCCCACGTGTGTGGCGCCGAGGTCGACGCGACCTTCCAGGACCGCCCGGGTCACGGCCTCGTGGGTGTCGAGCAAGAGCTCCTCGGCGAAGGCCTCCGTCAGGGCCACACCCATCGAACGCAGGTGCCAGCGCGGGACGAAGTAGCCGGAAGCACTCTCTTTCGACACCCATGCGACTCTGGCCTGGCGTAGCTCTTCGGGTTTGTGGATCGGACTGTCGGCCTTGGCGAAGAGGGCACTGTAGTAGCCGGCCCGCGCCGAGCGATGGACGACGACGGCGCTGGTGGCGGCACCGCTGTCCTCGAGATCGATCGCCACCAACGGCGGGGCCCAGATCAAGTCGAGGTGCCGGGCGCGCGACTCCTCGACCATCTCGGGGTAGGTGCCAAAGACCCGCGGTTCGATGGCAAGTCCCGTGACCTGGGTGAGCTTCGCGCAGAAGCGAGCCAAGGCCTCTGCGCTCGGAACCTCGCCGGAAACGATGGCAAATGTGAGAGCTGACACCCGCGGTCGAGTCTATGCCCCGGACGACGGCGAAAGTCACCCGCTCGGTGCCACAGCCAAAGGTGTGCTATGAACCGGCACATGACCGAGCACTCTCACGACGAGACCGAGGGCGTCGTCGTCTCGCATCTGACGGAAGAACCCGACGAGCTCGCTGCGGACGAACCGCGCACGCCCGGCTGGATGCCCCTGCTCGGAGGCACGCTGTTTCTGGCAGCTGCGATCTTCTTCGTCGCAACCCAGCCCCCCGGCAAGACCTCGGAAGAGTTGCAGAGCGCAGCCCGAGCCGCGGCCGAAGAGGCCAAGGCCAAGGCCGCACCGCCACCGGCGCCCGCAGCGCCCGCCATGCCCATGCCCGCGCCCGGTGGACAACCACCGAAGCAAGGCGGTTGAGGCAGCTGAGCCCGCCGGTCGGCGGGCAAGAGTAGAAAACTGGAGAAGCCGGGACCGGAACACACGAACCGGGCCGCACCCGTGCAGCACGCGCGACGCAGAAAACGCTCGCCTTTGTCGGCATCCCATGCAATATCCCGCGTCCCGTTTCGGGGTCGTAGCTCAGCTGGGAGAGCGCCTGGATGGCATCCAGGAGGTCTGGGGTTCGATCCCCCACGGCTCCACCAAAGCAATGAATTCGAACCGACCTCCGCGACCTCGAGGAGGTTGAGGCGCTCGAGCTTGCGGCGGGCCCGGACGCAGGGTCTTCGGCTTCGCCCGCCCTCAACTTCGCGGCGCTCGGTCCGCGAGGAACGACAGCACCGCGGCTCGCTCCTCCGTTCGGAGCGAGAACAGGTCGAAGATCAGCTCGTCGAGCCGTGACCGGAGCTCCTGGCTCGTTCCCGAATTCGTTGCCTGGTGCGTGAGCTGACTGATCTCGTGGCGCTTCTCCGGGTGGTGCGGCGGTGCGGGCAACGCCCGGAGGTGCGCCACTTTGACCTGCGGGAACACCGCCTGGCGTGCGTCGCGGCGCGCAGCCAGGTGCAGCGCGCGATAGAGCGAGCTGTTGAGAAGTGCGACGGCGAACGCCGGCGAGATGTCCTCGTGCTGAAAACCCGCCAGGAGGGTGTTGCGAAATGGCAGGCCCGTGTGCAGCGCGGCGATGGGGAACTTTGCGGTTTGGCGCACCACGAAGCGCGCCCGCGCGAAGTGCTCCGGCGGGCGCAGTCGACAACGCGAGCGCGCGAGCACGCTGGGCTCTGGCCACAGGAACAAGCGTGGCGCGCCGACGTGAAACTCGGAGACTCGTTTGCCTTCGAGCAGCGGCACCGTGTGCCGCTCGTCGGGAGCATCAGCCCACAAGAACAGCGAGCTCGCGACCTCACCCGCGCTCTGGAACCCCAGCTCACCGAACAGCTCCCGCGGCAAACTCGGCAGGCTCGACATACGCGAGAGCACCTCCGGAACCGCGATCTCGGCCGCGAGCGCGCCCGCGCGCTGCCGCTCGACGAGGCGAAAGGGCCGCCCGTCCTCGGCGCCGCTCCCGGGCGCCGCGATCAACGCAAAACAGGGCTGCGTGACCCCTTCGAAGGCATCCTGTCCGAACTCGAGCAGCGGCTCGACCGGTGCGTGAGAAACGCCGAGTGCACGACGCACCGGCCGGTAACCCTCGAGATCGGCGAGGGGGCTGGGAACGACCAACGCGATGATGCCGGTCTTCGCCAGCTCCGTTGCACGCTCCACGAACAGACCGTGCAACGTCGGGTAACCGCGGAATGCAGAGAAGGCCTCGCTCAATCGGCGACGCTCCTGACGCTCGAGCGGTTGCGCCGCGCGCCCCGCGAACGCAACCCACGGCGGATTGCCCAGCACCACATCGAAGCCCGCGGCCGTGTCGCCGTCGAGCTCGTGCTCCCAGCCGCGCTCGAGCGCGTCCTGCACCACGAGGCGTCGCCGGAGCACCCGCGGGTCGAGCGTGCCGTCATTGCACCAGAGCCACAGCACAGCCTCCGCCACCGCCACTGCGAGCGGGCTGATGTCCGCGCCATACAGACTGCGCTCGAGCACCGAGCGCCGCAGCGCGCGGTCGGCGGGCGCAGGCGCGGCGAGCTGACGCGCGGCTTCCAGCAAGAACGCCCCGCCGCCCAGCGCAGGGTCACAGATGCGAAGCCCGACCCGCGGCCCCCCGGCCGCGGCGAACGCAGCGGTCGTCACCGCGCGCGTGAGCGTCTGCGGTGTGTAGTAACTGCCGCTGCGCTTGCGACCGTGCACCTCGAGCGTGAGCTCGTACAGCTGCCCGAGCTCGTCGACCTCCGCCGTCGCGAAGTGGAGGCGCAGCGCATCGAGGCCGGGCCCCGTGGCTGGCACGACCTCAGCCTCGAAGATCCTGAGCCTCCGAAGGAGCGTTGGCTCGAGCCCACGCTGCTCTGCCAGAGCACGCGCTGCCAGACACACCACGGTGCGACGCCGAACCTCGGGTGAGACGTCGGCTGCAAGCTCAGCCAAAGAGCGAGCTGCGAGCGCCCCAAGCCCGCTCGAAGTCTTCAGCGTGCCCACGGACGTGAAGCCTAGGCGAGCGGACTGCGGATGGATAGCCCGCGCGTGCTGGCTGAGTTCCGCGAACGGAGCACCGATGCAGCGATCCGCCAGCTAACCCACGAGCTTGGCGGCCAGCTTCATCGCTGCGAGCATGCCACCGGGATCGGCGACTCCCTTCCAGGCAATGTCGTAGCCGGTGCCGTGATCCACGCTCGTGCGCACGACGCTCAGGCCCATGGTCACGTTCACGGCGTCACCGAAGGCAACGAGCTTGAGGGGAATCGTCGCCTGATCGTGGTACATGGCCACGACCCCGTCGTACTCGCGTGCGAGCGCCCGACGGTAGGCCGTCTCGGCACCGACTGGACCCACGACGGCCACCCGCGTTCCGAGCGCGCGCTGGGCGGCGCGCATGCCGGGCAGGATCGCCGTGCGTTCTTCCGCTCCGAGCAGCTCGCCTTCTCCCGCGTGGGGATTCAGCGAACACACCGCCAGCGTGGAGCGTCGTCGACCCTGACGCCACAAGAGCTCGGCCAGCGCCACGATGGCAGCTTTCACTGCCCGAGGTGTGATCGCGCGCGGCACCCGCGAGAGCGGCAGGTGTGTCGTGACCAAGCTGGTCGTGAGCTTCGGTGAAGCGAAACACATCACGACCGCTTTCGCCCCGTCGCGCTCCGCCAGGTGCTCCGTGTGGCCACGAAAGCGGCTTGCACCCGGCGCCCCTGAGCCCGCAATCGCCAGCTTGCTGACGGGCCCAGTGACGAGGGCACTCCCGACGCCAGCGCGAACCAGATCGAATGCGATGTCGATGTACGCCAGCGCAGCGACTCCGCTCGCTGATGTTGGTCGCCCCGGACGCCGATCCCGCGCCGCGAGGGGCGGACCGACGTGCAACACCCGCACCTGGTTCTTGCGCGCGTCGTGGGCGAAGGGCACGAGACGCGCCGGGTCGACCCGCATGCGCTCCGCAGCCAAGACGAGGCAGCGAAAATCGCCCACGAGCACGCACGGCGCGCCGAGCTTCGCCGCGGCTGCCACCGACACCTCGGGACCAATGCCGGCGGGACAGCCGGTGCTGACGATGATCACGGTCGCACCTCCGAGCTTGGTGGTTCGGAAGGCGGCGGCGGCAGCTCTGAATCACCACTCGTGCTCGCCTTTGCGGTCAGACCCGCCGGAGCGCGCAACTTGTAACCCGCGCCACGCACCGTCTCGAGCGGCAGCGCATCCCCGAGCTTGGCGCGCAGGCGCCGCACGTGAATGTCGACCGTGCGCGGGCCACCTTCGTAACGATTGCCCCAAACCCGCGCCAAAAGGTGCTCTCGGCTGTGAACTCGGCCGCGGCGTTCGCACAAATACGCGAGCAGCGAGAACTCTTTTGCGGTGAGGGTCACGATCCGACCGTGCGCACTCACGACGTGTGCGGCCTTGTCGACCACCAGTGCGCCCACTTTGAGATGCTCGTCCGTCGAGAACTCACTGCGCCGCCACTCGATGGCTCGAATGCGCGCATACAGCTCCTCCGGCACGTAGGGGTGAAGCACAAAATCGTCGAAGCCGCTCGATGGCTCCACCCGTGCCAGCTGCCCCACGGTCAGCGCGATCAGCGCGCCAACTCCGTCGAACGAACTCTCCTTGCGCACGGCCCGCAGCGCCGCGATCGCCAGGTCCGGGCGGTCCAGCGCTTCGAACACGAACGCGCGCGCACGGACCCCGCGCGCCTCGTCGTCGTCCTCGACCAGGTTCAACGGATCGTCCCACAGGTCCAGGGTGCGCACGTCTGCCCCGAGCTGCCGCAGCGTGGACGCAGCTCCGTCTTCCCGCTCTAGCAGCGGACCGTGGCCGATCACCCCCACGAACGTGCGAGAGCGCCCGCCGCGTGGTTCAACCGATCTCGGTGCCACCTACGGTGATTTTCTGGATCTTGATGGTTGGGCAACCAACGCCGACCGGGACACTCTGGCCATCCTTGCCGCAGGTCCAAATGCCGTCCGAGACCTCGACGTCGTTGCCGAGCATGCTCACGTCGCGGAGTGTCTCGGGACCATTGCCGATCAGGTTCACACCCTTGAGCGGAGCCGTGAGCTTGCCATCTTCGATCAGGTAACTCTCGGTCAGCGAGAACACGAAGTCACCGTTCGAAATGTCGACCTGACCTCCACCGAAGGTCTTGGCAAAGATGCCCCGCTTGACGCTCTTGATGATCTCCTCCGGGTCGTGTGGACCCGCCAAGAGCACCGTGTTCGTCATGCGCGGCATGGGCACACAAGCAAAACTCTCGCGCCGCCCATTGCCACGCGGAGACACCTTGAAATGCCGCGCGGACAGCCGATCTTGCATGTAACCGCGCAAGACGCCGTTCTCGATCAGCACGCTCTTCTCCGGCTCGACGCCCTCGTCGTCGACGTTGATGGAACCCCGGCTCTGGAGGAACGTCGGATCGTCCACCACCGTGCACAGCTCACTCGCGACCGGCTTGCCGACCATGCCGGTGTAGTTGCTGGTGCCCTTGCGATTGAAGTCGGCCTCGAGCCCGTGGCCGACCGCCTCGTGCAACAAGATGCCGCTGTCACCGGGAGCGAGCACTACCTCCATCTGGCCGGCGGGCGCTTGTTTCGCGCCGAGCAGGGTGAGGGCTTGGCGCGCGGCTCGCTCGGCGTGCCACTCGGGCGTCTTGTCGTCGAAGTAGTGGAGCGTCATCCGCCCGCCGCCGCCGCTCGAGCCCGACTCACGCTTGCCGTTCTCCTCGGCGATGGCGCGGACGCTGAAGCGCATCAGCGGTTGCACATCGTGGGCGAGGCGCCCGTCGCTCGTTGCGATGAGGATCTCGCGGATCTCCTCGGCGAAGCTCGCCTCGACCTTCAGAATGCGCGGGTCGAAGGCGTGCCCGGCCTTGCTGGCTCGCTCGAGCATCGCCCGCTTCTCCGTCCCGGCAACGTCGATGGTCGCCACGGGCAGGTCGTAACGACCGGGCAACGAGAGTGATTCGAGCCGGGCCGGGGGGGCCTTGCCCCCTTCATTGGCGATGCGCTGGGCGGTCTCGGCCGCGCGTTTCATGGACTCCCAGGTGAGGTCCTCGGTGTGCGCATAACCGGTCGCATCGCCGCGCTGCACCCGCACGCCAAGGCCCATGCTCACGCCTCGAGACGCGCTCTTCGTGATGCCCTCCTCGAACACGAGGCCGCCGCCGGCGCGGTACTCGAAGAACAAATCGGCGTAGTCGCCGCCCCGCCCGAGGGCGATGCCCAGGAGCTTCCTGCAGATCTCGGCGTCGACGGCGAAGGGTCCGCCGGACGCAAACGGGGCCCGGTAGCTGCTCTCTGCGATCATCGGGCGAGACGATGAAGCGACTCGCCCCGAGCCGCAACCGCTGGCGAGAAGCGCAGTTAGAACCCCCAAGACTCCTCCCCACCCGCCCGAAATCTCAAGTCAATTTGACGGTGACCCGGGCCATCGCGTACGATTTGGCGCCTCCATCCCCCCTGCCCGAGCGCCGCCGGCTCCGGCAGAAGGCCCCAAGTGTCCGATCGCGAGAAACTACTGCAGAGCGCCCAGAAGTGGGTCGACAAGAAGCGGTACGACCGAGCTGTCGACGACTACCTGAAAGTCGTCCAGCTCGACCCGAAAGACATGCGCACGCTGCTGAAGGTCGGCGACCTCCAGACGCGCATCCAGGCCTACGACCAGGCCATCGCGACCTACGACCGCGTGGGGCAGTTCTACGCGGAGCAGGGCTTCGCGCTCAAGGCCATCGCCGTCTACAAACAGATCCGCGAGGTCATTCGCAAACACTCGCCGCAGCTGACGGATCGCTACGCGTACATCGTGCCGAAGCTGGCGGAGATCTACACCCAGCTTGGTCTGACCAGTGACGCGCTCGCCGCGTGGGACGAGGTCGCAGCCCGATACCAGCGCGGCAACCTGGACCGGGACGCCATCGAGGTGTTCCAGAAGATGGTCTCCCTCGATTCGACCAACCCGCTGCCCTACCTGCGGCTCGCGGAGGCCTGCTGTCGAGTCCAGGACCTCGAGGAGGCGATCGAGGCCTTCTGGACCGCCGCCGAGCTGCTCCTGCAGCTCGAACGCCGCGAAGACGCGCTGAAGGTCATCGAGCGCATTCTGCATTTCAAGGCCGAGCCGAAATACGCGCGCATGGCCGCGCAGCTCTACCTGCAAAAAGGGCGGCGCGAAGACGGGCTGCAGGCCCTGGCCAAGCTGCAGATCGCGTTCCAGGTCGACCCACGGGACTTGGACACGCTGGGCCTCTTGGCGCAAGCGTTCACCCTGATCGGGCAGGCGGACAAGGCCATCGAGGTCTACAAGGAGATGGCGCGTATCGCTCGCGAGAGCGATCGCCAGGACCTGTTCGACCAACTGGTCGCACATCTCCAAGCGGTGGCGCCAGACGACGAAGGCGTGAGGGCGCTCTTGGCCCTCGCGCCGTCGATACCGCCGGAAGGACACGAGCCGTCGTCGGTCCACGTGGACGACGAAGATGTCGAAATCATCGCCGAAGATCACCAAGAAGAGGAGGCGATCGAGGAGATCGAGCCCGACGAGGACGCGTCTTCCGAGGCTCCTTTCGCGCTCCAGCGACAGAGTCGCCCGCCGGCAGGCCGCCCGTTCATGGGCAGCGCCCCGGACGTGATGGTAGCGGAAAGTGATCTCGAGATCTCCGACCGCTACTCCGGGGCCGAGTTCGACGCGGAGGCCCACGTCAAGAAGGCGCTCGTCGACTCCGAGGCGTTCCGCAAGCTGCGCCTCTACAGCAAGGCGCTCGAGACGCTCCAGATTGCCATCGAGGTCAACCCGAGCAGCATCGACGTCAGGGAAAAGCTGCGCGAGCTCCTGCTCGAGTCGGGTGACCGAGACGCGGCCATCGGCGAATCCGTGACGCTGGCCGCCATCTATCTCGAGCGCAACGACCTCGAGCGCGCCGAGATGCTGCTCTACGACGTCCTCGACTCGGAGCCACAACACCCCGTTGCGCTCGAGCTGCTGGCGCAGCTTCAGAGTGGCGGCAGCCCGCAACAGGCATGGTCCGCGGACAGCCCGACGGAGACGGTGAACATCGACTACTCCGAGGAACAAGCCAGCGTCGAGGTGGGTCAGGTAGCTGCAGCAGCCTGGGAAGAATACCCGTCACGCGGTCCGCTGCCGTCGTACGACCTCGAGGAGGTCAGCGCGTCGAGCGTGATGGGTAGCCCGCACTCGCTGCCGGACCCGAACGACGCGTTCACGATGGACGATCCATTTGCGGTTCAGAGCGCGCCGGATGCCACCGCGCCGCTTCCCAGCTTTCCGCTTGGCAATGAAGACGACCTGCTCAGCGCAGAAGAAGAAGCCGCCTACATCGACGAGCCGGAGTACATCGATCCCGAGCCCGATGACGCGTACGTCGGCGCCGAGGCCGAGACGGACGGCGGCGTGTTCGACGACGCCTACCCCACGGCGGCGGGCGACGGTCCCCTCAACCACGAGGCCATCGAAGAGGCGCTGGAGGAGGCCGAGTTCTTTGCATCCCGTGGCCTCTACGACGACGCCCGCACCATCATCGCCGACCAGCTCGTACGCGCGCCCGGCCACCCGCTGTTGGTCGAGCGCATGACCGAAATCGAGGAGTTCCTCGGCGGCGGCAGCGAACAGGTCGCGGTCGCTCGTGTGTCCGTCGCCGCACCCGGTGTCGTGCACTCCGAGCCCGAGGACCGCTCCTTCGACATCGCAGCATCCCTCGAGGCCCTCGACAGCCTCGAACCCTCGGCCCCGCCCGCGGCCGCGCCGAGCAACCTCTCCGATCAAGACGTCGATCAGGTCTTCGAGAAGTTCAAGGCGGGCATTCGCGCACAGGTCAGCGAGAACGACAGCGCGACCCACTACGACCTCGGCGTCGCGTACAAGGAGATGGGGCTGCTCGCCGACGCCATCAACGAGTTCGGGTTGGCTGCGCGTGACCCGAGCCGCGAGTGCATGTGCTACGCGATGATCGGCATGATTCGCCTGGAGCGCGGCGAGCTCGACCTGTCGGCCAAGGCCTACCTGCGCGGCCTCGAAGCGGCGCAGAAGACCCCGGATCAGGAGATGGCGTTGCACTACGACCTCGGCAACGTCCACGAGATGAAGGGCGTCGCCAAGGACGCGCTCTATTATTTCGAGAAGGTCGCCAAGAAGGACCCACGCTACCGCGGCGTCACTGATCGTATCGCGGCGCTGCAGCCCGGCGCGCGCCCAGCGTCCGGCACTCGCTCTGTGAACGAGGAAGAGGACTTCGACCGGGTGTTCGACGATCTGTTCGAGTCGAAGGGTTGAGTCGACGCGGTCAGCGGCGGGCGGAACGTCGCTCGAGGGCGGACAACAACTCGAGCACCCATACGTCCGAGCCCAGCTCGACGCGAGCTCGAGCCACACCTTGCGAGATGGGCTGACCCTTCCGCCAGATCATGCGGAAGGCCTGCTCCAGGCCGCGCCTCGAGACCGCCGGGACCGCCATGCGTTCGAGCCCGACCTGATTCAGCGCGCGGATCCGCGCGCGATCTCCGGCGGCAATCACGAACGGGGGCACGTCCTCTTCGACGCGCGCGCCGCCGGCCAGGAACGACCCGCGCCCGAGCCGCACGAAGGGCTGCACGGCGACGTGCCCGCCACACACGACGTGCGGTTCGACCGTGACGTGCCCGCCCAGGGTGGCGAGGTTGGTGAGGATCACGTCGTCGCCCACGGCGCAGTCGTGCGCGACGTGCGCCCCCACCATCAACAAACAACGTGAGCCAATGCGCGTGACTCCCCCGCCCTTCACGGTGCCGGTGTGTACGGTGACCTGTTCGCGGATCTCGTTGTCGTCACCGATCTCGAGGGTCGTTGGTTCACCCTTGTGAGAGCGATCTTGGGGTGGTGCGCCGAGCACCGCATACGGAAACACACGATTTCGTTGGCCGAGGCGCGTCCTCTCGCCGAGCAACGAGACGTGCGCGAGCAGCTCACTGCCCGCGCCGACTCGGACGCCGGCGGCCACGTAACAGAACGGGCCCACCCGGACGTCAGCGGCGAGCTCGGCGCCGGGCTCGACCACTGCGGACGCGTGCACGCTCGCCACGGGTCAGCCCGAACGATCCACGATGGAGGCCAAGAGCTCCCCTTGAGCGCAGAGTGTACCTTCGACCGTAGCCTCCCCGCGGAGCTTCCAGACGTTGGTGCGGTGCTGCATCACCTCGACCCGAAGATCGAGTCGGTCACCCGGCGTGACGGTGTGGCGGAACTTCGCTTTGTCGATGCCGAGAAAATACATGAGACTGCTCGTGGCATCGAAGGGCTCGGACGCGTAGGCCAAGATGCCGCCAATCTGCGCCAGCGCCTCGATGATCAGCACGCCGGGCATGATGGGACGACCCGGAAAATGTCCCGTCACCCAGGGCTCGTTGTAACTGACGTTCTTGTGACCGGCGATGTGCTTGCCTGGCTCGATCTCCGTCACACGATCGACCAACACGAACGGGTAACGGTGCGGCAGGATTTCCAGGATCTTCTGGATGTCCAGGCTCGTAGCGCGGGTCATCGGAGCGGGGAGCCTGCCATGGCGGCGGCGAGCGGTCATCCCGCGTGGAGCGAACCGCGCCCGGACGGGAGTCGGAGCTTGGGATTTCCGCCGCCCAGCTCAGGCGTGGGGCGGACGCGCGAGCAACTTCGCCATCGCGCGCAGCCAGCGGAGGCGCGGAACGGCCGGGAACCCAGCGACCGTGGCGCCGGGTGCAACGTCGGAGATGACCCCGCTCTTGGCCGCGAGGCGCGCGCCATCACCAACTACGACGTGATCCTTCACACCGACCTGCCCACCAACGAGCACGCCGGCTCCGAGAATGGCCGAGCCCGCGAAGCCGGACTGCGCGGCGACGATACATCCGGGCCCCAAGCTCACGTTGTGTCCCACGTGCACCTGAGCGTCGAGCTTGGTGCCAGCACCAACTCGCGTCGGCATGAGCGTGCCCGAGTCGATGCTCGAGAGAGCGCCGATCTCGACGTCGTCTTCGACGATCACGCCGCCGGGCTGCGGCATGCGGCGGCGCTCTCCGCCGGGTCCGGTGACCCAGCCAAAGCCCGCTCGACCGATGACCGCGGATGCACCCACACTCACCCGCTCTCCGAGCCAGACGTTGCCGAAGATCACCGCGTTCGGACCGATGCTCGAGCCGGCGCCGACACGAGCGCCACTCATCACCACGGCGCCGGGCCCGAGTCTCACCCCGGGCCCGAGCTCCGCCCCGGCCTCGACGACGGCGCTCGCTGCGCGTTCCGGCTCGGTCTGCCCACGCGCGGCGGCGAGCTCGAGTAGCTGGGCAAGCACCCACTCGGGGTGTGGGTGAAGCCAGCGGCTTCCGTGCGGGATCTTCGCCGCCAAGCTCGGCGCGCAGAGCACGACACCCGCGGCGACGGCCGCATCTTTGAGCGAGCGCGCCGCAAAAAGCGGAGACAGGTCCGTCTCCTCGGTGGCCTGCGGCGGCGCGACGATGCGCCGCACGCTGCGTGTGGAGTGCGGCTCGTCGAGCTCACCCCCAAAACGGTTCCGAAGCTCGTTCAGGCGCTCGGCACGTGCGAGCGGGATCCCTTGCCCGAGCCCGAGGCTCACGGCTTCGGCGGCACGGCCGGACCGACTGCCGGCGCCGGCGCCGGCATCGTCGGCGGCTTGGCACCGCCCTTGGGGTCGGGTTTGTCGGCGGCTCCGCCGCCACCCTGGTTGTACTGCTGAATGATGCGATCGGTCAGATCGAGGTCGCTTCGCACGTACGGCACGGCTTGCTTGTCCAGAACCATGTCGTAGCCGTCGTTCGAAGCCATGCGACGAATGATGCCCATCGCCTTCTGGAAGATCGGCTGAGTGAGCTCACCCTGCTTCTTCTGCAGCTCTTTGTTGTATTCGACGAACACGGTCTGGAGCTGCATCATTTCGCGCTGCCACTTCTCGACGCGCTTCTGCAGAGCGGCCTTGCTGAGCACGTTCTGCTGCTTCTCGATGTCCTCGCGCTCTTTCTGAAGATCGGTCTGCTTCTTGTCGAGCTCGTGCTGACGCTTGTCGAACAACTTCTTCAGCGTTGCCTGAGCGCGGAGACCGTCCTCCGTCTCCATGATCGCACGCTGGGTGTCGATGACGGCGATCTTGCTCTCCGCGAGCGCGGCGGAAGACAGGCCGAGGGTGGCGAGGCCGAGGGTGATGCCGGCGAGGAGGCGGGTCGAATGACGGAGCATGGCCGGGGGCATACGAAACGGCCGGGCCCGGGTCAAGAAGCGAACAGCGACGGGCGGGGCCTGCCGCCACCACCCCACGCGGCTCAGAGCAGCACGAAGTCGTCGGCGTCCGCGGCCTCTTGCGCCACGATACTACTCGTTTCTTCGTCGCGCTTGATGGCAAGCTCATAGAGCTCTCCGAGGATTGCGGGGTGCTCCTTGATCAGCTCCAAAAAGCGCTCCCGGGGCAGGTGCAAAGTGACGGTGGGGCAGCCTGCAATGACGTCGGCCGTGGAGGGCCGGCGGAGCACGAGGGCAACCTCTCCCACGACCTCCCCCACACCCAACTTCGCGATCAGCGTGGTGTCGTCGCCGTCGTGGTGCATGACGGCGACCTCACCGGAAGCGATCAGGTGCAGGCCCTCCGAGGCGTGGCCCTGGTTGATGAGTACCTCGCCGTCCTCGTAGGTGCGGGTCACGAAGCGTTCGACGAGCGCGGGGCGCTCCTGAGGTTTGACGGCACTCAGAATCGTGCTCGTGCGCACCAGGTTCTCGACCATGCGCCGCCGGCAGTGGTCGGCGAACACCGCCGCTACGGCGGGTTGCCGTTCGGCAATCACGTCGAGCGCGGTCTTGCGCGCCACCAGGATGATGCTCGGCCGTGCCGCAGTGACACTCGCGGCGCGGGGTGCGCGGGAGAGCAGCGCCATCTCTCCGAACAGCGTGCCATTACCCAGTCGGGCCAAGAGCAGTGACTCGCCTTGCTCGGCGCTGCGGCGCACTTCGAGCTCGCCGCGCGCGAGGATGTACGCTTCGGCGCCGGAGGTGCCTTCCTCGATCAAGACCGCGCCCGCGCCGACGGTATTCACCTCGAAGACATCGAGCATCGCCCGGAGATCGGCCTTGCCGAGGGCGCCGAAGAGCGGAGGGGAGACGACCTTGGGGCGGATCGGCTGCGCCGCCAGCTCGGTGCCGAGCAGCTGGCGCGCCGCGTGGATCAATTCTTGAGCCTTTCCGACCAGGGCTTTGCCCGATAGCGCGGCGGGCAACGGCTGGAACGCCTCGGCGGACCGCGGTAACTCCGGCGGGGATGCACCCTTGGTCAAGAGCCGCGACGAACCCTGACAAAACGTGGCGGCGATGGCGTCCAGGTGTTTGCCGGGATCGTGTCGCAGCGTCTTCAGATCGCAACACGCCGCGAGAGCGAGCGGCAGGTTGCCGTGATCGACCGCCCGCGCAACGGCCACCTCGAGTCCTTCGATTGCAACCTCTCGCCGACCCGCAGCCGCCAGTAAGCGCGCGGTGACCAGCAGGCCAAGCGGACCGGCCGGTTCGCTCTTCACCAACGCCGCACCCCAGCGCAATGCCGGGTCGAGCTCGTCAGCCAGGGACAATGCCAGGGCCCGATCAGCGGGGCTGTCCCCTTGCGGCGTGCCCGGCAGGCGCGGCGGCGCGGTCATATCGAGTGCAGCCTACCACGAACCAAAGCGGGGTCCGGAAGCGGCTCGCTGAAAACAAACGACGTTCAACCTGTTCGGCGCTCTAGGGACGCCCGTTCAGTCCGGGTGGCTGAGTTTGGTTCAGTCGCCCCATCAGTCTTCCGACTCGTCGCCATCGACCTCGGCCTCGGTCGCGGGCGGAGAGTGAGCGCGCGAGCGTGACAGCGCCGCGCTGACTGCGTTGGCGGTCTTTGCCACGAGCGGGACGACGCTTGCGTAATCCATGCGCGTCGGCCCGATGACACCCACGGCGCCGCCGGGGCGGCCGTCTTCGTGAATCGGCGCGGCTACCAAGCTCACGGGGTACCCAACCGCTTCGCTGGTCTCCTGTCCGAGGAAGACCTGCACCTGCTCGGCCGACAACGCGCGATCGAGCAACATCACCAGACGCTCGCGGTCCTCGAGGGCCCGCATCAGGTCGCGCAGCTCTTCTGCGCTACCGAAGTCCGGACGTTGCAGCAACCGCGCCTGCCCTTCGATCACGATGTCGACCGCACGACCGGCACCCTCGATGGCCGCATTGACCAGCGACAGACCGAGCTTCCTCAGCTCCATCAGCTCGTCACGCCCGTCGGCCAGGGCTCGCGCGAAGTGGTCGCGAACGTCGGCCAGGTTCCGCCCGCCTATGCCCTCTTCGAGCGCATTGTGAATGCGCTCGAGATCACTCTCGAGGATCGGGTGCTCGATGCTGATGAACCGGTTCTCCACCGTGCCGTCGGAAAATACGATCACGGTCAGGAGCTCCGTGGCGCGGGTCGGGATGAAACGCACCTTCAGCACCGTGCGCGTCTCGATGCGCGGCCGTACCAAGATGGCCGCCGCCCCGGTGAGGTCGGACAGGAGACGGCCCGTCTGGCGCAACAGATCCCCGCCCGAATGGGGATCGGTGAGCAGCTCCTCGATCCGGTGGGCCTCTTCGGGAGACAACTGGCGGACCCGCATCAGTGCGTCGATGAACAGCCGAAAGGCCTTCTCGGTCGGGACCCGACCCGCCGAAGTGTGAGGCTGCGACAGATATCCGGCGTCTTCGAGGTCGGCGAGCACGTTGCGTATGGTGGCGGCCGACAGGTCGAAGCCGTACTTCTTCACCAGCGTCCGGCTGCCCACCGGTTCGCCCGTGGCGATGAACTCCGTGACCACGGAGTACAAGATGGAGCGGGCGCGTTTGGCGAGGGGCTGGGCCACCGACCGAGAAGTTTCTTCGCTGGCGCCGGCCCGTCAAATCCCCGGCAAGGAAAAAGCCCGGCAAAACCCCGGCGGTTGCCGAAGTCCGGCAAGAAAGCCGGCCCCTGTGGCAGCGAAATCCTTGACACTTTTCGGGTCGGTGCGGTTTGATCCCATACCGGTCGAATCCTCGGCCGCGGGAGGACGCCTTTGACCACCACGGTGCTGGCCGTCGACGACAGCAAGACAATGCGCAAGGTGCTCGAGATCACATTCTCGGGCGACACATTCAAGGTTCTGCTCGCGGAGAACGCGCAGCAAGCTTTGGAGAAGATCCGGTCCGAGCGGCCGACCCTCGCGCTGATTGACGCAAACCTCGGCACAGCCGGCGGGGGCTACGAGCTGTGCGGGCAGATCAAGCGCGAGGCCCCTGGGGTCGGCGTGCTGATCCTGTCGAGCAAGCAGCAGCCCTACGACAAGACTCGGGGCGCCTCCGCGGGCGCCGACGAGTTCATGGACAAGCCGTTCGACACACAGCAGATGGTCGACAAAGCTGGCGCTTTGGCTCGGCGTCTTGCCGACGCACCGCCCGCGGCCGCCCGCTCTGCGCCCGCCGCGCAGGCGCCTGTAGTTCCGGTAGCGCCGACCCCGTCGCCGCGTCCGCCCATGGTGCAGGCACGACCGGCAGCGCCCGCCATTGGTCTTGGAGCGCCCCGCCCCCACGTGCAGACTTTGATCGGCGGTCAGGCGGCCGCACCCGGCGCGGCGCCCGCACCTGCGCCCGCCGCGGCACCCCCGCCGGCGGCAACCGCCGCAGCCGTGGCGACCTCCGGCAACGGAGAGTTCGCTGAGCGTCTGGCCGGACTCGGACTCAGCAAAGATCAAGTCGACGGTGTGCTCGCGCTCTCGCGTGAGGTCGTCGAGCAGGTGGTGTGGGAGGTCGTCCCGCAGCTCGCCGAGACCTTGATCAAGGAAGAGATCCGCCGACTCACGGCGGAGTGACCATCGCGCTCAGACGCTGCGCGCAGTTTTCCCCTGACTCCGCCCGGGGCCTCGCGTACAGGGAGGGCCCATGACGAACTCCGTGGCCGGCGTGGCCAGGAAGCTGTCGGTCCTCGACCGCTTTCTGACCCTCTGGATCTTCGCCGCGATGGCCGTGGGAGTGGGCCTGGGCTTCCTCGCGCCCGGATTCACCGCCGCCCTCGATCGGCTGAGCGTGGGGACGACGTCGCTCCCCATCGCGGCGGGCCTCATCTTGATGATGTACCCACCCCTGGCGAAGGTCCGTTACGAGGAGCTGGGGCAGGTCTTCCGCAACAAGCGCGTGCTCGGGTTGTCGCTGATCCAGAACTGGCTCATCGGACCGGTGCTGATGTTCGGCCTCGCCGTCGTGTTCCTGCGCGACAAACCCGAATACATGCTGGGCCTGATCCTGATCGGCCTCGCACGTTGCATCGCGATGGTGATCGTCTGGAACGAGCTGGCGAAGGGCGACACCGAATACTGCGCGGGCCTGGTCGCCTTCAACTCGATCTTCCAGGTGCTGTTCTTCTCGGTCTACGCCTACTTCTTCGCCACGCTGTTGCCGACCTGGCTCGGTCTAGAGGGCGCCGTCGTCAACATCAGCATCGCAGACATCGCAAAGAGCGTCGGCATCTACCTGGGCGTGCCGTTCGCCGCCGGATTCGCCACGCGTCGCCTGCTGATCGGAGCCAAGGGGCGCGACTGGTACGAGGAACGCTTCGTGCCGAAGATCAGCCCGCTGACCTTGGTCTCCCTGCTCTTCACCATCGTCGTGATGTTCTCACTGAAGGGCGAGACCATCGTGCAGCTGCCCTTCGACGTGCTGCGCATCGCGGCGCCGCTGCTCATCTACTTCGTGGTGATGTTCGCGCTCTCGTTTTTCATGAGCAAACGCCTGGGAGCCAACTATCCGCAGTCGGCGACGCTGTCGTTCACCGCCGCCTCGAACAACTTCGAGCTGTCCATCGCGGTCGCCATCGCCAGCTTCGGGATCCACAGCGGCGCGGCCTTCGCCGCGGTCATCGGGCCGCTGGTCGAAGTTCCGGCGCTGATCGGCCTCGTGAACGTCGCGCTCTGGGCGCAGCGCCGCTTTTATCCCGAGGCGACGCCGCCGACCGGAGACACCAACGTTCCCGGAGCCGCATGAAGCCGGGCCAAGTCGTCCTGTTCTTGTGTGTCGCCAACTCCGCTCGCAGCCAGATGGCCGAGGGTCTCGCGCGCAAACACTTTGGTTCTTCCGTCGCCGTAGCGAGCGCGGGCAGCGCTCCTTCCCGGGTCAACCCCTACGCCATCGAGGTCATGCACGAGGTCGGAGTCGACCTCGGAACCCACACCTCGAAATCGGTCGAGAGCGTCGATCCGACCACGGTCGGTGTGGTCATCACGCTCTGCGCCGAGGAGGTGTGCCCCGCGTTCCTCGGCGAGGCACAGCGCCTGCACTGGCCCGTCGAGGATCCCGCCAGCTCGGATCCCCGACTTTCTCGGGACGAAATGCTGACGCGCTTCCGCACCGCCCGAGATCTGATCCAGGCGAAGCTCGCGGCGCTGTCGGCGCTCTTGGGCCAGCCCGCTGGTCCGGGTGACCGAGGTGAGTCAGAGACCCGCTAAACCTGGAACAGCCTCCCTCGCTCGGCTAATACTCCGATCCCCATGAGCGAGCTGCCCAAGGCCTACGAACCTGCGGACGTGGAACCGCGCTGGTACGCATTCTGGCAAGAAGAAGGTGTCTTCCGCGCGAGCGTCGATCCGAAGGACGAACGGCCGACCTACGTGATTGCGCTGCCTCCGCCCAACGTCACGGGCTCGCTGCACATGGGCCACGCGCTGATGGGCACGCTCGAAGATGCGCTGATCCGCCACCAGCGCATGCTCGGCAAGAACACCCTCTGGCAACCGGGCATCGACCACGCGGGCATCGCCACTCAGACGGTCGTGGAGCGCCAGCTGCGCCGCGAGAACCTGAGCCGGCACGACCTGGGTCGCGAGAAGTTCGTCGAGCGTGTGTGGCAGTGGAAAGAACAGAGCGGCGGTCGCATCGTCGAACAGATGCGCGCGCTGGGCTGCTCGGCGGACTGGGAGCGCAGCAAGTTCACGATGGACCCGGACATGAGCCGGGCCGTCAAGGAGAGCTTCGTCCGGCTGTACGAGGACGGGCTCATCTACCGCGCCACGCGGCTCATCAACTGGTGCAGTGATTGCCGCACCGCGCTCAGCGATCTGGAGGTGGAGAACGAGGAGGCAACGGGCGAGCTTTACGAGTTTGCGTATCCGGTGGCCGACGCGGATCCCGCCGCTGGGGTGACCGAGCTGGTGGTTGCCACGACGCGCCCCGAGACGATGCTGGGCGACACCGCCGTCGCGGTTCACCCGGACGACCCACGCTACAAACACCTGCACGGCAAGCAGCTGAAACACCCGTTCGTGGAGCGCGAGATCCCGGTCATCACCGACGCCATTCTGGTCGACATGGCCTTCGGCACCGGCGCCGTGAAGGTCACGCCGGCGCACGACTTCAACGATTTCGCCACCGGCAAACGCCATGGGCTTTCGGAGATCAGCATCCTGAACCTGGACGGCACGCTCAACGCAGAAGCGGGCGCGTTCCAGGGGCAGACGGTGAAGGTGTCGCGCAAGGCGGTGAAGGCCGCCCTCGCGGAAAAGGGACTCGAGCGCGGCACGAAGCCCCACGCGCTGATGCTGCCCCGCTGCCAGCGCTGCAACACCGTGGTCGAGCCGATGATCAGCACGCAGTGGTTCGTGAAGACGAAGCCATTGGCGGACCCGGCCGTCGCTGCGGTGAGGGACGGGCGCACTCAGATCATCCCGGAGGAGTGGGCAAAGACCTACTTCCACTGGCTCGAGAACATCCAAGACTGGTGCATCTCGCGCCAGCTCTGGTGGGGGCATCAGATCCCCGCGTTCCACTGCGAGTGCGGCCACGTGCTGGTGACGCGAGACGAACACCCGGCGGCGTGCCCCGCGTGTGGCAAGGCCGACCCAACTCGCGACGCCGATGTGCTCGACACCTGGTTCTCCAGCGCGCTGTGGCCTTTCTCCACCCTCGGCTGGCCCGAAGACACGCTCGCCGTCCGCCGCTTCTACCCATCGAGCGACATGGAAACGGGCTACGACATCCTGTTCTTCTGGGTGGCCCGCATGATGATGATGGGGCTCTACTTCATGAAAGAGGTGCCCTTCCGGCGTGTGCTCTTGCACGGGCTCGTCGTCGACGAGACCGGCGACAAGATGAGCAAGGTCAAGGGCAACACCATCGACCCACTCGATCTGATCCACGGCTCCGCGTTCGAGAACGTGGTGCAAAAGGCGCTGCCCGGAGCGCCGGTGGCCGAGGCCCTGGCCAAGTTCCGCAGGGCCTATCCGTCCACGGCGCAGATGACCCAGGGTTTCCCGGCGTACGGCACCGACGCGCTCCGCCTGACCTTGTGCAGCTACTCACCCCAGGCCAAACGCATCGCCCTCTCCCCCAAGCGCATCGAGGGTTACCGGAATTTCTGCAACAAACTCTACAACGCCGTGCGCTTCTCGCTGCCGAACATCGAGCTCGTCGAGCTTGCTGAAGCAGTGCCCGCGCCGAAGCTGTTGATGAACCGCTGGATCTTGTCGCGCCTGGCGGAGGCCGTCGAGAGTAGCGATAGAGGCATCGTAGACTTTCGTCTCGACGAGGGTTCGAGCGCCCTCTACCGCTTCGTGTGGGACGAGCTCTGCGCTTGGTTCCTCGAGGCGTGCAAGCCGGTCTTCCTCTCGGGCAGCGAAGACGAACAGACCGAGACCCGTCAGGTCCTCGCCCACACCATCGAGACCGTGCTGCGCGCGCTGCATCCGTACGCACCGTTCGTGACCGAAGAGCTGTGGCAGCGCGTGCCGCGACCCGGAAGCCGACCCAGATCCATTGCCCTCGCTCCTTACCCGAGCGCGAAGGACGGGCGCCCCGACGCCGAGGCCGAACGCTCGTTCGCCGCCGTCATGCGTGCCATCGGCGCCGCGCGCGCCGTGCGCAGTGAGCATGAAGTCCATCCCGGCGCGGCGGTCCCGTTGCGACTCGGTGCAGCCCCTGCCCTGGGCGAGCTGCTGTCCTCGGAGCAACGCCTGATCACGTTCCTGGTCAAGACCGAGGGGCCGCCGGTGATCGAACCGCTGGGCTCCCCGCGCCCAAGCGGCTCGGTGCTCACGGTTGCGGGTGAGGTGGAAGTGCTGGTGGGGCTTCTGGGTCTGGTCGACGCCGAGCACGAGCGCGATCGCATCGCGCGCTCGACCAAGAAGCTCGTGAAGGACATCGAGTCACTGGCCAAACGCCTGGAGAACAAGAAGTTCCTCGACAACGCGCCGCCGGAGGTCGTGGTGGAGGCCCGCGAGCAGCTCGCCGCGCTCGAGCGCCAGAAGGCGCGCCTCGAAGAGGGGCTCTCGCTGGTCGAAGAGCTGAAGAAGGCGCCCGGCTCACCCAGCTGAAGCGTTCGTAGTTCGCCCATTCGGGAGAAACACGAGTCAGATCACGAAGCGCAGGTAGAAATACCCGTATGCCGTGAGGGTAATCGCGGCGAGCACGTCGAGCACGAGGCCCGTGCGCATCATCTGGGGCAGGCGCACGTATCCACTCCCGAAGACGATGGCATTCGGCGGTGTGCCGGCGGGCAGCGCGAAATCACACGAGGCCGCCAGCGCACATACCGAGAGCACGGGCAGCGAGCGCGGGAGCACGTTCAGGAGCAGGTTTACGGTTGCGGTGTTCGAGGCAACGGCCGAGAGCGCGATCGTCACGGTGCTGGCCAGGCCAAGCTGCGCGAGCAGCGGCAACCGCGCGATGGGCTCGAGCTGCAGAGTGATGTAGTCGGAGAGGCCGCTGCCCTCGATCCCGGCGGCCATCGCAAAACTGCCGCCGAGCAGCAACAATGTCCCCCACGGCACCCGAGCGAGCCCCGCTCGAGAGACGCTGCGACTCCCCACCAGCACCAGGGCGGCGGTCATCGCCACGGCGGCCTCGTAGTGTTTGCCGAGCAGCTTGAAGCCCGGGAAAAACCGGGAAAAAACCGGGAAGAGCCAGCCCCGCAGTGGGTCTCCGAACATCCACAGGAGCGCCGCCGCGACGAACACGGTCGCTACCAGCTTCTCCTGTTTGGACCACGGGCCGAGCCCGGCGATTTCCCGCTCCAGCACCTCGCGCCCCTGGGATTTTTCGGGCACGTGTCCCCGAGCGTTCAGCCAGAGCACCCACCAGATGATGGGAATGAACAACACGGTGAACGGCAACCCCACCAACATGTATTGCAGAAAGCTGATCTCGATCCCGAGCTTCTCCGACAGGAACCCGGCGAAGATCGAGTTGGTGCCGGTCCCGATCTTGGTGCCGATACCACCAACGTTGGCAGCATAGGCAATCGACAGCATCAAGCTGGCTCCGAAGTCACCGAGGCGCCTGCCTTCGTGGGCCTGCTCGAGCTGCCGCAAGAGCGCCATGCCGATCGGCACCATCATGACAGCCGTCGCCGTGTTCGAGATCCAGAGCGACACGCTCGCCGTCGCCACCAACATACCAAGCAGCAAGCGCCTCGGCTCGGTGCCAATCGCGCGCATGATGTGCAGCGCGACCCGCCGATGCAGCCCCCACTGCTCCATCGCTGCCCCGATGATCATGCCGCCGAGGAACAGAAGGATGTAGGCGTCGGTGAAGGGTTCGGCCGCGCCGAGTGTGTCCCCGACCGGACCAAGCCCGAAGACCCCGAAGATCGGGTAGAGAAGCAGCGGCAAGCAGGCGGTGGCCGCGATCGGCACGGCCTCGGTGAACCACCACAGAGCCATTAGCGCGGCGACGGCCGCCGCGTAGGCTGGCCGATGCCCGAGTCCGGGGATCCGATGCAGTCCCGACGGCACAAAGGCGATCAGCAAAAACGCGAGCGGGCCCACGCCAAGGCCAATGCGCCTCCAGATGAAAACGCCCTTTTCCTCCGCCGTCACGTGCGCGAACCTACCACGCGGATAAGAGCGAACCGCGCATGTCAATCAGGCCCAAGACCAGCGTCCCCCCATCGTCCTCCGAGCTCGGTTCGAGCGGCAACCCGATCTTGGCCGAGCTGTCAGCGCTCGACCGCGACTGCTTCGCGCCATTCCTCGAGGAGCTCTGGGTCGACCCAGGCACGTTGATCGTACGCGAGGGCGAGCGGGATCGCGCCATGTACTTCGTACTGCACGGCACGGCTCGTATCAGCCGCGGTGGGCTCGACCTCGGAGAGACCGGGCAGGGTGGGCACTTCGGCGAGCTCGCGCTGATCGCCGATCGGCCGCGGGCCGCGACCATCACCGCGGCATCCCGGCTGCAGCTGGCCATGCTGACCTACGACCACTACCGGGACTTCACGGCGAAATTCCCGGAGCTCGCCCTCAGGGTCGTTCACGCCCTGGTCGGGGGTGTCGCCGCACGCCTGCTCGAAGTGACGGACAGCGTCGGGCTCCTGCTCCACGAACGCTCACTGCCTCGAAGGCTCAGCGTGGAAGTGAAGCTCCACGGCGAGACCCGGCGCGCCCCGACCGGCACACCACTCGGCAAGCTGTTGCCCGAGACCATCGACGGCCGACTGGTGGTGGCGGCGCTGGTGGATCGCAAGGCAAGCTCGCTGACCAGCCCGCTCTCGTCCGACTGCAGCCTGGAGCCGCTCACGGTGGATCACTGGGAGGGGCAGAGCATCTATCGCCGCAGCCAGGCCCTGGTGTTGCTCGAAGCGGCGCGTCGAATCAGCCCGGATCTCGACCTGCGCATGGGGCACTCGGTGGGGTTCGCGCAGCGGGTCACCGCCTCTGGGGCGAAGACGACGAACCTGCCCGAGCTGGCGCAACAGCTCGAGGACCACATGCGCGAGCTGGTCGCGGAGGACGCGCCGTTGCGCGAAGAGTGGTGGACGGTCGACGAAGCCAAGGCGCATTTCGCGGCCGTTGGCTGGACCGACCTGGCGAACCTGCTGGATACCTGGCGAGAGCCCGCAGTGCCTCTGGTGAGCTGGGGCAAGGCCTACGCGGTGCGGCTCGGCGCCATGCTGCCGTCGACCGGCAAGCTGTCTTCGGACTTCCGTGTGCTCAACGACGACGGCGGGCTGCTCATGGTCTACGGCACACCCGCGGGGCCCGGCGAGCTCGCGCCACCGGGGGCCTCGGCTGGCTCCCGCTTGCGTTTCTCGGCGTCGCTGGTCGAACAGGCCCGGGCGGTCTCTCAGCAGGCCAGCACCATGACCCGCGATCAGGATCGCTGGCTCGAGACGCTGGGCATCACCAGCATTGGGGCCTTCAACGGCGCATGTATTCGCGGCGACGTCTCACAGCTCATTCGTGTGAGCGAGGGCTTTCAAGAGAAACGCATCGGTCGCGTCGCTGACGACATCCTGGCTCGGGGTCGCGACGTCAAGGTGGTGTGTATTGCTGGGCCGTCTTCGTCCGGAAAGACCACCTTCATCAAGCGGCTGAAGGTGCAGCTCCAGGTCAACGGGATCAACCCGGTCGGGGTGTCCCTCGACGACTACTACGTCGACCGCGAGGACACGCCGAAGGACGAAAAGGGCGACTACGACTACGAAGCCTTCGAAGCGCTGCGCGTGGACTTGCTCGGGGAGCACACCGCGCGCCTCTTGAACGGCGACACCGTGCGCACGGCGCACTACGAGTTCGCGACCGGGGTCAGCCAGCCGGAGGGCGGCGCACCGATCACCTTGGGTGAACGCGACATCCTGATGCTGGAGGGCATTCACGGGCTAAATCCGCAGCTTTTGTCCCGGCTTCCCGCCAGCAGCGTCTACCGTGTGTTCGCCTGCCCGCTGGTCCAGCTGCCCTTTGATCGGCTCACGCGGGTGCACGCGAGCGACGTGCGCCTGCTGCGTCGCATCGTGCGCGATCGTCACTCGCGGGGCGCCACCGCCGCCATGAACATCATGCGCTGGCCGAGCGTGCGCGCCGGTGAGCGCAAACACATCTTCCCCTTCCAGCACCACGCAGACTCGGTCTTCGATTCGTCTCTGGTGTACGAGCTCAGCGTGCTCAAGGTCTTCGCCGAGCGTTACCTGCTGGAGGTTCCCCAGTCGGATCAGGCGTACACGACCGCCTTTCGGCTGCTCGGGTTACTCGACCGCTTCGTGACGATCTACCCGGACCACGTCCCGCCGACCTCCATTCTGAGGGAGTTCATCGGTGGCAGCGGGTTCGAATACTGACGCCGCCTGCGGCCGCAAAGTCACGCTGCGGTGAAGAGCTGATAGGTCTCACGCAACTCGACCAGTCGGCGCTCGCTGACCTCGCGATCGAACTCGACGGCGATCAGCCGGGACAACCAGTCTCCGGTCGGATCGCGATCGATGCGCACGACCGTAGCCGGCAGCTCGAACTGCGGACCGTCACCGCGTGTCCTGAAGCGCAGCCGAACACGCTGACCCACCGTGTACCGGCTGGGAGTGCCCATCAGCACACCGCACTGGCTCACGTTGCGTACGACGCCAACTCGGCCGGGTTTGGCAGGGCTCTCGATGGCGACAGGGAACCGAACCGGGTGACGGAGGTGTCGGCGACTGTGCGTCATAAGCGCACAATGTAGGACAAGGTGGTTTCTTGCAAGCAAATTCTCATCGACTGCAATTCTGGGGGGTAAGCCTACTCGCCGGGCGCTTCGAGCATGAGCAGGGCCGGGCTGACCTGCACGATCCCCTCCAGGCCTGCGGCGCCGAACGCAAACGTCAGGTTCAAGCTTCCGGAGGGCAGCGTGCCCCGCCGGACCAGCTTCGCAACTTCGGGTCCCGCTTTTTCATCCAGCGCGCCCGCCGGCAAGACGCGCTTCTTGCGAGCGCGCTCCGTGCACACCTTGAGTGCACCGCAGCGATCGAGCTCGACCAGGTAGTCCAGCTCCTTCTGCCATAACTCGCGCCACAGCTCGGTCGCGCCCGACGACCCAGCGAACGCCGGTTCCGTCGCGAGCTTCGCGAACTTGTCGCGGTACTCCGCGCGCTCGGCGGCCTTGCTGGTTCGCGCGCGGAGCACGAACAAGTAGCTCGACGCGATCAGGCCCAAGGTCTTGACCTCCGGGTGCGCGATCGGTGCCGTCGCCACGAGTCCCTCCAGGAGCTTGGCGCCGTCTTCCGGGCTGCCCGACAGCGCCCGTGCCCCGGCGTAGTCGATCGCGGCTCGCAGTCGAAGATCGAGCGGCACACCTTCGAGCGTCAGGGGTTTTGCTACTTGCTCGAGCACAGCATAAGCTTTTGGTGTGCGCTGCAGAGCGGCATCACTCTCCGCCAGCATCAAGATCAGGCGAGCGCGATCCAGAGAGTCGGGCCCGTACTCGGGCAACAGCGCGGCGAGCTCGTTGGCAGCAGCGCGCGTGGTCTCCTGATTCTGCCGCACGGTTCCGGACCAGAGCCGCAGCACCTGATAGGCGAAGTAGTTCGAGGCATCGACATCGCGCGGCAGCAGGTCCAGGAGCGGCTGCACGTCCTGATCGCGAAACGAGAGCGCGGCCACGGCCAGCGTCGCTGCACTGGCCAAGGGGTCGTGTGGCGCTGCCTTGATCACTTCCGTCGCCCGCTGGCTCAGGAGCTCGCGCGCCACGGCAGCCACTTTCGACTCGTTCTTGGACACGGCGTCGTAGCCGATGGCGATCGTGTCGGCGAACAGCACGGCTCCCGCGAAATGCGGCGCAGAGGTCGCGGCTTCCTTCGCGGCTTCGCGCATCGAGGTGAGGCGCTCGAGAAACCGCCGTCCCAGCTCCTCCTGTGAAGTGCCCGGCGAAGCCATGGTGCCGTACATCCAGGGAGCGATCTGCACGATGGCGAGGTACCCCTCGATGCCGCGGACATCCCGCCCGCCCCCGCTCTTCCAGGCGCTCTCCAGCTCGCTGCTCATCTTGGCGGTGCGAGGGTCCTGCTTCCAGGCAATGGAACACAAGAACGTGCTGCCCATTCCGAGTGGAAGACCCGGACACAGTCCGTTGTCGAGCTCAGCCTCCGCCAGCGCCGCGGCGACTCCGAGATGTTTGGCTGCCTGTGCCCTGTGCGGCAGCAAGACCTTCTTTGCGTCGTCGAGTCGCCGTACGTCGAGCAACGCTCGAGCGAGATCGAGCTGGCTCGGCAGATCGGTCGCTGACTTCTGCAGTCGCTTGATGCTCTGAGCGGCGCGCGCGGCCCGCTCCGCCCGCTCGACGCGTCCAGCTTGCACGCGGTTCTGCGGTGGATACTTCTTGGCTTCTGTCAGAGCGCTCTCGGTCGCCGCGAGGTCGAGCTCGTGCGCCGTCGCGCGGGCCAGCGACGCCCAGCGCCCGCCGTCGTTGGGGATCAGCTCGACGGAAATTTCCCGCGCCAAACGCACGATGTCCCAGCGCCCGAGGGTCTGAGCTGCACTGTCGATGCGATCGGCCAGCTCGGGCGTGAACGCCGTCGGTGATGCTGCCTCGGCCGCGCGGTCGCGCAACCAGGTCGAGGCGGCGCGCGTGGCAACGGCGCGTACGGCCCCCGGCAGATCTTCATAGCTGGTGTTGCCCGACACCGCGCGCACGGTGATCAGGTCCTGAGCCAGACGCTGGCTGGTTCCGAGCTCGAACAGCGCGTCGGGGGACGAGCCGCCGACGGCCAGGTGCAGGAGCGGTCGTTCGCGCACCAGCGGACTCTCGCGCTTTGCGAGCTCTCGACGCTCGGCTTGACCGAGTTGCTGCACGAAGTTCTGGAGCTCGGTCTGGACCGCCGGCGGCAGCGCGTCGAGCACGGCGCTCGAGCGATCGAGAGACCGAAGGACACGCACCAGCTGCTGGCGTTTGGAGGGAGGTTTGCCCGCATCGGCCGGAGCTGGTTTGTCGGCTGAGGTCTTGCCGGGTGCACCGGAGTGAGCGCCGCAGCCGGCCGCGACGACGGAAAGAAGAGCCAAGCCGAGCGCCAACCGAGAGCCAATGCGAGGAGCAATCACGGGGCGCGAGCTTATGCGGCATGGGCCCCAACGTCATCGCTCGGGGCGTGAAAAAAAGAACAGGACGGGACCTACCCCGCGCCGTAGCCTGGAGGCATGGCTCGGCGGGGCAGCTTCTTCGCGCTGGCGGCGTGTTTGATCGCGGCCGCACTCGACACCGGTTGCTCCGGTGAGTCTTCAAGCGATCCGAGCGCGAGCGGCGGGGCATCGCCGGCAGGTGGAACCGGCGGTGTCCACACCATCGACGGCGGCGGCGGGTGGGGGCCGGGTGGGGCGACGGCTGGGTCCCCGTGCAGCCCCGTGGCCGCAAAACAGCCCTGTTACGCTGGTCCGGTTGCTGCCGCGGGCGTTGGTGTGTGCAAGCTCGGCGAGCAGACCTGCGACAAGAGCGGCTGGGGCGTTTGTGTCGGCAGTGTTCTGCCGAGCACCGAGTCCTGCGGCGACGGTCTCGACGACGACTGCGACGGCTCACCCGACGAGGGCTGCTCGTGCACTTCCGGACAAACGCAGCCGTGTTACGCGGGGCCGCTCGGGTCGGAGAACAAAGGCATATGCAAGAACGGAAAACAAATCTGCGTCGCAGGCGTGTGGTCGCCGAGCTGTGAAGGCAGTGTGTTGCCGCAAGACGAGCTATGTAACGGCAAGGACGACGACTGCGACGGTCAGACGGACGAGGGCAATCCGGAGGGAGGCGGGGCGTGTGCCACGGGGCTTGCAGGGCCGTGCGCCGGCGGGGCCACTACGTGCAGCGCCGGCACTCTGAGCTGCGCTCCCAATGGCAACCCGAATGATCCTGCGTGCAAGCCTTGTGTTGGTTGCCTGGGCGGCCACGCTGACTGCAACATCGCCTGCCAGAAGATCGCGGATCGCCCGGGTGGGAGCTGCGCGGTCCCGAACAGCACGGACCCGGGCAACTGCTGCGCGTGCGCCGCCGCCAAGGATTGCTCGCAATGCCTGGGCGGTTTCCCGGACTGCGACGCCGCGTGCCAGAACGCCGGCTACGCCGAAGGGTACTGCGCCGTCGACAAAAGCACGGATCCGGGGAACTGCTGCGCGTGCCTGAAATGAACGATCTCCGCTTGGAAGGACACGATGAGCAGTGAGAAGCCCATCGAGCTCAGTTTCGAGTCCGAGCTAGCCGCGTCACCCGACGCGGTCTGGGCGGCGGTTCGTACTTTGGAGGGAGTGAACCGCGAGCTGGCTCCGTGGGTGCGCATGACCGCCCCGCGCGACGCCATCACCCGCAGCCTCGAGGAAGCGCGCTTGGATCAGCCGCTGTTCGCCTCGTACCTTCTGGCGTTCGGGCTGGTGCCGTTCGATCGCCACCAGCTACGCCTGATGGCGGCCGGCAATGGCCACTTCCTCGAACGGTCCACCTCCCTCTTGCAGCGGGTCTGGGAGCACGAGCGCTGGGTCGAGCCGAGCGCCGGCGGGACACGCGTGCGCGACCGGCTGCACATCGTGCCCCGGTTCGCGCCGGCCGCGCTGGTCTCCGCCAGTGTCAGCGCGGTGTTTCGCTGGCGGCACCGGCGCCTGCGCGCGCGCTTCGGCCGCGGCGGCGGCTGAGGAGTTCCACCCCGCGAGCGTGGGCGCCGGCGAGCCCGAGCGGTGCGAGCAGGCTGGCCAGGTAACCGCGCGGCCCAGGTTGCACCAAACCGAGGGCGTAACTCTCGTCCGCGGCCGGCCAGCGGAAGGTCCCGAACACGAGATCGACCCAGGGCGCGACGTTGGCAAAGTTGTGCTGGGTGCGAGCCACACGAGCGTGATGAAAGTGGTGCAGCTCGGGAGCGCCGAGCACGAAGGCGAGCGGCCCGAGAGGCAGACGCACGTTGGAATGAATGAAGATCGCCCACATCCCACGCAGAACGATCAGCGCACCCAGCGCTTCGAAGGGCAGCCCGAGCACGATCGCCGGCAGGTTGAGGCAGAGCTGGGTGAACAAACCATCGACCGGATGCTCGCGGTGCGCGGCGAGCCAGTCGAGGTGCTCGACGCTGTGGTGGACCGCGTGGAACCGCCAGAGAAAATCGAAGTGATGGCAGGCGCGGTGAAACCAGTACACGACGACGTCGCCAATCATGAGCGCCATGATCACGCGCAGCCAGAGCGGGTGGTGATCGGACCAGCTTGCGAGCGAGAGGCCGCGCGCGGCGAGCGATTGAGCCAAGAGCGACAAGCCACCGGTGATCAGCCCGGAGAACACCAGGTACTGCCCCGCAAAGAACCAGACATCGGTGCCGAACTTCGGTCGCAAGAAGCGCTGCTCGGGCCGCGCGGGGAATGATCGCTCCAGCGCACCGAAGACGACCGCGAGCAGCACGAAGCTCGCGGCGGTGTCGAGCAAGAGGCGGATCATTTCTGCGGTGCCGCCTGCGACGGTGGTGGGTCGTCGTTCTCTTCGTGCAAATGCACCGAACCCGATTTCGTGCCCGGAAAGAACTCACTCGGCGGGCGCACGGCTTTGCCCCCAGGTTTCACCGGCGGCACGGCTGTCGGACGCTCCGACTCGATCGGCGGCGCAGCCGGCGCCGGATCGGAGGCGATGCCAGGCGCTGCGGCGGTGGCCGGGGCCCGTGTCGGAGCCTCGGGTTCGAGCGCCGTGTCGGAGCGGGTGCAGCCCGCGCTCGCGCGAAACATCGAGAACCCCAGGACCCCGACGGCGAGCATCAACGATCCAACACGGTAAACCCTTGGAACCCTCGATCCATTTTTCATCGAACCTCCGACCCCGCACCCTCGGCGCGGCTTGGTTGCCTGACCCAAACGCAGCCTGGCAATCTTCCCAGGCCTTCGGAGTGTGACCGGGTTGCCGGGGCGCCGCCCCTGGTCCAGAGTCGTCGGGATGCGGGGACCACTGTTTTCGGTCGGAGCGGCCGCCGTCACGCTGACGGTCTCGCCCGCATCGGCTGAACCCAACGCTCCACAGACCGTTCTCGCGACGCTGAGCCGCATCGAAGGAAATCTGCAGCAGTCACGCTACACCCATGCGACGCGGGTGGACGAGCGCACGGGGCGCTACGAGTTCGACTGCTCGGGCATGGCCGCCTGGGTGCTCCGGCGGGCTTCACCCGTAGCGCAGAGCGCCGTGGCCTATCGGTCGAAGGGCGGTCGCGCCCTCGCCAGCGACTACTATCGGCAGATCGCCGCCACCCGCATCGGCCGCGCGCGCTACGGTTGGTCACGCGTGGGGCGCGTGACGGACGCGGCGCCGGGCGACGTGATCGCCTGGCTGCGACCCAAGGAGATCCGCTCGCCCAACACCGGACACGTCGCGTTCCTGCTCGCAAAACCTGAGCCCGTGTCCGACGTGCCCCACGCCTACCTCGTCAGGATCGCCGATGCCTCGAGCTACCGGCACGACCACGACACCCGAGAGGGGAGTGACCGCACCGGTTTCGGAGGCGGCACCATCTTGGTCATGGCCGACCCGGAGACGGATGCACCGATTGCGTACGGCTGGGTCGGCCTGAGGTCCGCCTGGATGCTGCACACGCCGATGGCAATCGGGCGGGTGGTTCGCTGAGCCAGGCGAGGTTCGTGCTCCCACAGCGAACGCGACCGCGCTGTTTGCGCGGTGTAAGATGCCGCCATGCTTCAACGCCCGCTCATTGGCCTCACTCTCGTGCTCGGCGTGACGTCGAGTTTGTTCGCCTGCAGCTCGGAGAACACCACGGAGGCGCCGAAGAACGACGCCGCGGCGTGTGAAGACTACTCGGGCGTCTGGAAGATCAACGCCTGCCTGATCAAGACCTGCACGATCGCGCAATCCGGCTGTGACGTGACGTTCAACTGCGACCCGTTCCTGGGGCCCGTGATCACGGCGACCGGAACGGCTTCGAACAAAGACGTCACCTTCGACAGCTCGAGTGTGACGTGTGTGATCGCCACCGCCGGCAACGGGCTCACCGGCACTTGCACCAACGACGCGGGGCAGTGCCAGTTCAACGGAACCCGCGAGTAGCGTGGGCTCGGCATCGGGATAGGGGCCCCGAGAGTTTGCCTCGGGGACCCCTCCCACACCACCCGGCATGCGGGTCCGCACCGGGCGGTTCGAAGAGTTGAGGCTACGCGGCGAGCCGGGGCACACCCAGCGCGTCGAAAAGCTCGTTGGGAAGTGCGATGTGGATCGCCATGGCCGAGTTTCTCCACCAGCGCCGGCCGTTGGCGGCCACCTGGGCCGCGGCGCGTTCCGAGAGACCTCGGAGACGCAGCTCGCGGTAGATGGTACGCCCTCGCTTCCATTGCTTGAGGTGGATCGCTCGCAGGCGATGGCGGATCCATTCGTCGAGGTCGTTGAAGATGCGGGGCGTATTGGCAAGGCAGAAGTACCCCTTCCACCCGACCAGGTAACCTCGCAGCTCGGCCACGACCTGCTCGATGCTCCGCCCACGAGTTCGTCTCGTGATGAGCCGTACCCGTTCCTTCATCGTCGTCAGGGCTTTGTCCGCAACCCGGTGCTTCACCACGCCACCCGGCGCCACCCAGAGGGAGTAGCCGAGCAGTTTGCGGTTCCACACCCGCGCCACGGCGCTCTTCGACTCGTTGATTTGGAGTCGGAGCTTCGCGTAGAGCCGCTGTAGCAGCCCCATTACGCGCTCGCCCGCACGCTTGGACCGCACGTAAACGCAAGACCTGCAACAGGGCTTGCTGAATGAATCGGTCGAGCACGGTCGGGATGCCAAGCTCGCGCACCCCACCGCCTCGTTTCTCGATGAGCCGCTGCCTCACCGGCGCGGGCTGGTACGTCCCCGAAAGCAAATGCTCGCGAAGCTCGGCCCAGTGGGCGCGCAGATGGTTGGGCAGCTCATCGACCGTCATCCCATCGATGCCGGGACTACCCTTGTTCTTCCTCACTCGCTTCAGCGCGGCTTGAAGGTTCCGGCGGCTGACCACCCGTTCCATCAAGTCACTCGTTCCCGAGCGCTCGTCTCCGTACGTCGCCGTCGGCGCTTCCTCGCTCCGCTTTCCTCTCGGGGCTTCACCCCTACCCACCAGCGGCAGCTCCAGTTGCCTGGACATCTGAGGCCGTTTGCCTTCGAGACCCACGGTCGTTTCTGCCTCCTCTTCGTTCGGTCCTTGGCCGCCGCCGGCTACTACGACCTCGGCTGACTTCTCGCGCCGCTGCTGCGTCACCCTTTCGAGCGTGAGGCGAGATCTCCCCAGGTAAGAACGCTGTCCTTCACCGCACGACCGCCGGATTTACGCCGCCTGAGCTTGGTCATCGGAGCTTCGCGGTCACTTGCTCGCTCGCCCCGCTCGGCGTCGCCTCGGATCCGGTTCTTGTACATCGGCCTGCGGTTTCGCTCCCCGCTTCCTTCCCACGGTCGGTCGCCCTTCCGCAGTTGCGGTTCGCTTCGATCGGGATGACCTCCTTCCGGCGGGACTTGCACCCGCAAGACAGCGCCCATGCTGGGCGCACAAGAAAAAGGGCCGCGTCTTTCGACGCGGCCCTCGCCTGGTTAGCTGGGGTTCGATGCGGGGAGGCGCTCAGCCAGGCGTGAACATGATCGGGTAGCTCACCGTGACGATACCGTTCTCGGGCGCCGGGAACGACAGACCGTAGAAGGCGCCAACCACACACGAGACGACCCCACTGTCGGGCATGTCGCTACCCGCGTTCTGCACGTTGCTCACGGCTCCGTCCCGACCGATGACGAAGCGAGCGGCTACGCGACCTGCGAGGTTCGGGTTCCTGTTCAGTCCCTGCTCGTAACACATGCGGAAGCGACCGTAGTTCTGGCGCACGATGCGCTGCACGACCTCGGCGGGCAGGTGGCCGGACACCACCGTGTTGCCGTCGGGAGTCATGCGCGGGACGCGCGTCTTGTGACCCGGAACGTTGCGGCCCACCGACTGGCCGAAGCCACCCTCGAGACCCGAGCACACGGTGCCGCCACAGGTACCGATGCCGTTGATGCCGATCCCGACACCCTTGCCGCCGGCGCCTTCGCCGATGCCGGTGAGGCCGAGCCCATTCGAGCCCCACGAGTCACCGATCTCGTCGCCCCACATGTTGCCCTGCGCGCTCTTGTCGTCCGTGCCCGAGGAAGAGTCGCGACCGAAGGGAGAGGTCGGCGCATTCGGGTCGCCGCCGTTGATCGAGTTCAGGAGCCCGATCAAACCGAAGGTCTTGGCTTCGCTCAGCGCGCGTTCACGCGCCATGTGGGGGTCGATGTTGTCCTTGGGCCCTGCCACCCCCGCGCGCTTGTTGGCCAGCTTGGCGGTGGGTTTGCCCAGCGCGCCGGAGTCGCCCCGGGCGGCCTCGGCCCGCTCACCGCCGCCCTTCAGCGGGTCGGTGTTGTCGGCCGTCTGCTCGTCGAGCTCACGGTTGCGCTCGGCGTTCGCCGCCAGGTACTGCTGAATCAACACCAGGCGATCGTTGTTGCCCGTCTCGTCGTCGGTGAGCCCCATCGCAGGAACGAAGAACGCCATGGCGCCGATGAAGGCCGCCGCGATGCAGGCGGAGAGACCGAAGAATCCCGCGGCCGCCGAGTCGTCCTGAGCGAAGTACGCGCGCTTGGTGCGCCGGCCGGGGTGAACCCCCGCGACCTGGACCTTCAGGTCACCGAAAGAGAGGTCGACCCGCGTACCGAGCGCCAGCGCAATCGTGGTGCCGGCTGCAACCGCCTCGGCGTTCGTGCCCTGGGTCTTCTTGGCGTTGGCACCGGCGGGGATCGTCACACTCGGCTCACCGCCGATCAAACTGACAATCTCGAGTCGGTCCGTGCCGAGCTTCTCGCTGGGCATCGTCACCTGACAGGGCGCGTCCTTGGTCGAGCGTTCGCCGACGGCAAACGCGCGCGGCGGGTCGAGGTGCGCGACGTGGATGATGTTGGTGCCCCAGAGCACCGTCACTTCGACGGCGCGCGCGGCGACGTTCTCGCACTCGCCCGCGCTCACGGCGGGGCCGCTCTGCACCATGGCGTATCCCATCGGTCCATCGTCGTTCACCAACGCCGGGGCTTTCTCGAGCCCAAACGCAGCGCGCGCGTTGAAGTCGGTCAGGTTGGAGAGAAACGGGTTGATGGAATTGGACTGGGCCATGACGGATATCTCACCTCGGGAAGTCGACGGCTCGTCAGGTCGGCGGGGCTTCGTCCCGCATCATTGCGGGAGGGCCACCCATCTGCGTTCGCGCGTCGTGTCTCGCTGGGATTGACAGGCGGGGAGGCCCCGGGGTTCCAAACTTTTTTCGAAGGGCGCAATTGCCGCGGCAGAACCCTCTGGATCTGCCAGGCCTGCCCGGCATTCGGGCACTCGAGGCCCAAAAACTCGCCGGGCTTGCCGCCAGCCGGGCTGCCTGCCAAGGATCCGACCCCCACGCGCGGACTACATACGGAGGCAGTGTGCGCACACCCCTCACGGCTCGGTTTTGCCCGTTTCTGGCAGCTCTGCTCACGACTGGCGCCGCCCTCGGGCAGACGCCGCTCGTACTCGCCGACATCCCCGTCAAACTCGCGAGCGCAAACCGCGCTGAGCGCGCCCATCAAGTGCTCGCGGCGCGCGCGCCAGTCGCTTCTCGAGTCACTCTCACCCACGTCGCCAGCATCTCTCGTCCGGGTGGGCAAACCCTGGAGCGCTTCCGCCAACTCCAGGCCGGTATCCCGGTGCTGTCGCGCGGCGCCAGTGTGTTGCTCGACGTCAAAGGCAACCCGACGCGGTTCGCGACCGCGAAGCTGGCCGAGAGCTTCCCGTCATCATCTACGCCGGTCGTCAGCCGTGGCTTCGCCACCGAGCGCGCGAGGGGCACGAGCCGCGGCGCGAACTTCGATGCCAACGACGCGAAGCTCGCATGGCTCGCCCAGGACCGAAGCCAGGCGCGACTGGTCTGGGTCCTCTACCGCGGTCTGACACCCGGCACGCCGTATTCACCGGTGGTCGTCGTCGACGCCGTGAGCGGAAACGTCGTCCTCGCATACGACGCAACACGCTTCGATCGCGCTGCAACGCTCTACGAGCAGAACCCGGTCTCGACCCCGACCGCAACGGCGGTGACACTCAGCACACTCTCGGCGGGCGCCACGACTCTCGAGGACTCGCGCATCCGTTCCGTCAACTGCATCGACACCCAGACGCTGGTCGGGAAATACGGGATTCACATGTGTGAGCTCGTGCCCAAGGCAAAGGCCGATGCCAACGGGGATTTCCCCTACGCGTACAGCAGCGACACCGCGCCTGAGGACGAGTTCGCGGAGCTCAGCATGTACTTTCACACCGCCAAGGCCTACGCCTTCTACGAGTCGCTCGGCATGCCGGAGCTCGAGAAGAAACCGCTGACCACGGTGGCGAACCTGCGCTTTCCGAAGGGATGGGACAGCTTCAACGTCTCACTGATGAAGGATACGACCGCCCCGCTCGAGCCCTACGACAACGCGTTTTTTTCCCCCCAGAGCCCCTACCCCGGTCTGTTCAAGGGCATCGACAGCGGACTCTACTTCGGCCAGGGCACCTCCGCCGACTTCGCCTACGACGGGGACGTCGTCTACCACGAGCTCGGGCATGCGCTGGTCGACCGGACCGTCAACCTCGCCGGGTTCTGGTTGCTCGACGAACAGGGTGCGTCACCCGCCGCGGGGGCCATGAACGAAGCGCTCGCTGACTACTTCTCGAGCGCACTGACCGGCGACGGCCAGGTTGGTGAGTACGCCGCCAAGAACACCTCGTTCCAGCTCGGCGACAAGGTGATTCGCGACCTGGAGAACGACGATTCCTGTCCGAAGAACATCGTCGGCGAAGTTCACATCGACTCGACGCTCTTCTCGGGCGCGCTGTGGAGCGTGCGTCAAGCGCTGCCCGCCGGCGACCGCAACACCTTCGACACGGCGTTGGTCACCGCGATGCTCGGCGCGCCGACCGGTGAGCTCGGTTACGCGGATCTCGGCGAGCTCTTCCGTGCCTCGGTCGAGGCATCGACGCTCGGTAAGCCGGCCGCGGACGCCCTGGCGACCGAGCTCGAGAAGCGGGGTGTGTTTCCGGTCTGCAAACGCGTGCTCGAGTACAAGGGGCAACCGCTATCCGGCTCCTCGTGGAAGCTCGCCAACGGCTTCTTCGCGGCCGGCAAGCCCTACGTCGGGCTGGAACAGACCGCCGCCTACGCGCCCGGCTTGATTCAGGTCCACACGGCGCTGAAGCCCGGAACCGACACGCTCAAGATCCAGTGGGTGAACATCCAGCTCGGCAACCAGTACAGCCTCGGACCGGACGCCGATCCGTACACACCGGCCGTACTGGTGCGCTTTGCAAAGGAGCCGATCACCTTCTCGTTCGACGCCGGTGTTCTGTCGTCGACCGCTGACGGGCTGTTCGAGACCGAGAACTTCGGCAGAAAATCCGCAAGCGTCGACGTCCCCAAAGATGCGACGGACGTGTGGGTCATGATCGTGAACAAGGGCGACGAACAGGGCCTCTACCAGGCGATCGAAGTGCTGCAGAAGACCAGCGCCACCGGCGGAACCGGCGGAACCGGTGGCGGCGCCGTCGGCGGGTTCGGCGGCGGGGGAATCGGCGGTAATCCCCTCGGCACAGGCGGCGCTCCAGCGACCGACGAGGAGCTCCATCCGCTCGGAGGCTGCAGCACTCCGCGGGGCAGCGTGCCCGCCGGCTTCGGGCTCGGCCTTGCGCTCGGCGCGCTCGCGCTGCTCGGGCGGCGACGCGCTCAGCGCTGAACGCCCGGCGTCGCGAAGGCCCGCACTCCCGGCGGCGACGGATCGGGGTTGTGCAAGGACGTGAGCACGTGGTCACGCCAGGCACCGGCCAGGTAGAGGTAGTCGCGCGCGTACCCCTCGACGACGAAGCCCAGACTACGTAGCAACCTGCCGGAGCGCTCGTTGGTTGGCATGTAGTTGGCGGCGACACGGTGGAAAGCCAACCGCCCGAACGCGAGCTCGAGGGCAGCGGTGAGTCCTTCTTTCATCAGCCCGCGTCCCTGATGGCGATGATCGATGCTGTAGCCGAGGTTGCAGCTCTGGTGCGGACCGCGCGAGTACTGAGTGAAGCTGATCTGCCCGATGACGGGACCGTCGGGTTGATCGGCGCTCGTGATTTGCAGCCGACACGACCGATCCTCCAAGTACTCGGCTCGGTTCTGATCGAGCCGCCAGATCCAGTACTCTTCGTTGAAGTAGCCGGGAGGAAACGGCGGAGACCAGCCTGACAGGTGCGCGCGATTGTCGGCCTGGAAACCGAGCACACGTTTGGCCGCCGACGGCGGAAGAAGCGTGAGCACCAGACGCTCGGTCTGAAGCAGAACCGGCGACTCTTCTTCGGCGTCCATGGCGAAAGTATTGCCTGCTCTTGCCGGGGTCTGGCTAGAGCATCTTCGCCATCAGGTCGACCAACGCCAGCTCTTCCCCGATGCTCCCGGACTTGTCGACCTCGACGTGCCGCAAAAGCGGCGAGATCAGCGCCTGATGCGGTGCCGACCCAAGCTCCAGGTCGGCCCACTCGACTTCACTCGCTGGGATGACCGAGTCGTGGGAGCCGTGCAGCAGATAGACCGGGACTCCGATGTCCTTCAGGCGCCCGCCCGGGGAGAGCTCCGCGAGCGCGCTCTGCTTCGACGACACCAGCTCGGATAGCTTCGGACCGAGCTCCGCCAGTCGGCCGGCCTCGAGCAGCCCGAACAGGCGCTCCCCCGATGCCGTCGTACGCTCGGACGCGAGCGCCCTAGCTGACGCACGATCGTCGTGGAGCCACAGCCGCAGCGCTCGAGCGAGCGTGCTCTGGTCGGCCTCGTCCACGAAGTGCTCGATGTTGTCCAGGACCACGACCACCAGGCCGTAGTCGTGAGCTTTCATCGCGCGGACGCCGTGCGGTGTCTCGATCTGATGGCTGATCAGAAAGCGAAGCACGCGGGCCATGTCGTGATGTCCACCGACACTGGTCACGTAGTCGAGCTTGCCTTCGAGCTCTGGACGGCCGGCGGCAACGAGGGACAGACCGCCAGCGAAACTGAAACCGAGCAAGCCAACCCGCGGTCCGCTCACCCACTCACTCTTCGCGGAGAGGTAGCTCACCGAGTCGACGAGGATCCGCTCCCCTTGCTGGGTGATGCGGTACTCGGTCAGATCCCGGAGCTCCGGCGTGAGCACGGTGCGTCCGGCCCGGGCCAGCTCCCGCGCAAACGGCACCAGCCTGCCCTCGTTGATGCCCTTGAAGTGCACGCCATGCCCAATCACCAAACCCGGGGCGCGCGGCGCGTCAGCCCGCTGGTACAAGCGCGCGCGGATCGGACCATCACGGCCCGGCAGCGTCAGCTCCGTCTCGATTACCGCCGCCGCCGCAGCTGGCGGAGTCGACAGCGCGAGCAGCAGGCGCCCGGCCCGCCAGAAGCGGCTGCCGGGCGCGTGACAGAGGGCGAAGAGGGCGAGCAGCGCCAGCGCCAAGGCGAGCACACGACGGATCCTCATGCTCTTAGTGTGCAGCGTGAAGGCGCGCACGAAAGCGCCCGTGACACTGTTTTACAATCTATTGCGCCGCCAGCACGAGCGTCGACGTGGGCACGGGGCGTGAAGGACAACCGGCGCAGATTCCGGGCTCTGGGTCCGGGCTCCGGGAGTAGACTGCCAGTCCATGCCCGCCGATTCGCCGGCTCGTGAGCTCTGCGCGACGGCGCTCGGGCGAGCCAAGAAGCACGCCGACGTATCCCACGTCGAGATCCGCTGGGTGCGTGAGCGTGGTGAACGCCTGCGCGTGCGCGACGGCGCGCCCGAGGGCATTTCGAAGAACAGCGCAGCCGGTTTCTCCGCGCGCTTGATCGCAAGAGGCGCGTGGGGGTTCGCTTGCACCCAGGCGGCTACGGACGCCGACCTCGCACGCATGGTCGACGAGGCGGTCGCCGTCGCGCGCGCCAGTGCGAGGCTCGCCGCGAGACCCGTGAGCTTTCCCGAGCGCAGAGGCGAGCGGGGCAACTACAGCTGCCCAGTGCAGATTGATCCATTTGGCATCAGCCTCGAGCAGAAACTCGGGGATCTCACCGGGCCCGAGGCGGAGCTGAGACGCGGCGGTTCCCCCATCCACAGCGCCGAAGCCTGGATGCACTGGACGGAGGTCGATAAACTTCTCCTGACCAGCGAGGGCACCGACGTCGCGCAGCGCTTCGTCTATGGCGGCATCGGAATGATGGCCATCGCGGTGGGTAGCGATGGACGCATGCAGCGTCGATCGTATCCGGGCTTTCCCGGCTCCGAGGGCCTGCAAGGCGGCTATGAAATCGTCGCCCTCACTGATCTGATGGGAGCCGCCGCGCGAGTGCGCAGCGAAGCCATCGACTTGCTGAGCGCCGACCCCTGCCCCGAGGGAACGCGGGACCTGATCCTCGGCAGCAATCAGATGGCGTTGCAGGTCCACGAGTCGTGTGGGCACCCAACGGAGCTCGATCGCGCCCTCGGCGCCGAGATTTCCCTGGCCGGCGGCTCCTTCCTCCAGCCCAAAGACCTGGGCAAGCTGCGCTACGGCTCGGACATCGTGACCCTGACCGCCGACTCGACCGAGCCAGGCGGGCTGGGCACCTTTGGCTGGGACGACGAGGGCACCCCGGCCACCAAGGCACCGCTGGTCCGCGAGGGGATCTTCGTCGACTACCTCTCTTCTCGCGAGACCGCCGCTGCGCTCGGTCGTGAGTCGACCGCAACGGTGCGCGCCGAGAGCTGGAACCGCGTGCCCATGATCCGCATGGTCAACGTCTCGCTGGAACCGCGGAGTGGCAGCCTGGAAGATCTCATCGCCGACACGGCA
The DNA here is from genome assembly GCA_016706225.1 of Myxococcales bacterium. NCBI lineage: Bacteria > Pseudomonadati > Myxococcota > Myxococcia > Myxococcales > Myxococcales bacterium. Next base: position 669,548 of record JADJKB010000022.1, read on the forward strand.
GATGGCATCCTGCTCGACGTCAATCAGAGCTGGAGCATCGACGACCTGAGGTTGAACTTTCAGTTTTCGTGCGAGCTGGGCTGGGAGATCAAACGCGGCAAGCGCGTGCGCTTGCTCCGGGACTCGCGCTACACCGGCATCACTCCGAAGTTCTGGCAGAGCTGCGACGCAATCTGTGGCGCCGCGGAGTCCCGGATCTGGGGGCTCATGCTGTGTGGCAAGGGCGACCCGATGCAGACGATGGCCGTGGCGCACGCTGCAGCGCCAGCGCGCTTCCGCCAGGTCGAGATCGGGCATACATGAAGGCCGACGAGCTCACCGAGTTGCTGAAGCGTGCGCTCGACCGCGCCGGAGAGCCCGAGGCTGAAGCCTACGCGAGCTTCGCCCGGCGTGGCTTCGCTCGCTTCGCCGTCGGTGACCTCGGACAGCACATGCAGCTCGAGGAGCCGTCGGTGGTCGTGCGGGTGGCGCGGGATCGGCGGGTGGTCGAGGCCAGCGTCGCAGAGCTCGACGAAGCCGCGATCGTGAACGCTCTGAAGGACGCGGCGCGAGCCGCCCCGAGTGTGCCGCGCGACGAGAGTTTCCCGGGCTTCGCCGGCGCGGACGAGCCGGCTCCGCCGCCCGTCGCGCGCTTCGCCCGGAGCACGGCGGAGGCGAGCGCAGACGAGCGAGTCACGCTGCTCGAGCCGGTATTTCGCCGCATCGAGCGCGCAGGGTTGATCGCAACCGGTGTGCTCGACACGACCTCGCGAATCGAAGCCGTTGCCACGAGCCACGGGCTCCTGCGTTCGTACCAGAGCACACTCGCGTCGTTCAAGGTCTGGGCGCTGGAGAGCGCCGGCGGCGGCGGGGCTGCCGGGCACGGCATGTGCGCTCACACCGACGTGACACAGCTCTCGCTCGAAGCCGAGACAGAGCGGGCCGTGACCGACGCCGAGCGCGGGAAGAATCCCGGCTCGCTGCCCGCCGGCGCCTACGACGCTGTGCTCGGTCCCCTGGCGTTCGCCGAACTGATCGAGTGGCTGGGTATGATTGGCCTCGGTGCGCGAGAGCTCGAACAAGGCATGAGCCCGCTCTCCGGCCGTATGGGTGAGCGCATCACCGGCGAGTTGTTATCCGTGTTCGAAGATCCGCTCGGCCCCCACGCGTTCTCTGCTCCGTTCGATCGCGAAGGGGTGGCTCGCCGCCAGGTCCCGTTGCTCCGCCGGGGCGTGGCCCAAGCGGTCGTGCACGATCGCGCCACCGCCGCCCGCGCCGGCATTAGTTCGACCGGCAACGCTTGCCCGCCGGGTGGGTTTGCCTCCGGAGGCCCGACCCCATCGTCGTTGGTCGTCGAGGGCGGAGAGGCCGCCAGCCTCGACGAGCTGATCGGTGGTCTCGGGCGCGGACTTTATGTGCGACGGCTGCACTACGTGAACGGCTACCTGGAACCCCGACGCGCCGTGATGACCGGACTGACCCGGGACGGGACGTTTCTGGTGGAGCACGGCAAGATCGTCGGGGCCGTAGAGAGCATGCGCTTCACCGACAGCCTGCTCGAGGCGCTGGAACGGGCCGATGGCATGACCGCCGACCGCGTCTTGGTTCCGAACTGGTGGTCGGCCGGCGGCTCGGTCGCAGCCCCGGGCGTGCGGATCCGAGGGCTCACTTTCTCGTCCGGAAGCCGCGAGAAGTGACGGACCAATTCGTGTTACGCTGAAAGCTCCCTGCGGGGGTGCGTCGCTCATGACCGATCGTCGGCAACTCAACTGGACTGCAAGCGATGCAGAGATCGCAAAAGCGGTGGCCGGTGCAACCAAGAGCACGCGCTTTTTGACCGCTGACGATCTGGACGTGCATTTTCAGCCGATCGTCTCGATCAAGACGGGGCAGGTCTTCGCCCAAGAGGCCTTGGTGCGCTGCAAGGTCCCGGAGTACCGAAATCCGACCCACTTGTTCCACCGCGCGGTGGAAGAGAAGTCCACGGGGCGACTGGGGCGCCCGATTCGAGATGTTGCGTTCTCACGCGGCGCCGGCCATCGGCTGTTCGTGAACGTACACCCGGACGAGCTGAGCTCGCGCTGGTTGGTCCGCCCGGACGACCCGCTGAACTATCACGACTCGGAGGTCTTCTTGGAGATCACCGAGTCCGCTGCCTTCGAGTACTTCGATCTCTGCAAGGGCGTGCTCAAGGAGCTGTGCTCCCGCGCCCAGGTCCATTTGGTGGTCGACGATCTGGGCGCCGGCCACAGCAATCTGAAGCGGGTGCTCGATCTCGAGCCGGACGTCGTCAAGCTCGATCGCGAGCTGATCATCGAGCTCGACAAGAGCCGGCGGCAGCAGATCTTGGTCCGCGCAGTGACGGGGCTCTGCCGAGAGCTCGGCGCCACCGTGGTGGCCGAGGGCATCGAGACGCTCGACGAGCTCAAGGCGGTGCGGGACTGTGGCGTCGACTTCGCACAAGGCTACCTGCTCGCGAAGCCCGCGTACCCCATCCCCCAGGTCAACTGGCCACTCTGATCTCCGGGCCGCTGGCGCCCCGAACCGACGGGTGTCGATTCCGGGGCGCCGAGGCGCGCGTCACGCAATTTTCTTCGCGTGCGGCGCGGGACCGACGACCGCTCCGATGTCTACTTTGGCGACACCAGGGCCTTCACCGGTCCAAACGGACACCGTCGTGCTGCATTGGGGGAAGTCCGTGTCGATTCGAACAATCTTTCCGACACGGCCGTCTTCGAGCAGCACTCGGCGGCGATCCGTCATGTACTGATGGATGTGCCGAATGGTTGCCATGGGTTGGAATATAGATTCCGGGCTCCGACGTGTCAGATTTCTGGGGCATTTTTGCCGACGAGCAAGACCGCGGCCTGCCCCGGGGTGGGCCAACTCGCGGTAATTCCAGCGAGTTAGCGACGGCATCGAACTGGGCCAACCCGCAAGCCACTCGTTATCGTACGGGCATGCGCGGTTTGTTTCTTCTGCCCGTCGTCGGGCTACTGGTCGCGTGCACTCACCACCACAACGCGCCGGTAGAGTCCGCCTTGTTCGCCCCCCCGCCAGTGCCGATGGTGCAGCACACCAATCGTCTGTGGGTCGAGCTGGAGGGCACCCCCGACAAACAGTGCGAACGCACACCGACTGAGCGGCCCCTGTGTTTTGCCCGAGTGCGCGAAGCAATCGGGGGCTCAATCGAGCGCACGCTGTGGCCGAGCTTTCCTGGGGTTTTGGTGAAACGGAAGGGGGACGACATTCGACCGGGTGACTACGTCTTGCACGTGCGTCTCCACATCGACTCCCAGGCCGCAGACGCCGACGGGCCAGGCTGGGGCGCAAGGGGCCAAGGCACCTGGCAGCTCGTGCGTGACGGGATCCCGATGGCGGGAGAGAGTGTCGCTTCTTCCTCGCGCGGCGACTTCCCCTACGGTCGAACGCTCGGGACCGGCGCGGGCGAGGTGATCGATGCCATCGTGCTGCACATCGCCGAGGTTCTCGGTCAGCTGCCCGAAACGCGACCGAGTCACCCGGTTGTTCTGCCCGCGGTGGCGGCGTCGCGGCGAACGGGGCCGCTCTTCCGAGCCCTTGGGCCGGCGGCCTGTCAGCCCTCGGACGACGCCAAGCGCTGCTCGATGGCCTCGAGGTGAGCGTTGACCTGCGGATCTTTTGCTCGCAGCTCTTCGACCCGGCGGACCGCGCTCATCACCGTCGTGTGATCGCGGTTGCCAAACGCCCGGCCGAGCTCCGGGAAGCTGCACTTGAGGCGCTGGCGGCAGAGATACATCGCCACCTGACGCGCGAAGGCCACGCTCTTGTGGCGGTCCTTGCTGAGCAGGTCGGCGTTCGACAGTCGGAAATGACTGCAGACCGCCCGCTGGATGTCCTCGACACTCATCATGTCGGGGCGTCGGGGAGCCACTCGAGCCAGCTCCGCCTCGGCAAACGCCACGTCGATCGGCCGGCCAGTGAGCGATGACTTGGCCGCCAGCCGAATCAGCGCACCTTCGAGCTCGCGCACGTTGCTCTTCACGGTCTGTGCCAGCAGCACCGCAACGTCGTCATCGAGTGGAATCGACTCGAGCTCCGCCTTCTTGCGCACGATGGCAACGCGCGTCTCGAGCTGCGGAACCTGAATGTCGGCGACCAGCCCCGACGTGAAGCGTGACACCAAGCGTTCCGGCATGCGCTGTAGCTGCTGCGGATACTTGTCGCTCGTGACCACGATGGGTTTGTCAGCGTCGCGCAGCGCATTGAAGGTGTGGAAGAACTCTTCCTGGGTCTGCTCGCGTCCCGCCAGGAACTGAATGTCGTCGAGTAGCAGCAGATCACACTCCGTGCGGTAGCGTGCCCGGAACTCGTCCATGTTCTTGTGCTGGAGCGACTGAATGAACTCGTTGGTGAAGTGCTCCGCCGAGGTGTAGATGACGCGCGCGCGCGGGTTGTTCTCCAGCGCCCGATGCGCGATGGCGTGCATCAAGTGGGTCTTGCCGAGACCCGTACCGCCGGCGATGAACAACGGGTTGTAACGGGGTCCGCCGCCGCCGCCGGAGGCCAGCGCCGCTGCATAGGCCAGCTCGTTGGACGGGCCGACGACGAAGTTCTTGAAGGTGTGCTTCGGATTGAGGCTGGCGGAGAGCGCAGATCGCCCGGCGCCGGAGCGGTCGCTCTTGGGTGCCGAGGCCGGGACCCGTTCGGAGCTGGCTGGCCTGTCGCCCACGTTTGCCAGCGGGCGGCGTTGAGCTGGGGACTTCGGCTCACACACGGGGCTCTCGAGCTGGTTCGAGACCCGCCACTCCACCCGAATGTCACCGCCGGTCGCCCGCTCGAGCTGCTCCAACAGGTCGGGCAGGAAGTGCGCCTTCACCCAGTCACGCACGAACTCGTCGCGCGCAGTGAGGCAGAGCACCCCTTGCTGCAGGCCGTCGACCTGAACACTCGAAAACCACTGTTCGAAGGTCGCGGGGGAACGCGAGCGCGTGCGCTCCAGCGCGTGGGTCCACGCTTGGGTCCAGTCCGGTGAGTCGATCGACGGGCTAGGCATCTTCGGTTGAACTGAGGTCTGAACTCTCTCGACAATTGCTTCAAAAACCACGGAGATAGCTCCCCCCAAGTTGTCCACAGGGTGTGGACAGCCTGAAACCCCGCCTCATAGTTTGGGTCTGTTGGTGGACCCAAGCTCGTTTGAGCGCCGGGACCCGCGATCACTCACGAGGCCCGCACTCCCTAGAGCACGCTCTGACTCTTCCATCATCGACCGGAGGGCGATTGCTCGCTTCCGAATTCGTTCTGATTGGCGATCGGGTCGACACGACCGGAATCACCGTCAGAGACGAGCGTCGAGCTAGCACCGGTCGTCCTCGGAGTTCAATCGTCGATTTTGCGTGCTGACGATCTCCGAGAAATTCCGCCCTTTCCCAGCTGCGTGATTTTTCGCGCACACGATTTGTCGTGCCGGGTTGAAAACGCACACTCGTAACCATGCATGGACAACTGACATTCCGTCGCCGCCCGAGCGAGCGCGGATGCTCGCAGCTGGAAATCAGTCACTCTCAGAGTCAAGCGTCTACTGACACGAGGATGATGCACATCTCCTGCGGTGCAGAGATCTTACCCGGGGGTGCGCAGAAATCTTGACTCCATTGGGTCACTCGTTCTCGAAACGATCGCTTTTTTTGCCCGGGCGAGGCGCGGGAGAGTAGCTGTCGGCACAGTGTCGAAGTCCGAGCGACGAACGGGCGGTACCCGAGCTTCACTGATCCGCGCCCTCGCCGGCGCCGGCGCCGTCACGGCGTGCCTGCTAGCGGCGCCCGAGTCCCGAGCCGACTCGAGCAATCTGGACCCCGCCATCGGCTGGAACTACGGCGAGATCGAGACCCCACGGACGGCGGCGATGGGCGGCGCGCTGCGCGCCTACAGCAACTCCGTGGCGGCACTGTTCATCAACCCGGCCAACATGGCAGCGTCGCGGATCTATCACCTGGGTGCGCTGGCGCAGATCTGGCCCGAGGCCAACCGCCAGAGTTACGGAGGCGGCGCGGTCGACTCCATCGTATCGAGCTCGCGCCTTGCCGGCGGCTTCGGTGGTTCGTGGACACTGCAAGATCCCGACGGCATCGACCGACGCGCGACCGACCTGCGTTTCGCGCTGGCCATGCCGTTCTCGGACCAGTTCTCGCTGGGCATCGGCGGCCGTTATTTGTGGCTGAAACAGAACGGACTCGGGCCGCTCGGCGACAGCCTCGCGTCCGGCGGAGCCAAGGACGAGAACATCGTGCGCGGTTTTGCCTTCGACGCCGGTGCAACGCTGAAGCCGACAGATTTTTTCGCCATCTCTCTGGTAGGTAACAACCTGAACAACCCCGGCCACGGCTTCCAGCCGACCAGCATGGGCGGCGGCGTTGGCATTGGCACCAAGGATCTGACGCTCGAGGGCGACATCGTGTCCGACTTCACGACCTGGGACACGACCAAGGTGCGCACCATGGCCGGACTCGAGATCCTGCTGGCGGACCACTACGCGATCCGCGGCGGGTATCGTTATGACGACGGCGAGCGCAGCCACGCGGTGAGCGTGGGAGCCGGCTACGTCGACCGCGCGTTCTCGGCGGAGGCTGCCGTGCGCCGCATTGTCTCGGACCCCGGGGCGACCGCGATCTTCTTCGGCTTCACCTATCACCTGGAAGCGACCGGGCTGACGCCTTCGCCCGACGGGTTCTGAAGAGCGCTAACCGAGCAGCTCGAACAACGTTCGCCTGAGCTCGTTGCTGCCTTCGTCGAGAGCGGCGCGTGGCGCTCGCATCAGCGGGGGCAGTGAGGCCTCGGCGCGCAGCTGCTCCACTGCGCGCGGATTTCGATACCAGTCTCGCTCGTGGTCCTCGATCAAGGCTCGCGTGTGGGAGGCAGCGAGCAACGGTGCGGCGAAGCGCTGGCCTTCGTCGCGGCGCGGGACGAACACCGCACCAGCGAGGTCGGAACGGAGAGGGAAGCTGAGCACGCGCGCCGTCAACTCCTCGAACTCGGTTCGATGCGCGCGCTCGCCACGCTGTGCCGCGCGGCGCAGTAGCAAGCGCAGCGCACGCGCGCGGGTCTCGAGCAAGATCACCCGAGCCATCACCCGCTGGGCATCGGCGGCACGCGCCGAGCCGAGGCCCAGCGCGCGCGTCAGGAACGCCCGCTCGATCACCAACCCTCCGAGCAGCGCCCCGTGGGCCAGGCGCCGAAGCCCGAAGGCGTCGTGGGCCACCACGAAGGGTTGGTCGCGCGGCGCAAGGGCGTCGGCGAAAGCCGCCCCCAGACGGCTGAGCGCGCGGGCGAAGCTCGCCGGGGCCAGGGCGGCAGGCAGGGGCCCGGGCTCGAGCGGCAGGCCCTGGAGCAGGCGGGTGTCGCGAAACAGGCCGGCCAGGGACTCGGCGCTGAGCCGCGCCGGCCAGCCATCAGGGGCGTCGAGCCCGAGCGAGAGCTCGACGTATGCGTGCAGACCCGAGGTCTGGAACTCGGAGGCACGGTCATCGGTTGCCGCCAACCAGTGTTCGGCCACCTCGTAGAGGCCGCCGGTCGGGAGCTCGACCTCGTCCGGCTCGAGCTTCAGCTGCTCCGCAATCTGTGAGCGCCGCTCCGAGATCCGACGCTCGAGCTCGGCGACACCGCCGGCCAGCTCCAGATACCGTGCGAGCCACTCGGCAGAACGAGGGACATCGCGATCACGCAGCACACGCTGGAGGATCTCCGCCAAGGTGAGGGTTGCGTGTTCGGGGCTATCGACCGGGTGGCGGTCTACCGCCCGCGCACTAGCAACGGCGACCAGCCCGGACAGATTGGCTCGGTCGTCGACCAGCCGATAGAGCCAGCGCAGCATGGGAGCACGCAGCGGATCGTGCTCGGGCAGGTCGCGTACACTCTCGTAGCCCAGGCGAGAGATGAACGCGTAGGTGGCGAACGGATCCTGTTCCAGCGCGGCACCGCGCCGGAGCCGACGCCGCCAGCGCGCCCAGTCGACGACGGCACGACCCAGCTGGCGATCGAGGCGGAGCAGGTCGAGCTCTTCCACTTCAGAGCTCACCCCCCAAGAGGATGGACAGCTTTGCGCCGACCGAGAAGTAACCGTTGAGGTGACCGTTCTCGTCTTTGGAGACGTCGACGCAGTTTCCGTCCCCCGAGGCCTGGCAGCGACGGATCTTGTCCACGAACACCCGGGTGTAAGCGATGGACGGTCCGAGCTTGATCGAGCGTCCCAAGAAAAAATCTAGACCGCCGCCGAGCTGCCCGGCGGGCCCCGCACCCGTTTCCTCCCAGGTCGCACCGCTCGTGTCGGTTCCGGTCGTGCCGAGCGCGCCAACGCCCAAGCCGAGCTGTACGTAGGGGTCCAGAGAGCCCTCGTCGTTGAAGTAGACCCGGCCGATCAAGCCGAGCCAGACCGCAGCGGCGCTGGTGTTGGTCAGACCGATTGCTTCCGGCGGGTCGTAGCGGAAACCGGAGAGCTCCAACCCGCCACCCCAGGCAAAGTAGGGAGTCACCCGCCAGAGTCCAGTGAAGCCGATGCCGGCTCCGGTGGTCACGCCGTCACAGCGCTGGTTCGATGCACTGCCCGCGCGGCAGTTGGGCAACGCCAGCGCAAGCGATGGGATCAGCTCGACCGGACGTCGTGAATACTCCGGCGATCCGGGGGACGGCGGCGGCGCAAGCACCGGCGGTCCAGCGACGGGTCCGCCATACTCGGTGCCCTGCCACGCAGAATAGGGAGGAGGAGCGGCAGGGCCCGGCGCAGGCTGAACGGGTGCAGGCTCGGTCATTGGCTCGGACTCCGCCCCGAACCCGAGGCGGGTAACGGTCAGCAAGACCGCGGTGATTCCAAGCAAAACAGAGCGCATTGGCGAGCCGTGAGGCTACACCGGTTCGAGCGCCCTCGGGCGATGGTTGTGTGCTTTCGGCAAACGAGTGTGCCGGGTCCGCCAATCGGGGACAATGTCACTTCGGGCCACCAGCGAATTCGAGAAGCGAATTCCGAGGGGCGAGGGGCGCGCGGCACCCCTTCGAGAAGGGAGTGTCCGCGCTGCGATAGCAGCGCCGCGCGGAGCGCATCCGCAATTCGTTTGCGAATTGCGGACTCACGACACTACATGTTCATCGTGCCGCGGCGCTTGCCCGTGATCCAAGACAACTCGTCCGACGAAGGTCCGGCGCGTTCGCCCGTGCAGTGGGTGGCGATCGCGGCCGCGCTCACGATCGCACTCTGGGTGCCGCTCGTCGTGCTGGCGCTGGCGTTGGGCCGTGCGCTTGCCGCTCGCATTGCGGGAGTCGACGACGTGTCGCAGTTGCCCGGCACTGCGGCCACGCCCCCGGGACCGGTCAGGATCGCGCTGGCTGCGTCCCTGATTGTGCCCGCGCTGGCGTCGCTCGCGCTGGCCTGCGGCGCAGTGGGCCTCACGGTCGGTCGGTTCGGCGGACGCGCCGGCGCACGCGAGGCCGTGTCCGGGTGCACGCTGGCCGCGCTGGTGGCGTGGCTCATGTCCGTCTCGGGCGGTTCGCTGAGCCCGTGGCCGGTCGCGGCGACCACACTGGTCGTGCTCGGCGTCTTGGCGGCCGTATCGGCGGCCCTGGGCGCCCGCGTCGGGCGCCGGCGGCGCCCGGGCCCGTGAGGCGGGAACGCACGATTTTCGCCCGCTGAAACCCGCGGTCGGTGGACCCGAAGGGTGCACACGACTACGCTTCGGTCAATGAGCAAGCTCGACCAGGAGTTGGCGGACGCCGTCACGACTTCCGAGGAGAACTCTCCCGTGTCCGAGCGACCGGTGGCAGCCGCGAAGGCCGCCCCCACCGCCGATGCAAGCCGCAAGAAGCGACTACAGAACGTGGGCCTGCTCACGGCCCTGTTGGTAATGGGCGGCGGCATCTTGACCCTGGTGCTCACCAGCTTCGAGCAGTCGGCCATCTACTCGAAGGGTGTCGACGAGCTGGTTGCGGAAAAAGCCACGCTCGGCAGTCGCAACGTGCGCGTCGCCGGCAACTTGGTCAAAGGGACACTCAAGAAGCGCGACGAGCCGTGTGAGTACCGTTTCACCATCGTCAAGAACGAGAAGACCCTGGACGTTCGCTACGCGCAATGTGTGGTGCCCGACACCTTCCGTGACGTTCCCGGCATGGACGTCGAGGTCACGGCCGAGGGCAAGCTGAACGACGAGGGGTACTTCGAGGCGAATCAGATCATGGCCAAGTGCCCGTCCAAGTACGAAATGAAGGACCGCGCTCAGAAGGGCGAGAAGACGCCGCACGAGCAGGTGCTCCCAGCCGCCGCACAAAACGAGCGGCGCTGAGCGAAGGAACGAAAAATCGATGTGGGATCGCTTCCTGCGCGCCTGTCGGCGCGAGCCCGTAGACGCGACACCGGTGTGGTTCATGCGCCAGGCCGGACGTTACATGGCCGAGTACCGAGCCATTCGCGAGAAATACACGCTGCTCGAGATCTGCAAGCAGCCCGAGCTGGCGTGTGAGGTGACGTTGCAGCCGGTTCGCGCCATGGGCGTGGACGCGGCCATCCTGTTCGCCGACATCTTGCTGCCACTCGAGCCAATGGGAGCGCCCTTCGAGTTCGCCGCGGGTGAAGGCCCAGTGTTCTCTCACCCGATCCGGACGGCCGCCGACGTGGAGGCGCTCCGCATGATCGATCCGGAGGAGGGCCTGGGCTACGTGCTCGAGGCCCTGCGCCTGATCCGCAAGGAGCTCGACGGCAAGACTCCGCTGATAGGTTTTGCCGGCGCGCCGTTCACGCTCGCCAGTTACCTGATCGAAGGTGGCAAGAGCTCTCACTACGCCAAGACCAAACACATGATGTATGCCGAGCCGGAGCTCTGGCACACCCTCATGAAGAAGCTCTCGGAAGTGGTTCGGCGTTATCTGCGAGCGCAGATCGAGGCGGGCGCCCAGACGGTGCAGCTCTTCGACTCGTGGATCGGCGCCCTGTCACCCACTGACTATCGAGAGTTCATCTCGCCCCACGTCGCTCACATCCTGAAGGACGTGGAGACGACCGGCGTCCCGGTGATTCACTTCGGCACCGGCACCGCCAGCCTGCTCGAGCTGCAGAAGGAAGCGGGCGGGACCGTGATCGGCGTCGACTGGCGTACGCCGCTCGGCGGCGCGCGCAAGCTCCTGGGTGATGGCGTGGCGGTGCAGGGCAACCTCGACCCGCTGCTGCTGTCGGCGCCGCGGGAGATCCTGGAGCGTCGTGTGGTGGAGGTGCTCCAGGCGGCGGGCGGCAAGCCGGGGCACATCTTCAATCTGGGGCACGGGATCTTGCCGGAGACACCCCCCGACGCCGTGCGCTTCGTGGCAGATCTGGTGCACGAGCGCTCGGCTCAGCTCGCCGCAAGATGAACGAAGCGGCGCACGTCGTGGTCGTCGGCGCCGGCATCACCGGCCTCGCAACCGCGTATTTCCTGTCACTGCACCAGCCACGGGTACGCGTCACGCTGGTGGAACGCCGCGAGCGTCTCGGCGGCAACATCGAGACCGAGAGCCGCGACGGTTTCCTGCTCGATGGCGGGCCGGACTCGTTCCTCAGCACCAAGCGCGAGGGCGCCGAGCTGTGCAGAGAGCTGGGGCTCGGGGACGATCTGATCGTGCCGCGACCCGAGGCCTCGAAGGTCTACATGGTGCACCGCGGGCGCCTCGAGCCCATGCCCGGAGGCATGGCGCTGGCGATCCCCACCAAGATTGGCCCCATGCTGAGCACGCCGCTCGTCAGCTTCGGGGCCAAGCTGCGCATGCTGGGAGATCTGGTGCTGCCGCGCCGCAGCGACGAAGGCGACGAGAGCATCGAAGATTTCATCGCGCGGCGCTTCGGTCGCGAGGCCGCGCGTCGGCTCGCCGCTCCGCTGCTCGGCGGCATCTACGCCGGTGACATCGGCCAGCTGTCCGTGCTGTCCACGTTTCCGCAGCTCGTCGACGTCGAGAAGAAACACGGCAGCCTCGCGCGCGGCCTGCTCGCGCTGCAGCTGGCGCGCGCAAAGGCCAATGGCGGAGCCAAGCCCAAAGGTCCGCCCCCGAGCCCATTCATGTCATTGAAGGGGGGCATGGGGAGCCTGGTGACGGCGCTCGCCGACAAACTTCCTGCCGATGCGCGGCGACTCGGGCGGGCGGTGCTCTCGGTCGAACGCACGGGCGAGCGCTGGACCGTGCACCTCGACGGCGGGGAGACCCTCGACGCCGACGCGGTCGTGTTTGCCTGCCCGGCTCACGCAACCCAGAAGCTCGTCCCGGAAGAGAAGGTCGGGCGCGAGCTCGCCGCCATTCCTTACCTGTCGACTGCAACCGTGTTCTTCGCGCTCCCACGCGCAGGCCTCGAGCGTCCGCTCGACGGCGTGGGTTTTGTCGCGCCGAAGGGCGAAGCCGAGCTCATCGCGGGCACCTGGGTCTCCAGCAAGTGGGATGGGCGTGCACCAGCGGACCACGTGCTCGTGCGCGCGTTCCTGGGTGGCGCGCGCGCCAAGGTCGACGTCGCGAAGGCGAGTGATGACGAGCTGCTCGACGCGGCGAAGCGCGGACTCGAACAGCTCTTGGGTGGGCTCGGCACACCGACCCTGACGCGGATCTTCCGTTACATCGACGCAAATCCCCAGCCGATCGTCGGGCACGGCGCGCGCCTGGCGCGCATCGAGGCGGAGCTCGCCAAGCTTCCGGGCCTCTACGTCGCCGGAGCCGCGTACGATGGCGTGGGGATCCCGGACTGCGTGCGACAGGCACGCGCGGTCGCGCAGCGGGTGATCGACGAACGCCTGGCCACCAGCTGAAAAAGGCGCCCGCTCGGCCGCGCGTGAGCGGGCCGCCGAGCACTGAGTTAAGCTGGCACGACCATGCCGCGACGAATTTCTCTGGGGGTCGGCTTCCTGGTCGCCTTTGCGACGCTCGGTTTGCCGAGCTGCAGCTCGGATGACGGCACGGGTGTCGCCGAGGGTGGCAAATCCGGCGGCGGCGGCAAGTCGGGTGCGGGCGGCAACGGTGCCGGCTCGGGTGCCGGCGGTAGCGGTGGGCTCAACCTGGGCGGCAGTGGTGGAGGCGGCGCCGGCGATGGCGGCGTCGTCGTAACCGGGAACGAAGACATCTGCGACGGCATCGACAACGACAACAACGGCATCATCGACGACGTGGACAAGGGCAAGGATGGCATCTGCGACTGCCTGCGCATCGCAACCCTGGGCGAACCAGGCACCGTCGGACAACCCAATGTCTTCGACGCCTGGCTCGCGGCGCGCAGCACCTACGGCACGACCCAGCTCAAGGATCAAACGCTCACACCCGAACTGCTCAAACAGTATCAGGTCATCGTCAGTCAGAACGTGAGCAACAACCACAGCTACTCGGCCGCGGAGGTCAGCGCGCTCGAAGCCTGGATCAAGAGCGGCGGCGGGCTGATGACCCTCATCGGCTATGCCGGCCCGAGTGAAATCCAGAACGTGAACAAACTGCTCGCCCCCTACGGCATGAGCTACGGCCCGGAGCAGATCCTGCAGAAGTCGGGCTCGAACACGATCCCGGTGACCAACTGGGTGCAGCACCCCGTGACGAACGGGGTCTCGAAGATCGGCGTCGACAACGGCTACCCGGTCAACGGCGCCGGGCTGGTGCTCGCGACGGAGCAGAGCTGGAACCTCTTGCGCGTGCAGGAGGTTGCCGCGGGCAAGGTCGTGATGTGGGGAGACGAGTGGCTCACCTTCGACAGCGAGTGGAGCGGCCACCCGGAGTACCAGATCGAGCTTTTTTGGGTGAACGCCATCAAGTGGCTGACCCCCGCCAACAACTGCCAGGTCCCGATCCCCCCCAGCATCAAGTGACTCTCGGCGGTTTCCCGGCCCGCCAGCTTTTGCTAAGACTCGCCGGCAAAGCTCTTCCGACGTCGTCCAAAGGCAGGACAAGGGACTTTGAATCCCTGAATCATGGTTCGAATCCATGCGTCGGAACCAACAGCCTGGCGGCCGTCGTGGGCCCGCGCCTCGGAACGCTCGGACAGCGCACAATTCGGGAAGTTCCCGGGTGAATGACCCGGGCATTTCGCCGGAACTGGCGTCGGAATCAGATGTCGCTCCGGCGTGGCAACCTCGCGGATGCGTCTGCCGAGCGACCCGGCAATTCTGCTCGGGAACGCATCGGATGACGACGCCCCGCGCCTTTCCGAGTACCGTGATCACGAACTTTGGTGGGACGTGTCCGACGCTGTCGACGAGAGTGAGCTCAAATTCATCGAGCGCCTGCGCCGGCATGACGAGCGTGCGTTCAACGAGTTGGTCTCAACCTACGAACAACGAGTCTTCCGACTCGTGTTTCGCATGCTTGGACGGCGTGACGAAGCCGAAGACATGGCCCAAGAGGTCTTCGTGCAGGTGTTCAAGGCGATCGGCACTTTTCGCGGCGACAGCAAGCTGAGCACGTGGGTCTATCGCATTGCGGTGAACCTCTGCAAAAACCGGATCAAGTACCTGGCGCGCCGCCACGACGACACCAAGCAGGAGCTCGAGCCCGTCGCGGAGCGCGCTCCTTTGAGCGAGGCCAAGGGGGTGACCTTCGGCGACGTGGCGCGACCGGACCACATGGTCGAGGGCTACCAGCTCGAAAAGATCGTACACGCCTGCATCGCGGAGCTGGATCCGGACTTCCGCGAGGTTCTGATTCTCGCTGACGTCGAGGACCTGGCTTACCAAGAGATCGCCGAAATCACGGGGCTGGCGGACGGCACGGTGAAGAGCCGCATCCATCGCGCCCGTGGCATGCTGAAGACCAAGGTGGAGCGCGCCTTGGGGGAGAAGATTCGATGAGCGACCGCGACGAAGACGAGCGGCCGAGCGCGGAAGCGGCGGGCGAAGACGAGCGCGCGGAAGCGGCGGGCGAAGACACCAGCGCGCCGGACGCGGCCGAAAACGACGACGAGAGTCCGGAGCTCGACGAGGCGGCCGAATCGAAGCTGCGCGATCTGTTGCGCGGCTCGCTCGGGGACGCAAAGGAAGAACCGCCGCCGGAGAGCGAGTTCTTGCGCGGTGTGCAGAAGCGCCTCCGCGATCGCAGCGGCGGAAAGTTCTACGACGAGGGCTGGAGCACCGCGCGGCACCCACCGACCTACACGTATCTGTGGACGAGCGTGCTCATGCTCGCGATCGTGCTGGCCGTGTACGCGACCTTGACCTCGCTGGTGGGCGAAGCCGCCGAGGTCGAGAATCAGCCCGCGCCCGTGCCGGTTCAGATCATCTTTCCCAAGGACCGCTGACGCCGGCGCAACGGTTGCGTCGGCTCGTCTGCTTGACCGCCGCAGATCGGATGACACACTCGGAGAACCGCATGCGTCGCCCTTGCCCGTGCCAGCTGTCTGTCCTTCTGGCGCTCGGCGCGCTCGGATGCGGCGAGCGTCCACTCGAGCCCCGCGACCCGACACCGGGCGTTCCGCACTACGAGATCCAGTCGTACAACGTGGAGGCAGGCGACCACGACGATCCGAGCACCGTCGCCGCCATCGGCAAGAACCACGCGGACATCATCTGTCTGCAAGAGTCGACGCCCGAGTTCGAGACCGTGCTCAGACTGCGCTACGGCGACGAGTATCCATACCAGCTCTACCAGCACAACCAGCCCGACCCCGGCGCGGCGGGGCTCGCCGTCTTGTCCAAATTCCCCGTGTCCGACAGCGGTTGGCACCCCGGACCCAACGGTTGGCACCCGGCCTGGCACGTGCTCGTCGAGACACCCACGGGCAAGCTGCAAATCTTGAACGTGCACCTGCGCTCGAAGCTCAACGGCGCTGGCAACGCGGTCAGCTCGTACATTAGCTCGAGCGACGACCACGTGTTCGAGATCAAACAGTTCATCGAGCAGTGCTCGAATGGTCTGCCGACTCTGGTCGTGGGCGATTTCAACGAAGGCGTGTCCGGCTCCGCCGTCGAGTACCTCGAGGATCGCGGCTACCGAAACGTGTTACCGCTCTACCACCCCGGCCAGCCCACGTGGCGCGGCAACTCCATCGCGAATCAGTTCACGGAGACACTGGACCACGTGCTGTTCGACAAGGCCTTCGAACCGCTGAATGCCTGGGTGAGCTACACCGGCGGCTCCGATCACCTGCCCGTCGTTGCCCACCTCGAAGCGGCGTACGACTGGCAGACCGGCCCCTGATAATCAGAAGCCCAGGCCCAGGTTGATGGCGATGCGCCGATCCCAGCGCACCTCGTCGAGGGGTGGCATGCGGCTGACGCGGTAAGTCTCCTCGGCGCTGATCCCGATATGAAGCGGCGCACCCGGCGTGGTGTGGCCGAGCCACAGCGCACCCTCGATGATCTCGTCGGCGTTGTGCACGTCGCGGAGGACCGAGGTCTGCTCGCGATCGAACCCCTCGATGGACTCGTAGTGCCCGAAGCTCGCCCGCACCCCGAGCTCGGTGCCCTCGTACGCGAGCGACGCCGAGCCAACCGCCGAGCCGCCGTGCGCGTAGTAGTACGAGTGTTTCTGCAGCACGGACTTGGTGCCCGCCGAGCCATAGCGTTCGATCCAGCGTTCGTACGGCAGGGCATAGATGGCCGCGAAATCCAGGTGCGCTGCGGCGCTGACCCGAAACAGGAGCGCGCCATCGGCGATCCAACCGCGGATCGCGGGGCCGGGCAGGTGCGCCACCGCGACACCGTCGCGACGCTGAAGCAACCAGCGGTCGGTGAAGCGCCCGGCCGTGTTGAGCGCACCAGACCACGCCTGTCCCCGCACACCACCGGGGGCATGCT
This sequence comes from Myxococcales bacterium, assembly GCA_016706225.1. Lineage (NCBI taxonomy): Bacteria > Pseudomonadati > Myxococcota > Myxococcia > Myxococcales > Myxococcales bacterium. Next base: position 686,269 of record JADJKB010000022.1, read on the forward strand.
CGAAGTCCTGGTGGAAGTAGCCGGTGATGTCGGCGGAGAACCAGATGTCGATGTCTGCCCAGCCGGTGTCATCGAAGGTCATGCGGGTGCGCATGTCCACGAAGTTTCCCTCGCCGAAGCCACGCTCGAAGTGCCCCGGTCGCAGGAAACCCGGCATGCGAATGAGCTCGCCCGAGAGCACTACGTCGTGGGCCAGCTTGCTCGAACCCCGGTTGTTGTCCACGGCGGCGAGTCCATAGTCGAGGCCGAACCGGTGCCAGAACGCCGTGGAAAATCCCAGGTTGTCCGCCGGCAGCTCCGGCGGCGGCGGGACGTCGTCCCAGAGATCGTGCAAGTAGCGCGGAGCACCCAGCGTGTACTTTGCCACCCGAGTCCCCACAGCCGACCTGCGAGGTGCGCTGTTCAGGTAGTCGCCCAGCTGGAAGAACCATTCTCCCGATGCCCAGGCGCCGAGCGGCGTGAAGAGCAGATCGTTGATGCTGACCTTCTCCAGGATCTCGAGACCCCACTCGAAGAACGCGCTCGACGCCATCGAGTAACCAATCGAGGCGTAGGGCCCGAGGCCATTCACTCGTGAGAAGCCGTAGTACGCGCTGCCCGCCGCCGGGTGCAAGACGTGGTTGGTGATGAAGCGATTGTTGTCGAACGTCAGCGCCTCGAAGGTGAGCAGCCGCTGGTTGAGCGACGGAAAGTCCCAGTCCTCGCGGTTGTCCTCGGCCTTGATCCAGTACCAGGCCGTGCCAATGGCCAGGATGCCGAGCATCTCGGCGGCGGCGCGCCAGGGATGTGCCTCGTAGCGCTCGGGTGACCAGTCGGAGTAGGTGCGCTCGAACGGGCGGACTCGACCGCTGCGATCGATCCACCAGCCTTCGTCTGGACGGATCAGCTCGACGGCCGGAGGTTCGGGCAATTGAGTCTGCGCTAGCGCCGTTGCCGTTTGCCCGAAGGTCGATCCGAAGATCGACACAGCGACGAGGATGGGTAGGAGGCGAGCCATGGCGACGCCACGACCCCTCTTGGCTGCATCCGTCGTGCCACGCAGATCAGCGCAGAGCGCACATTGCTACCAGCAACGCCTGCGCAAGCTCGACGCTCCGGCGCAGGACTGGCGCCAAATCGGGGCCAAATCTCTCGCTTCGGCCGGCACGTCGTTTGTATCGATCACCGAAAATGCAACGCGTGCCGCGGCGTCAGCTCAGCGCGAGCGCGACCTCGTTGCTCTTGTTTGCGCTCGCGATGGGCTGTTCGCCCGTTGCCAGTTTCCGCCCAGCGTCGGGCCTGATGTCCGATCGCCGAACCGAGCTCGGGCTCGGCATGGCACAGGTCACCCCGCGCCCGTACGTCACGGAGCCCTCCGCCAGCGCGAGTCAAGCGTGGATCAGCGGAGCTGCGGGCCGCCGCTTCGACGTCACGGGGATCTATGCGTTCGACGATGACGCGGTCGCCGCGGGTGGAGCGCTCCGTTTCACGCCGCTCCGCTTCGATCGCCTCGCCGCAGGTGTGGAGCAGGAGCTTGGTTACGCCTGGTTCGGGCTCTCGACGCCAATGGCGCTCAGGCTAGTGGACGAGACCTGGCTCTACACCGCGCCCCGGTTGGGCACCTGGGGTTTCGACCTGGCGTTTTTCATCCCCGTCGGCCTGAGTGTGCGGGTCGTCGATGGGCTGATGTTGCGCGCCGAGTGGCAACGGAGCTGGCAAGACTTCAAGTATTACAACCGCCGCGACCACTACGGGCTGGCGATAGCCCACCAATTTCCGTGAGAACTCGGCTTCGCGCTGCGGCAGCCCAATCACACCTGAGGCGGCATGCGCACGCGCGTGACCGACACACACCCCCAAGATTCGTGGACGTTTCGCCTGGCACGCAGGCTGCTAACGTAATCGGCCATGCAGCGAAGCATTGCACTGCCGCTCCTGTTGGTCTTTGGCTCGGCCTGCACGACCCTGGGGCCAATGCCGGCCATCACCGCGCAGTCCGTGGTGCCGACGCCGAGGACCGGAGTCGAGGCCCAGATCGCGGGGGTACCGGGTTATTACCTGTCCGAGTCAGTGCAGGAGAATCCGCGCGGCGCCACGATCGGTCAGGCGGCGGTGATGTTCGAACCGGGTGAGCTGATCGGCGCGCCGGGGCTCGCGATCGGCGGGCGCTACGTCGGCAAGAAGGACAGCGGCGGCTACCCGGAGCCGATGCTCCGCTATCGCACGGGGCTGGACGACAAACAGGTGTTCTCCGTCGGCGCCCTCGCCTTCGGTGGTTACGGTCACGGCTCCAACAACGGAGCTTCGTACGAGGCAACCCGGGTTGGTGCCGAGGTTGGTGTGGACGTGCTCATGTCGCCGCCCAGCAAGTACCTTGAAGTTCACTTTGCGGGCAGCCTGGGCCTGACCGGTCTCGACGCCAACGGCGACTACTGCCTCGACGCCAACGGGCGCTTCGGTGTCGACTGCGGCGACCCACCGTTCGTGCTGAGTCACGCCAAGGCGTCGGGTTTCTACTCGTCTGCGTCCGGCGCCATTGCCCTCGACTTCGCCCGGCGCCTGCACGGCATCATGCACGGCGGGCGCCTGGCGCTGTACGGCGCGGTCGGACGCATGCCGCGCGTCGAGGCGGCCGAACAGAAGGACGGCAAGACTTACACGGCCATTGGGCTGTCCATCACCCTGGGCCTCGGCGCCAGCGAGCCCGATTGACACGGAAACGAGGCGCGCGCGCCTCCCGGTGTCACTCGATCCAGCGCGCGAGGATGCAGGTGACGTTGTCGGGACCGCCGTTCTCGTTCGCAGCCTCGATCAGCCGACTGGTAGCCGTCGGCAGGTCCGGCGCGTTCAGGACGATCTCCTGGATCTTTTCGTCGGTGACCGGGCCCGATAGCCCGTCGGTGCAGAGCAACACGGTGTCTCCGGCGCGGGGCGCCTCGAAGCGCGTGTCGACCTTGACGGTGTCTTTCATACCGAGGGCGCGAACGATCACGTTCTTGTGCGGGAAGTTCGCGATCTCTTCCTCGGTGAGGCGCTTCATCTTTTTGTAATCGTTGAGGAGCGAGTGGTCCTCGGTGAGCGCCTCGATCTTCTCGTCGCGCACGCGATAGATGCGGCTGTCCCCGACGTGCGCGATGTAGATGCCGTCCTCGACGGCGAACAGCGCGACCAACGTCGTACCCATGCCGCGCTGTTTGGCGTTGCGCTGGGCCTGCTCGTAGATGCGGAGGTTGCAGAGCTTGATGCCGGTGACCAAGCGGTTCTCTTCGTACCCCTTGGTCCGGTCCATCTTGTAGGGCCAGGTGCGCTCGGGGTCGTCCGCTGTCGCTGCAAAGAACTCTTGCAGCGTGTCGACGGCCATCTTCGACGCAACCTCACCGGATGCGTGCCCGCCCATGCCGTCGGCAACGACATACAGACCGTACTCCGCGAAGATCGCGAAGTTGTCCTCGTTATGGTTGCGCTTCCGACCGACATCGGTCTGGCCAGCAACCTCGATGCGCAGGGGCCGACTCACAGGTAATTCAGCGGAAGCCTTCTGGGTTTCCGCAAAATCCTTTTACCAGCCTGCCAGGGCGCAGCCTAGGGGGGTCGAGCAGGAAGCGTGAGAGAAGCAAAACGCGTCCGAAAAGCGCGCGGTTTTGCCAGTCCCGCTCTCGATCAACGGGGTCCTGGGCGGCGGGATCGACGCTGGGCGCCAGGAGGGCGCTTCCAGGGATCGAGCCGGCGGAACCCCTGCCGGCGCTCCGGCGGGCCGGCCCCGAGGCGGATCTGCCGATAACGGCCTCCACCAAACACGAGCAGCTCCGCGCCGCGTCCGCCCCGAGCCTCGAGCGCCGCGCTCAGGCCCTCGGGGCTGGTCACCGGTCGGCCATTGACCGCAATGATCGTGTCGACACCACTGCGCAGCCCGGCGCGCGCCGCGGCACTCCGACGGGCAAGCGACACCACCCGCACACCTTTCACCGCGCCCGCGTCGTACGCCACACCTCGAATGCCGAAGGGTGGCGGCGGCGGCGAGCTCCCGGATGGGACTCCGCGCAAGAACGCCTTGATGGCGGGGACTGGGGCTGCGTACGGGGCCAAGCTGCAAGGTTTGTCCGCGGGGGCCGCACAGGCTTGCGCGATGATCGCGACCACGTCGCCGCGCTCGTCGATGACTGGGGAGCCGAGCTCGCTGCTCTTGTGCTTCGACTCCAACGCGTGAGCGTGTGCGAGCTCGGTCGCGTCGCCACCCGTGAAGGAACGCTCGGCACCAAGCCGCACGTTCACGGTCGCGAGGTCCTTCGCTCCCGGTGCGAACGAAATCAGCTTTGCTGCTTTGGGATCGAGCGTGGCGCGAGACGCACGCAGCCCCGGCTCGTTGCGCCCAACCGCGGGGGCAACCAGCGCCAGATCCCAAGCCCTATCGCTGTGAATGACCCGCACCTTGGTCGGCTTGCCCTCGGCGAAGCGCGCCTCGATGTCGTTTCCGTGACCGAGAGGTGAGAGCGCCGTGAGGATGCGCCCGTCCCCCGACAGCACGACACCCATCGCGATTGCCTTGCCGGCGCGCAACAAAACGACGACCTGGCGGCGCGCCCGCGCCAGGGGGGTCTCGCTCGGATCGACCTGATTTTTCCCGCTCGCTTCGGCCCCCGGCAACGCGGACCCCGAGGCGACCGTCAACTCCTTCGGCGACGGCGCGTCAGCGGGCGCCGGGCGAACCGGCCAGGTGGGTGTGGCCTGCGCCGACGCACTGCCCGCGCCAGTCAAGAGCGAGGCACCAAGAGCGAGACTTGCGAGGGCACCGAGGGGGCGTCGGGTTTTCACGGCGGCAAGCATAGCGCCGATTGGAGCGCGTCCAAGCGACGCAGACACGAGCTCGGGCTTCCGCTCATTGGCTGGGGAAAAGCTCACGCACGCCGCTCTCGCCGGCGACGATCACCCGATTGGCGCGGCCGACGAACAGCCCCGTCTCGACAACCCCCGTCACGGCCCGAAGCTCGCGCTCGAGCTGGGCAGGGTCGTTGATGGGCCCGATATGAACGTCGTAGATGAAGTTGCCGGCGTCCGTCAGCCAGGGTGCGCCCCCCCGCTCGCGCAGCGCCACGCGCCCAAAAACCCCGAGCGCGTTGAACGTTGCACCGCGTCCAAATGCGAGGACCTCGACGGGGACCGGCCACTTCTCACCGAGGCGTTCGCTCAGCTTCGATTCGTCGACGATGATCACGTTCACGCGCGAGGCGAAGTTGACGATCTTCTCTCGCGCGTGACAGCCGCCACCCCCTTTGATCAAGTCCAGCCGGGCGTTCACCTCGTCGGCACCATCGACGGTGAGGGCGATGTCCCAGGGTCCGTCGTCGGACAGGAGCGGAATTCCGAGCGCCTCGGCCTGGATTCGACTCGCGACGCTGGTGGCGACCCCAACGAGCTTCCGCCCGGCCCGCACGAGCTCCCCGACTCCGTCGATGAAGAGTTTGGCGGTAGAGCCCGAGCCGAGCCCGATCGTTCCCGCCTCGGGCAAGAGCGCGAGGGCACCCTGTGCAGCCAGCCGCTTGGCCTCGTCCTGGGTCATGCGCGCGGAGCACAGCATCCGCCCGCAGAATGCGTCAAGCTGCGCACATTCGCGCACAAGCCCCTGCAAGAAGCTGCTCAGTTTGTGCCCCCGCGACGTCCAACCTGCGGAAGCACGGGCTCCCAGCTGGCGTATGATGAAACAACACCAAAGTGCGTAAACTCATCCCATCTCTGCGTGTGTTTTCCCTGGGCGTCGTGGCGCTCGGCGTGGTTCAGGGTTGCGAGACTTCGAGCGGCCGACGCGCCAACAACCCGCCCATGTACTCCGGGGGCTATGCGGTGGCTCAGAACCCACCCCCGCCGGCTGCCCCGCCACCGCCCGCCGCGCGACCCGTTCCGTTCTGGGGTTTTGCTCTGCCGGCGCTGCCACCGCCGCTGCCGGCTTCGGCGTTTCAGATGCCTCCACCTCCCCAAGGCTGGGGCAGCCTCGGTGGCATTCCGATCCCTCCCATTCCCGGGCTGCCTGGCATGCCCACGAACCCGCCGCCGGCTGGCGGTCAGACTCCCCCTCCCGCAGCTCAGGGTCTCAAGGGCTGTGGTGTCGCGAACGTTGCTGGCGAGCAGTTCCTGCTCGACTGCATGACGCCGCAGTACGCGCTGATCGGCAAGGCCAGTCAGTACGTCGTGCGGCGCCAGGCGTTCAACCTGAGCCCTGCGCACGAAGGCGCGGATCCTTTGCCCGCCAGCGTCGACCATCGTTCGGCCGGCACCGAAGGGCCCGTGCGCAATCAAGGCCCGGTCGGTGCGTGTACCGGTTTTTCATTCGCGGCCGCGATCGATCACGCGCTGGCGACGAGCAGCGGTTCACCCGGCAACGTCAGCGTGATGCAGGTCTGGTCGCGCTACCACTATCCGACCATGGAAGACACGGTGGACGGCAACAAGGGCAAGTCACTGGGCGTCGAGAGCGCGTGGCCGTACGACAAGGTCGCAGCGTGCAAGATCTGGAGTGGTCCCGGTTGTGATTGTGGCTCGATGCTCGACGTCTCGTGTAATCAGCCCGTCGACAGCGCCAAGATGGGACAGATGGACGCTGCGGAGTCGGTGAAGGTCACCAACGTGACGCGCTTGCCGGACGGTGACTTGAACGAGATCAAGGCGACGATCGCGAAGGGCCAGGACGTGTGGTTCGCGATGTGGGTCGACAACGTGTTTCAGCAGGTGAAGGGCTCACCGGCGGTCGTGCCCGACGGCAACTTCAAATCGGGCGGCGCAGGCCACGCGATGGTGCTCGCCGGTTACAAGACGCAGGCCAACGGGACGTACTACCTGATCCACAACAGCTGGGGCACGAAGTGGGGTGACGGCGGTTACGCCTGGATCCACGAGAAGACGCTGGCGACGAACCTTCGCTACGCGTACCTGGTGGACGTCAGCACGCCGAGCGGCGGCAACAAACCGAACAAACCCGGCGAGCCCACGCCGCCGGTGCCGAACCCGGGCAATTGCCCCGCCGGCATGGTGCCCGACAGCGGCATTCCGATCTGCATGCCCGCCTGCCCCGACGGCAGCCCGCGCCACTTCAACACCTGCCCCGTGGCCCAGCAGCAGAGCCAGTGCCCCGCCGGCAAGGTGAACCTGTTTGGTTTCTGTGTGACCGCGCCCAAGGCTGGCTTCGGCCAGGACGCATCCACCGGCGTGCAACACAACTGCGGCGCGGGCGGCTGCACGTACTCCGTGCCCAAGGGCGTGGGCGGCTGCAATCTGGGTGTGTGTGTGAAGTCGTGCCCGAGCCCGAAGTATCTGCTGACGGCGGGGCCGCTGGGGCTCGGGTGCTCGGAGTAGACGAAGGCGGCGAGGGAGACTCATCGGAAGAACGCAGTGGGATGAGCAATGCGACTGCAAGTGACCGCCGGCGCGCTTGCAGCTCTCGTTCTGCTCATGTCGTGCGGCAGCGACTCACAACCGAATGACGGCACCGGCGGCACCGGCGGTGACTCCGGAGCCGTGTGCCTGAGCGGTGGGAACATGGTCGTGAAGGTCCAGGTGAGCTCCGCGCCCGTCGATTGCGTGCCCGGCGATACGGGTAAGCTGCATGAGCTGATCTTTTCCGAGCCCGGCGGCACCGAAACGGTCGTTCCGCAGTCGCTCACTGACAAGGCAGAGCTCGGCGGACAGTCCTGGACGGTCAAGAACGTTCGGTCGTTCGAGTACGGGGGTTACGACGGCCTTCCTCCATTTGCTTGGTGGGCGACTTCGGTCCTGAAGTGAGCCTTCCCAGCAGACGTATTGACGCTGCTGCGCGGCGCGCGGCGGGTGTAACCTGGCCTGGAGATGAGGGTGGTCTGGGGTCTCACGGCAATCTTCGTCCTCGCCTGCTCTGAGACGCAATCCGAGCCAGCGAGCAGCGGCGGCGCGGCAGGGGCGGCGGGAGCGTCGGCCGGCGGCAATGCGGGAGCCGGCGGCAGCGACGGCGCCCCGGTCATCGCGAGCGTGCTGGTCAGCGGCGGGCTCGACTACGACGACCGGAGCGTGACGTTGACCGTGGATGTCAACGACCCGGACGGACTGGTCGACATCGTGGGAGGGAAGCTCTTCAGCAAGGACAAGGCGAAGTTCCTCGGCGCGTTCAACCAGGTCAGCGGCGGGACGTTCACAAAGAGCGTGAGCTGGCTCGAGCTGAACGACTCCGAACCGGTCGTTCTGGGCGTGGGCGCCAAGACTACCAGGACCGTCCTGATCGAGTTCACGGACACGACCCAGAGGAGCGCGTCGGTGGAGCAATCGCTCGAGCTGTCTTGTGCAGCCTGCGCCGACTGCAAGGCGTGCGGGAAATGCACCGCGGGCAAGTGCACCATGTGCGAGCCCAGCCTAACCGCGGTGGATTGCAGCGCCTTTTGCGCCAGCTTCGGCATGCTGTGCAGCTGCTCGTACTCCGCCTGCGGCAACACCGCTTGTGCCGTCAACGGCTGCAGTGACCCCTGCCCTGCCACCGGCTGCGCGTGCGAGTGCATCTGAGGGGCAGTCGCCAGCGAAGCGATGGCGCCGCCAATTCGGCACGACGCGTCCCCTCCAGCCGCGTGAGCGCGAGCTGCTCGCGCTCACCGGCTAAGGAGGGGACCGGCGAGCGAAGCGAGACGAGGGGAGGCAGGAAGAGTGCCCGAGCCCGAAGTATCTGCTGACGGCCGGGCCGTTGGGGTTGGGGTGCGCGGAGTGACGCGGCTCCGGGGATGGCGTGCGGGAGGCCGACGGCCGCGAAGGCCCGTCACTCCCCCGATTCGATCGACGTGGCCAACCCTGGAGTCGAAAGCCGGAGGCGAAGGCCACGCGCGCGCATGAAATCGCGCCCGACGAGGGCCTTTCGCTTTGCGTTGATGCGCACGAACGGCGACTCGTCCCAAGCGTGAACGAAGCGCGTCGGGACGCCTCGCTCGATTTGAGCCCCGCCGGCCGAGACCGCGAATTGCACCCGACCCGGTGTCCAGTGGAAGGTCTGGCCAAGGTGACGGCCCTCGAACCACGTCGTGACCTTGTGTCGCGCCGTCAGCCCGAGGCGGGCACCCAGGCCGGCCGCTGCACGCGCGGCTCGAAGCCCTCGTCGATGCGGCGCTCCTGACCGTCGTCGCCGATCAGCCGCACCTCGAAGCCGTGGAACCACATCGCCTCCAGGTGCTGCATGGCCTCGGCCTCGTCGACGAAGACGTACACGATGTTGTCGATCGGCTTGTCCTCGCCGAACGACTGGAAGCGCCGCACGATAGCCGCCTCGCGCAGCTCCTTGGCGCTGATGGTACGCGCCTTGACGGTGATGATGAGCTTGCGCTGATGCCTGGAGTACAGCCCCTGCAAGTCGATGTCCTCGGGGTCGGCCTCGGGCAGAAAGCCCGCGATCAAGCGCTCGTGGCCGATGCGCGCCTGGGCCAGGGCCGCGCTGGCGTCGGCGGTCAGGTCGAAGAACTGCAGCAGCGTGGTGTCGGGGTCGGCGTGGAGTATGCGCCAGGGACCGAACTCCAGCCAGCGGCGCGACAGCATCCGCTGGTGCCCCTGGCCACGAAAAGCGCAGCCCCAGCCCAGTGGCGAATGCAGCTTGCCGAAGCTCGGGCCGCGGTAGACCTCGTCCATCCGGCCCGAAGCCCAGTCGTGGTGGAAGCTGGTAAACGCTGCCAGGTCGAAGGGCACTTGGGCCAGCTTGCCGAGCAGCGCGACCGGCTCGATGAGCTGCCCCTCGAGGCTGATCTTGACCAGGTCGGGCTGACGGACGAACAGGAAGGTGTGGCCCTCCCCGAACGTGAAGGTGCCGGCGTGCGTCTGGGCGACCTGGAACCAGTCGTCACCCGCGGTCAGGGTCTTGACGCCTTGCTCGATGGTGTCTGGCTTGCCTGCCGGGAACACGCCGCTCGCCCGGAGGCCGAGCAGGATGTCGGCCACCGAGTCACCACTCAGCGTCATCGCCATGATTACGCCGCTCGCCATGTCGCGTCGCCTCCGTTGCCCGGCCATCCATACCACATCGCGACCAGCCCGCTCCTTGCTCACCACCGATGTCGGTCCAGCTCTCGAGGGCGTCAAGCTGAAGGACGCGGCTCCCGCTTGCGAGGCGCCGAGCGAGCCGGGCCAAGGTCGCGAGGGCACGCTGCACCTCGAGCCGCGGAGCGAAGCGACGCGAGGGGAGGCAGCAAACGCTAGATTGGGCGCGACCACCACGAGTACGATGGCATCAGAGGAGCGGCTGTGAGCAACGTCACGCCAAAGTTCGGGCTCAGCACGGCGGAGGTACCCACGTGGGTGCAGCGGCTCGGACGCGACGACGCACGGGAGATTTGCGCGTGAGCATCCTCGAGCGCGAGCCCGTCCAACTGGATGGCGCCACTCTGCAAGCCATCGACCAGGCCATCATCGACGAGCGCCCCGATCTCGAGCCCGGCCTCGACGACATCGAGCTCGATCGGCTCGTGCAGCCCTACTTCTCCGCTCACACGCTGCTGGTGGCGACCTGTGGTGTGCCCTTTCCGGCGCGTTCCGTCGTATTGGCGCTCGGGCCGGCCGGAGAAGGACGCCCACTGCTGCTCTCCCACAACCTCGCGCGGCTGCAGGCTGTTGCCGCCGCTGAACCGCCGAGCGGCCTCGAAGAGCGCGGCCGAGCCCGAGACTATGCCGGCCATGGCAACGACTGGACCACGCCCAGCTTGAACGGCGAGCTGGCGCTGGCGTCGTTCGACCACATCCCGTGGCACGAGCTCGACGAGGCCGGCAGGGTCGAGGTCGCACGCCTGAGCGAGCGCTTCGCGCCAACGATCCAGCCCGAGGTCGCCCTGCGGACGGCGAACGGTTGGACCTTTCACTCGTGGCTGGTGGCCGACCGCCAGCTCATCGAGCGACGTTTGAGCGTGCCACCGGACGGACGCTTGGAGCGCGCCGATCGAGTCCACGTCCGTCAGCTCCCGGTGCCCGAGGGCAACGTGTGGGACCTCCGCGACGGACGCTGGGTCCCGGTCGGGTAGCGTTCGCCGACCGACGGGCGTTTTGCCTACGCGGACTGTTCCGCGACGCGCTGGCACAGCGCGACCAATGACTCGGGGGGAGGTCGCGCGCCCCTCTCCTCGAGGCGGACGAGGAACGCTGCGAGCTCGTCGGGCGGCGGGTCTGGGTACGCACCCGTGCGACCGAGCCGTGCGTCGAGCTCCCTGGCGAGCCGGGCCAGCTCCGGTTCACCAAGCAGCTCCCATGCGGGCAGCACGTTGCTGGGGCTCCCTGCATCCTTGCTGGGGCGTCGGCGCGCTCCGTGCGCGATCAGCGCATCGAGCGCGGGGCCGCGAACGCCCGCAAGATCCGGATCCTCGCGCAGCTCCTCCAGCTTGGTCCAGCCGTCGCGCACCGCCTGCCGTAGCCACGTCAGCGCGCGGTCGTGGTCACCCTCGCGGGCCAGCGTGCTCGCGATCCACACGCCGTAGCCTTCTTGAGCGAACGGCGCGCCGCGCAAGAATCCCCCGAGAAAAGCGCCACGCGAACCGTGGAAGTCGCCTTGCTCGAAGCGCGACACGCCCTCGTCCCAACCAAAATCGTATTCTCGACCCCAGGGGTCGACACCTTGCCAGAACCACCGGCGAAGCGCGCCGCACGGCCGGCACATGCACTGCCGAAGCAGCGCCGTGCGCTCCACCGCCTCTCGTTCGCGTTTCGGGAGCGACGCGAGCGAGCGGCGGGGGACGCTTTCGCTCGACACGAGCACCTCAGCGGTTTCGTCGGGGCGCCCCTCGTTCGGCCAATCGAGCAAATAGATCTCCGTCTCGAACGCTCCCAGCTCCACTAGGGGAGACGCCGCGGCGCGGGTCACGAAGCGGTCGAGAGCGACCGGCCGGGCCGTCAGCGAGACGCCGAGCTCGTGGAGCAGGGGCTCCATCGGCTCGACGAAGAGTGAAATGGCGATCTCGAACCAGTGGCTCATGGTGCGCGCGCCCAGCGACTCGAGCCCGGCAAAGTCGGTGAAGAAGTACTCGATGGCCCCTGGCCGGTCGGAGGCGGGGCCCCAGAGCCCGCGCTGTGTCGCGTACTCGACTGCGGACGGGTAGTATTCGCTCCGGACGCGCACGCCCGACTCACCGAGATTCAACGGCATCCAGAGCCCGATCGTCTCGATCAACAGCTCATGGACCTTCGTGACCGCGTCGGGGGCGGCGTCGGGGCCTGGAAGGACCTCCACCTCCACGCTCAGTCCGCCCATGAGCCACCGAAGCCCAACCTCTTCACGCCGTCAATCACCCCGTGCCCGTCAATCACCCCGTGCTCAGTCCGCCCATGAGCCACCGAAGCCCAACCTCTTCACGCCGTCAATCACCCCGTGCTCGATGCGCGCATAGGGCATTTGAACTGCCAAAACCCACCAAGCCGAGAGTACGCGCTCGACGGCTTCGGGTCGAGATCACCTCCCGCACCCCGACCCCCGGCGCCGATTGGGCTCGCCGGGTCCTCTGCCGAGCTCGATCACCCTCGCCAAGCCCACCCGACACACACCTCCGGCCGTGAAAACACGCTCCGTCGCGCCCGTCCCCGCGCGAATGCCGTCCGCGTCCGTCCAAGAACGCGGAATGCGCATCTTCGACTCATCGTCCAGACGGACCACAAGAGTATTCCGCCCGCCCAAGACGACATCGAAGCTCTTGCCCTCGGATGGATGGTGTCGTCGCGTGACCGTGACTCGCGGCGGCGCGCGCCACTTCCAGCGTCCCGGCGGCGAGTGCAGCGAGTCGCCGTCCACCGATCAACTCTCGTCCCCTCAGGGCGGGATGATGGTGCCACCTGTGCATAGGTAGGCAGGGATGGGCGCCGTGCTCGGCGGGTAGAACCAGTTGATCATGCAAGTGGCCTGTTGGTAGTAGAAGGTGGCCGCCGCTCCGGTGCTCTGGCAGCCCCCCACCTTGTCCTTGTTCGGGCACGGGCTCGTCGAATACACGCTTGGGGCCTTGCAGCCATTCTGCAGAAACAGCGAGGTCGTGGCCGTGCCCCTACGTCGCGGCACTGGCCCGGCACGAGCATGCAACTCCCGACGAAGTTCTCGCAGGTCGTGCCTTGGCTTCCACCCGATCCGCCGCCGCCGCTCGTGCCGCCACTGCCGGCTGAACCACCGCTGCCACCGGCACCAGCACTTCCGCTTGCGCCGCCGCTGCCACCGCCACCAGTGCTTCCGCTCACGCCGCCGCCTCCCCCAGCGCCCCCGCTACCGCTTGCGCCGCCACTTCCGGAAGAACCGCCGTTTCCACTCGACCCGGACGCCCCGCCCGAGCCGGAGGTGCCCCCGCTCGCGCCGCTGCCCGCGGTGCCGCCCTTCCCACTGCTTCCGCCGCTTCCGCCGCCTCCATCGTCTCCGCCGCACGCGAGCAGAGTGAACGCCGCAACCACAGCAGAATAGGGATATCTCATTCTCGGAGCGCTAACAGGTCTCCTGTAACGTGTCCATTTCATTTGCAGAGCGCCCATGCTGGCGCGGCGGGCGTGCGGGAAAGCGTGGCCGCGGCCGCGCAGGTGGGATGAGCCGGCCTGGCCGCGCAGCAGGGCGTGATACCGGTGCAGGACCTCGACACCGTTAGCGCGCTTTGGCCTGTCGATGACGACCCAGACGAGCTGGACGCCTTCCTCGCGAAGCACCGCGTCTTGCGTCGCACCGCGGCGGTCGATCAGCGGCAGTCGAAGTGAGCTCCGTACTCCTCGACACTACGGTAGCCAGCTTGATCCATCCGCGCAGGGCCGGTTCGTTGGCTCGGGAAGCGTATGAACCACACATGCGTGAAATTGGGTTGGTGAGCGTGGTGACTGGTTGCGGTCGCGGCCATGGCGCGCCGTGCGAGCGCGAGGGTGATTGCGAACGCGCACTCACATGCGATGGTACACACTGCGCCACCTGCGCCGAATCACGCGGGTCGGGCAATCCCGTGGGCGGTGCAGCCCATGTCGTCGCTGTCGAAGCAGTCGCTCAGCTTCCGGATCAGGGCACACCTCGTCGAATCCCCTTCATTCGATCAGCTTGCTCAGCACGATCGCAACGGCGATGGAGGCGAGCGGAAGCACGACGAGCGCCGAGAGGCCGACGAGCTGAGTCGTGACGCGCATCCATCGAATCGCGCTCCGCATGTCGCTGGCATGAGCGGCCAGCCGATTCGCCAGGTCTGCGCCGAGCGCGCTCACGCGCCCTCTCCCGAGCAGGTTGTCGGTGCCGCAGTAGTCGCAGCGCACCGAGCCCTGGCCGCCGACCTCGCGCGCCGGCAACGGGCCGCCGCAGAGATGGCAGGCCCCGTGTTGCGCCCCACTCTCCGCCGGCAGTGCCGCGAAGGTCCGCTGCAGTCGCCCGCGCACGCTTCGGTGCACGAGCGCGGCGACCAAGGCGATGCCGCTGCTGGTGAAGAGGCCACCCAGTGCTGGAACGACACGGCCGGGGAACGCCGCGTCGAACCCCTTGTCCACGACGGCCCAGACGCCACTGAACGTGTAGAGCCCCCCGCAAGAGAGGAGCACGAGCCACACGGCGAAGCCCAGCGCGAAGCGCTCGTCGCCGAGCATCTTCACCCGGGCCTCGTCGAGGCGCCGACCCGCGGCGAGCTTGTCTCCGATGAGGGCGATGGTCGTCGCGAGGTGCGCACGGACCTCGACCGACAGCACCAGGGGCTCCTGACAGCTCGCGCAGCGTTGGCCGTCCGTCGCGAGCGAGAGCGTCGCCGGCGCGCCACATCGGGAGCACGGCAGGGATCGCGGCGCGCCGCTCATGTCAGCTCGACCACCGATGGAGCCTACCAGGATTCGCTGAGTCGTTCTGCTAGTCTAGGGTGCAGGTACCCGCGCAGAGGACTACACCATGCAGGCTCACGCGCTCGAGGGCTTCGACGAGCTGGCGGCCGTCCCAACGAAAACACGAGTGAAGGAGGACGTGTGGGCGAGTCCAACTTGATCTTCGGATTCACGACCAGCGATACCGGTTCAGTCGTGCGGGCGCTGACCGCGGCGGGCTGGATCAACGAACAGCCGCCGGAGAACCTGTGGCTCAATCACGAGGAGGCCGAGACCGGTGACGACTGGGTCGAGCGCGCGCTCGCATCGCGCGACGTCTCCGCGATCTGGATGGATCGGACCACCAAGCTGGCGGTGAACGGCGCGGGGCTGGTGACGGGGGAGCGACCCGGGGTCGCGCTGAGCGCCGACAAGGTCCTGGCCGTGCTCAGCAAGGTGCCCTTCACGGTGGCCTCGTTCGGGATTCATCCCTGGGATGGCTACGACGGCCCCAGCTTTGGGCGCGGCCACGATCCCCACGGCTGGGCGTGCGCGTTCAAGGGCGCGGGACACGACCGGCTGGTGTCGCGGCGCTGGCTGGGCACCGGGCCCTGGCGGGTGCTGCGCGGCTCGGACGATCTCACACTGGTGGAGTTTCACGATCTCGCCGCAAGTGAGTCGGCCGCGCTCACGCAGGCCAAGCCGGGGCACCGCACCATGGGCATCGACCCGCAGGGCGGCTACCTGCAGGCCAACTACGTCTACAAGACCGACCTCGAGGCGCTGTACTCGAACAAGCAGCGCGCCCTCATCTTCGTGATCAAGGGGCGCAGCGTCGAGCCGATCGAGATGCGTGACGCCGCCGCCGCGCGCAAGCTGCAGCCGTTCGGCGCCGACAAGCCGATCGACCACGTCGTCTATGTCTTCTTCGACGAGGCCGCAGCCGAGAAGCACCTGCGCCTGCAGTGGGGCTACGGCCACGAGGTGCGCCTGATCGGTGACGATGGCGCCGAGCGGCGCATCGACCAGGACTACCAGCCTACGCTGGACAAGCCGGCGTGGGTCACCAAGCTCGGGCGTGACGACTCGAAGGAGTTCCTGAAGTGAGCGCGCTGCGCCGCGAGCCTTTCCGCGGGGACGCCGCGGCCCTGGAGGCCATCAACCAGGCCATCGTGGCGGAGCGCCCCGACTTCGAGCCCGGCCTCGAAGATCTCGAGATCGAACAGCTCGTCAGCCCTACTTCGCGCACCACGCCGTGCTGCTGGCGACCACCGCGGTGCCGCCGCCGGCCCGCTCGGTGGCGCTGGTGCTGAGGCCGGCCGGGCAGGGTCACCCCTTGCTGCTGGCGCACACCATCGCGCGGCTACAGGCCGTCGCGGCGGCCGATCCGCCCGCGGGACTCGAGGCTCGCGACCGCGCGCGGGCCTACGCCGGCGATGGCAACGACTGGACCACGCTCAGCCTAAACGGCGAGCTGGCGCTGGAGTCGTTCGAGCACATGCCGTGGCACGATCTGGACGACCGCCACCGGGCCGAGGTCGAGCGGCTGCGCGAGCGCTTCGCGCGCCTGATCCAGCCCGAGCTGGCCTCACAGACCGCGCGCGGCTGGACCTTCCAGCACTGGCTGGTCGCGGATCGCCAGCTCATCGAGCGCCGCCTGGCGGTGCCGCTTGACGGCCGCCTCGAGCGCACCGACACGGTGCACGCGCGCCAGCTGCCAGTACCCGAGGGCACGGTGTGGGTTTTCGAACACTGCGGGGTCGCCTTCTTGCGTCACACAACGCCATGTGTAAGATTGCGAGCGTGCCCACCAACCTCGCCATCGACGACGACTTGCTTGAAACCGCCAAGAAGGTGGGCGGGCATCGGACCAAGCGTGAGACGGTCAACTTCGCGCTGAGGGAGTACATCCGACGCCACCGGCAGCTTGCGCTGCTCGAAGCGTTCGGGACCATCGATTTCGATCCGACGTGGGACTACAAGAAGGATCGCAAGAAGCGGTGATCGTCCTCGACACGTCGGTGCTGTCGCTCGCGTTTCGGCGGCGCGCCGCTGGTGCGCGCGTCGACCCTCGCGTGGGCGCGCTGGCGGCGCTGATTGAAGTCGGCGACTTGCTCGCGGTGCCCGGAATCGTCGTCCAAGAGGTGCTGTCCGGCGTACGCGCTCCCGCGCAGTTCGACCGCCTCGCCGGCCTGCTGGCGCCGCTTCCGGTCTTGTTGGCGGACCGCTCCCACCACGTCCGTGCCGCGCAAGTCGCGAATGCGTGTCGAAGGCGCGGCGTCACGGTTTCGGTCGTCGACGCGCTGATCGCAGCGCAGACCATCGAGCACCGTGGCCGCCTGTTCACGGCGGACCGCGACTTCGAGCACATCGCCCAGCACTCGGAGCTCCGGCTGTTCCGCATCCGAGAAGACTAGGCGCAGGATTCCGCTGCAAAGCGGAGGTGAGTGCGGAGGCGCCCGGCCGCCGCGTCGCGGCTCAGCACACCGAGCGCGTCAGCCTCCGTCCGGGCACGAGTACCCGTCGCTCTGCCAGTACACGCCGTCGCAGGTGAGCTTGTTGCACGACGCATAGGTGCAGCTGACGGTCTTGTGCTCGGTCGCGCACGTCTCCTTGCCGGGTGCCGGCTCGGTCGGCGGACACGGGCTGCTGGCCTCAGGCTGCGCGTCCAGCGCATCCGGCTCGGCATCGGGGCTCGCGTCCGGTCCGGCATCGACGCACGGATCCGGTTCGAGTGATTAGGTGGGGCCCTGACAGTGAGCTTGTCGCGACATTCCGCACAACCGCGCCTACATGCGCATGGCCGAGGGACATTGCGCGGACCTCAGGGTGCAGGCGAGCTCGGGGGAGTTCGTTTGCTCGGCCTATGCAACGCGCCCACAGATCTGTCGCGATCTCACGCGCGGTCTGGCTGCGTGCACCGCCGAGATCGACGCGAAGAGCGACCGTCCCCGCCTCGTGCTTCTACGAGCTCGGCGCTAGCCAAGACGGGCCGAAGGTCACAACGAGGACAGTGGATCCCGATTCGCGCTGCCGCCATGTACTGCGCGGAGCTCCTCAACGTCAGCGCATGAACAGCCCAACCACGGTCAGGACGGTTGGGGTCGCGGTTGCCCGTGCTACATTCGGCATCGGAGGCTCGATGCGCCACCGCGCCAGTCAACTCGTCGCAATTGTTCTCTCGGCTCTGGGCGCGAGCGCCGGCTGTGGGGATGACACGTCGTCGGTCGCCGGACCGAGCGCGTCAGGGGTTCGGCCGGCGTCGAGGCGGGTGTCGGCGGCAGTCTGGGCTCTGGCTCAAGCTGGCCCGGTGGCGGCAGCGGCACCGGAGGCACTGGAAGCGGTGGAGGCGCGGGAGGTGGTGGTGCCGGCGGAAGCCCGACGGGCGGAGCGGGTGGCGCGGGAGGCGGCGCTGCCGGAACCTCACAAGGTGGCAGCGGCGGCGTTGCGCCCGGATGCACTCCCGGCACTGGCGGCAGCGGCGGGCCCTGCGAGTTCCCACAAGGCGTGCCCGATCCTGACTTCACCTGCAACGCGAGCTCGTACCAAGACACCGATCCCAAGGTGGACGCGGCGGTGAACAGCGTCATGGTCACGCTCACCGGCTGCGGTGTGCAGAGCGACTGCCCGCTCACCGGTTTTGCAGGGACCAACGCCGACGAGATCTGTCAGAGCTTCTTCGCGGCGGTGACCAAGGAGCTGCGCGCCCAGGGTTACTGCGCAGGACAACATGCGGTCGGTTCCACCGACGAGATCGCAGTCAGCAACACCGGCTGCAGCGGCAAGTGGTACGGGTACCACGTCTGCAACTACGGTGGTCCCAAGGTCGTGTGGAACCCGGGTGCACGCCGAGGCTGGTGGCTGGTCAAGCCTTCGTACTGCGCGCCCTGATCAGAAATATCGAAATAGAGCACGCCGCTCTCTCCGGGCCATTCCGCCTGTGAATCGGCAGCTTCGCGCTGAATGTGATCAACGCGACGCTCGGCGCGTGCTCTCGCTGACTTGACTCTTCGTTCCTTAACCCGCCTGATGGCGCACGCTCGGAATTCCGTGCGGGAAGAACTCGAAGAGGGCAACATGAATCGAATCTTGGTGCTAGCGCCGTGCGCTGCGTTGGCGTTGGCGGGCATGGTCGCGTGTGGGGACGACGAATCCGGAGGAGGCTCGGGCGGAGGGAGCGGCACGGGAGCGACCGGAGGTACCGGAGCGACCGGAGGCACCGGCTCTGGCGGAACGGGCGGGACGGGCGCCGCAGGTGGCGCAGGCGCAGGTGGCGGCACCGGCGCGACGGGCGGCGCTGCGGGCGCTGCGGGCGCTGACGCGGGTGGTGTCGGCGGCGGCGGTCCGGATGGCGGCGCCAACGTCAATGTCACCGGAACGGTGTTCGAATTCCAACAGACGCCGTTGGACGGCGGGACCGCCCCGGTCATCGCCGACGTCAAGGTGTGTCTGATGGACACCACCAACTGCACGACCACGGATGCAAAAGGCGAGTACAAACTGAGCGTCCCGTCTCTGCTCGAGTCCGCGTTGCTCTTCAGCAAGACCGGCGTTGCGAACACCGCCATCGCTGCCACGTTTCCGGCCAAGGACTTCTTTATCAACGCTTCGATGCCGACGGAGGTGCTCGCCGGTCTTTTTGCCGCGGCAGCGCAGTTCCAATGGCCATTGGCGGGCAAGGCCATCGTGATCCCGTTCGCCAACACTACCGTGACCGTTGACGCCGGTACACCCGATGGTGGCACGTTGACGCAGACTTCCGGCCTGGCCGGCGCGACGTTCAGTATCGTTCCCGCGTCGGGGGTCGGTCCGGTCTACGTCAACGCGAGTCAGTTTCCCGACCCCGCGGGCACCGCAACGACCAGCTTCGGCTGGGCGGGCATCGGCAATCTGCCCCCAGGCAACTACGTGGTCAAAGCCATGGCGCCGGGCAAGACGTGCAAGAAGCAGGGCATCGTCGGCTGGCCCGGAAAGAACCCGGACGAGAGCCGCGTGCCAGCCATCGCCGACTACATCACGAACCAAGTACTCTTCCTGTGTAACTGACGAGCGAGGGCGGTCCGCGTGGGCACGGCAGTCACGCGGACCGCGCCGGGGGTCCGAGACCGCGCGCGCTCACTCGTCTTCGACCGGCGCGACATCCCCGACGACCGCCGCGCCCCAGTGCCGCGAACCTGGGCGTTGCAGCGTCCGCGCTAGCTTGTCGCGCTGGTCGACCTTCAGGATGGCCAGGAGCGAGGTGATGTAAGCCACGCGGTCGACCATGCGCGCCTTCGGTCCCTTGCCCAGGTCGAGCTTGGTCGCGTCGAACTCGTCCTTCTCGAACACGGCGAGCAGCGCACGCATGCGCTTCTCTTGTGCCTCGCGCAGCGCCTTGTTGCGTGAGCCCACCTCGAAGCGTGCGAGCACCGGCGCCACCCGTTTCTGCTGCAACTCGTCGAGCCCGAGCAGGGTCGCAACGCGGGTGAGACGCCGCTTGGCGCGGTCGGCGACGCGCGCCTTGTCGGCAGGCGTCGCCGGCTTGGCCGGCTTGGCTGACTTGGCAGCGCTCGCTGCCTTTGCGGCCTTCTCGGCTGCGCTCGGGTACTTCTTGCGCAGCGCTTCGACGAGCTCCTTGCGCTGGTCGTCTTCGAGCAGACCGTGCAGCTCGCTCAGTGCGGCAGCCTCGGCCTCGTGACGCGCCTTCGCCACACGCTCGAGCGTCGCGTAGTGGGGCGCGAGCTTGGCTTCGACGATGTGACCCGTCTTGACGCCATCCAGGAGCGCCGCGAAGAACTCCTTCAGTGCGACCTTCGTGTCGTCCTCGTCCTGGGCAGCTCCCCACAGGCGCTCGTCGATGGCGTCGAGTTTGCTCGTTTGCTCGTCCGAGAGCTCCAGGGCGCGCACACGACTGAAGAGCGCCCCGGCGGTGCCACGGCGCTGGACCGGGCTGCGTTTCTCCGCTGCCGCAGCCGAGCCCGAAGGCGCCGGTGCTGCGGAGGCGGACGAGCTCGCCGCAGGTGGCGGAGCTTCCGGCTCCGGCGGCTCCGACGCGCTCGCGCTCGCGCTCGCGACCGGCTCGGTCTTCGATTCTTTGCCGCACGCAAGTGGCAACGCGATGACGGCGGCGAGCACCAGAGCGAGCGACGACCGCGAGGTCACGGCGGCAGCTCAGCACATGGGCCCGGCGGTCGCAACGCCGACGCGCTTTGCACGTCGCAGTCGGCGCGGCGGCGCTGTCCCTCAGAGCGTCGATCGAATCAGCAGGAACAGTCCGCCGCTGGTGAGCAGCGCTCCGAGCACCAAGAAGAAGGCAACGGTTCCCTTTCTGCCGAGCGCCGCTTCGAGTTGACGCCCCTGAGTGGTTTTGAGCTCACCTTTGCGCACGGCGGCGGCAACACCCGCCCACAGCTGGAGAAATCCGGCAAGAATGAGAAATATCGAGATACCTCGCATGCGACACCGTTACGCCGCTTCGACAACCGATGGCAACTCCTCAGGGTCCGCACTCAAGAACGCACGCACGCTCGGTTTCGCCGCACACATCATGCGGGAGCCGTAAAACCTCAACGCCGTCGCGACGCGAAGGCCAGTGCGCCCAGGGCAAGCAGGCCGAGAGCCGCGAACGAAGTCGTACGCTCTTCACCAACATTGCACGAACCGCAGCCGCGTCGCTGCTCGGGCTGCGGGCCACCTCCACCGCGGCACCAGACCTCGTTCCACACCGAGGCGCCGGGCGCGCGACACGCCTGTTGATAGCCTTGCGCGCCAAGCTCCTGACACTTGTTCGGCTGTTCGTACGAGCCGCGGCAATCGATGCACTGATCCCCGGGACGAGCCACGGACTGTGCGGTGCACTCGGGTCCGGGTCCAGGCCCCGGAGGGATGTCGGCGGACGCCGACGCGGCCAGGGTGGTACAGAAGAGCAGCGGCACGAAGAGCGCGGTGAGCTTCACGCGCTGAGCATAGACCATGGCGACGCACGCGGCGACCCGGCGTTCATCGCGGCGCCCCGGGCTCGAGATCCCGCGCACCCATCGGGTCTGCGGGTGTCTCAACGCTGACAGCCCGGGCAAAAACAGCTCGCGCGCTGGCCGATGACTTTCCGTTTCATGGGAGTGCCACAGCGGGTGCACGGCTGGCCGGCGCGGCCATAAGCGCGGTGTTCGCGCTGATAACCTCCGTCCGTGCCGTCAGGTCTCACGAAGTCATCGATGCTGGAGCCTCCAGCCTCGATCCCGCTCTCGAGCACACGAACGACGGCGGCCGCCAGCGCGTCACTCTCGGCCCGGCGAAGCGCCCGCGCCGGACGCGTGGGGCGGACCCCAGCGAGAAACAGCGCCTCATCGGCATAGATGTTTCCGACTCCGGCGAGCACGGACTGATCGAGGAGCAGACTCTTGATGGGTACTCTGCGACGACGCGAGGCGTCGAAGAGCTGCTCACCCGTCACCTCGAGCGCATCGACACCGAGCTTCTCGAGCCGCGGGTCGAGCTTCCCCGGCGCAAGCCACCTCACCTTGCCGAACTTCCTCACGTCCCGGAACATCACCTCCGGACCCCTGTCGGAAAACCCGAGCACCATGTGAGTGTGCTCGTCAGCGGCGAAGCGCCGCTGCGCCTGCCGCGTCAGCGCTCCGCGGGCCTCCGCCGACAGAAGCCGCGGGCTCAGCGCCGCTGACGAGAACAGCTGGCCCGTCATGCCCAGGTGCAGGAGCAGACTCGACGCGTCATCGAGCCGCGCAACCAGGTACTTCCCATGGCGGTCGAGGCTCACCACGCTTCGGCCCACGAGGCGTTTGCGCAGCGTCGCGGGCGGCGTAAGAAAGAAGTAGCTCTTCTCCGTCGTGACGACGCGCGTCACTCGGCGCCCGACGAGCAGCGGCAGCACCGCGCGGCGAGTGACTTCGACCTCCGGCAGCTCGGGCACGAGCGAACGCTATCAGATGCCGAATCGCGGTCGAGCTGCCAAGAATGACACCTCGACCCTCAGTTCTGCGCCGTGACCTCGGTGTCCCGACGTACCAGGTAGAAGAAGTCTCTCAGCGAGCGCTTGCGGATGTACTCGTCCTCGTCGAACTCGAAACCTGGCGCCAGGGCGACCGCTTTGCGCGGGCCACCAGCCTCCTTCTGCTCGTACAAGACGAACTTCGGATAACTCCAGTTCACGTCCAGCTGTCCCACCGTCGCCGCCCCGGCGTGGCGCATGCCGTCGGCGATGGCCTTGGCGGTCGTGTGATTGCTGATGCCCACATACAGCACGTCGCGAGCCGCATTCAGCCCCACTGCCGAGCGTCGGATGACCGTCTCACCATCCAGCGTGGCGCCCCAGAGTCGGGTGTCCGGATCTGCCAGCCCCGGGTGGACCTTGTCATCCTCGTACATGCAACCCGGCATCTGCCGCGACCAGATCATCTTGCTCTCGGAGCTCGCGAGCTTCTTCCAGGTGCCGAGCACGAGCGTCCCGTCGTCGAGCTCCGCAAGTGTGCACGCGGTCTCGCGCGGCTTGACCAGAGTGACCCCGTCCACCTTCATGCCGAACCACCCGTGCTCGGTCATGAACCCGCCGTTGAACGCACCCAGCAATTGCTCGTGGTCTTCATCGGGGATGCGCGCCTTGCGCACCAGATGTTTCGCTTCCTTCTCGATGCTCTGGGGCTCGCGGTAACCTGCCACGGCCTGCAGCCGCGCCCGCTTCATGTCCACCGCAACGACGAACAATTCGGCCCACGAGCGGTTCTTGTCCGGATGCAGCAGCGTCTTCTCCAGGTAGGCAGCCTCGTCGGGACGGCGCGGATCCCCGAGCTTCACCCAGACCCCGTCGCCCGGCGCCGACCACTTTTCGTGTACCGGACCCACGTCTGCCAGGTGCCAATCGGGTTTCTTTTTTACGTCCGTCCCGCTCGAGGAGGTGGCCGGCTGCGGTTCGGCTGGGGGGATCTCCCAGTAGGCCTTGGGCTTCTCGTCCTTGCGATACCAGCGATTGAAACGATCTTCCACGCCGTAGGCCGCGTCTTCGAGCTTGGCGACGTTGTCGGTGCCGAGCACCGCCCGCAGGCTGTTGGCGACGAGCGGCCCCATCCAGGGGATCTTGTGGACCGCAATCCACAACGCGATCACCGACACGGGCAACAGCAACCCCAATGTCATGAGGATCCGCCGTAGCCGACCCTTCGTCCTGGATTTTCGAGCGGCTTTCTCCGGGCTACCCATGACCGCGCCGATCGTAGCCACGAACGGGACAAAGCGCCCATTTGTGGCGCACCGCCCGCGCGCGAGAGGTGCGATCTGAGTTAAGAAGGTGGCGCGATGTTCCGAGGGATCCTCCGCCACGCCCCGGCTTTGGCCGTGGTCCTCGGGCAACTCGCGGCAACTCGTGATGGTCGCGCGGACGACGAACGACCACGCCCGAGCGAGCCCACCGCGACGGGTGCAGCTGCGCCCACTCGGGCCCAAGCACCGGACCGGAAGGCCCGACCGTCGGACGAACCAAGCGTTGGTGCCATCCCGGATCTGTCGCCCGCTCCGTCGCTCGGCGGGTTTGCGGGACGCAGCATCACGCGCATCGAGGTGTTGGCCGTCGGAGGGCGCTGGGAGGAGCAACCCAAACCTCGCTTCGTCAGCCCGGGCGACACCCTGACGAGCGAGCTCGCGCGACGCGCCATGCTCGAGCTGACGGACACCGGTCGCTTCGCCAACGTCAGCGCCGAGGCCGAAGCGGACGGCGACGGTGTGCTGTTGCGCATCAAGGTCGTGCCGCGCCGATTGGTGGCCAGCATCCGCATCAGCGGCGGCGTGCTGGACGCGGACGAGACTCTGCGCGCGGCCCGCGTGCGAACGGGCTCGGAGCTCACGGCTGCGGAGCTCGCGGCCATCGCGCGGCGTGTCGAGATAGCCTACGTGCGCAGCGGGTACCCGCGCGTCGCGGTGCGCATCGACGCCATCGACACCGACGATCCGATGCGGGTCGTGCTCGACCTCGACATCGTCCCCGGCGAGCCGCGGCGGATCGACTCACGGCGTTTCATGGTCTGGCCCAGCCCGAAGGTGGACGGTCTGCCCGAGCTGTTGAGCGCCTACGGTGTGTCGGTTGGGGACCGCGCGGACGAGGACGAGCTTGCCGCCGCCGACCACGAGCTGGAGAAAAACCTGCGCATTCGCGGCTGGCATCGGGCGGTCGTATCCCACTCTCTCAAGCCCGCAAGCGGACTGACGGAGGTCGTGCTCGACGTCAAAGCGGGACCGCTCGTGCGGCTGAAATTCGAGGGCATCCAGCATTTCGACTCTAGTCAGATCGAGCGCACGCTCGAGCTCGACGACACGGATGATCGAGCTCCGTCGTCGTTGGCCGAACGCATCAGGAAGTTCTACATCGAGCGTGGTTTCCTCGATGTCGACGTCGGCTTCACCGAACGCGGCGGCAGCAATGAACCGATCCACGACCTGGTGTTCAAAGTGCGCGAACGCAGTCAGCTGCGGATCGTTGGCCGCGAGTACCCCTGCCTGACCGGGTCACGACGGGCCCGGGACGTGGGCAGCGAAATGGACAGCTTCCTCAGTGAAGAGCTGCCCGGCAGCGGCATCTTCTCCTCCGTCGACCCGCGGGTCGTCGATCAGAGTTTTGGCCCACTCGGCACGACGGGCGCGCGCCCGGTGCCTTTCGAGCCGAACCCGTGGATGACCTTCGTCCCGGAGGTCTACGAGCGGGCGATGAAACATGTGCAAGACCTGTATCGCTCCGAGGGTTATCTCTCGGCGACGGTCGGGCCAGCCCACCTCCTGCGCCGGCGATGTGATCCTCACTCACCACCGGGGCGATGTGTTCCGCTCGGCTCGCGGAAGAGTCCCAAGCTTGCCTGCTCCCATGACGAAATTGGATTGCCGCTCGAGGAGCCGGCGCCTGACCCGGCGTTTGCCTGCGTGCCGGACCCCAAAAAGGGCGTGCTGTGTGAGGCCGACGCGGTCCTGCATGTGCCGATCAAACTCGGCCCGCGAAGCTACCTGTACGACCTCGGTTTCCAGGGCAACAAGGTCCTGATCGAAAAACACCTGGCAGAGCTCAGCGAGCTCGAGCTGGGAAAACCCGCGTCGCAGGTCGAGCTGGAAAAGGCGCGGCGGCGGCTGCTGGATGCCTACGCCGAAGAGGGTTTTGCGTTTGCAGAGGTCGACGCCAACCTCGAGCTCTCACCTGACCGGACGCGCGCGCGCGCCGTGTTCACGATCAGCGAGCGGGAGCGGGTCAAGGTGTCGCGCATCGTCATCGTGGGCGCGCGCAGCACCAACGAGCGGCTGATCCGCAGTCGCATCGCGCTCAGCGTGGGGCAGCCCTACCGGCGCAGCGACATCCGCAAGACCGAGGAACGCCTGGCGTCACTTGGGGTGTTTTCAACCATCACCGTCGGCCTCGAGGATCCGTACGTGCCCGCCAAGGAGAAGGCAGTCGTGATCACGGTGCAGGAGCGCAAACCCCAGTACCTCGACATTCGTCCGGGTTTTTCCACGGGCGAGGGCTTCCGCATCACCTTCGAATACGGCCACCGAAACCTGGGTGGCGAGGCCATCCAGCTCACCTTGCGCGTGCAGCTCGGTTATCTGCCGAACGAGCTGATTCTGGAAGAGGACGTGCGCAAGAAGTACGACGAGCTCGACGTGGGGCAGCGACTCGAGCGGCGAAACAGCGCACTCATCGAGTTCCCGGACGTCGGCCTCGGTCCGCTCTTTCGTCTGGGCGTCGAAGGGCTCGACGTGCGGGACAACGCGCGGGACTTCGGCCTGACCAAGGACGCCGGCATCGTCACCTTGACCTATCGACCCGTGCGCCAGTTCTCGGCCTTCGTCGGCGGCTCCCTCGAGCTCAACAACGCCTCGATCTTCGGCTCCGAGCAGAAGGGTGCACTCGAAGACTACGTGAAGAACAACCCGCGGAGTGCCGGTCTGTTCCGCGTGCCTGAAGGCACCACCCTCGCGGTCGCCGAACGCGTCGGATTCTCGTGGGACCGCCGCGACAATCCCCTCGGCGCCACCAAGGGCACCCTGCTCAGCTCGAGCGTCGAACACGTGCGGGCTACTCCCGACAAAGAGGGCGGCGACGGCGTCTTCGACCCACCGAAGGTCAGCCAGTTCCTGCGCTTGACCCAGCGGATTGCGGGTTACGTTCGGCTGAGCGACAAGGGCTTCGCGCTCGCGGGCAGCTTGCGCTGGGGCATGAACCAGCAGCTCCGCAGTGACTCACGCACGTATCCCGATCGCCTGTTCTTCCTGGGCGGCGTGGACTCCGTGCGCGGGTTCTTGCAAGACTCGATGATCCCCGAGGACATCGCGCAACAGCTGCTCGACCCCAACAGCGGATTGACGCTCGACCAGGTCGTGATCCGCGGTGGTGATGCTTTCGTGAATCCCCGCCTCGAGCTGCGCATTCCCCTCTCGGGCAGCGTGCAGACCGGGTTGTTCGTCGATTCGGGCAACCTCTGGCGCGATCCCACGAAGGTGAACCCGCTGCGCCTGCGTTACTCCGTCGGCAGCGGTCTTCGTATCGGCACGCCGATCGGCCCGCTGGTCTTCGACTACGGATTCAACGTGGAGCGGATCCTGGACGACCTGGACCCGGGCCGCACCGAGCAGCGTTTCTGGGAGCCACTCGGGGCGTTCCACTTCAGCATCGGTCTGTTCTGAACGGGGAGTCCCCAGCCAGCCACCCGACGCACGCCTCATTTCTTCTTGTTGGGAGCGAGCGCCTCTTTCATGTGAGGCGGGAGGGAGAAAGCTTTGAACTTGGGACGTGGACGCCGCTCGTCGCCGTCCTCGGTGACGCGGAGCTCACCCAGCTCACCCAGCTCACCCAGCTCACCCATTTCCCCGATCTCGACGTGCTTCGGGATCACGCCATCGAGCCCGTCCAGCGAAGCCAAGGTCGGATCCGAAGGCGGCGGCCGCGAGATGATGCTCGGCAAGACGCGAGCGGTACCGCCGACCATCGGCAGCAGGCTGGCGGAGACCGCCGAAAATGAAGGCGGCATGCTGCTGCGTCGGAGCGCGCTCGTGGTCCTCAGCTCGACCCGGCGTTCCTCGACCGCACCGTCGACGGCGAGCGGCAAGAGCAGGTTGGGGTGCAGCGCGAGTGCGGCGCGAAACTCACGGAACGCGGTGTCCATCTTGAGCGGGCCCAGCAGGCGCGTGCGCGTGAGCCCGTCGTCCACGAAGAGCTCCAGCACACACACCTCGTCGTCTCCGATGATCTTGACGATCAGCTCTCCTTCCAACCAGTCACGCGTCGCGATGTGGGCCAGCACCAATAGGATCTTGGGCGACCCATTCCAGGGGGTCACGACCTTCGCCATGTGTGTGACCAGCGCTAGACTTCGCTCACGCGGGCCGGGCTCGATCAACGTGCGGGCCGGAGCCAGCGCGGTCTTGATGTCGTCGTCGGTGACGTCGAGACAGCTCTTGATCTCGGAGAAAGGCCGCACGGTCCTCGCAAACTACCACAGCCCACGTCTCATGCGCCCCTACTCGAACACCGTTCCTGCGTAGCGCGCCGTCAGGTCGCCGCTGGTGTCGTCGAGGAACTTCACGTAGTCCGCCTGCGCGGTCGTCAGCGCCAGCCCACCAAGCTGATCCGCGAACGTCGCCGCGAAATCTTCGCCGTCGCTGACCCGCTTCATCAGGACCAGCAAACGCGCCTCGATGTCCGGGAAACCCTTCCCGCCGCCCGACGACGCGGCTTTGACCCGCAAGAACTCGATGAAAAAGCCGCTCAATGCCTGATCGTGACCCGTCTCGGAGAGGTCTAGCGTTTTGTCCTCGAGCCCATAGCGATCGAAGGTGAGCGTGGCATCAGCGCCGGTTGCCACGTCGATCCAGTCTTTCGCGAAGCTCGTCGGCTGATCGTGCAGCTTCTTGCCCCAGTACGAGCCGTGCATCACCGCCGTGCCCTCGATCATCCACCAAGGGATCCAGCCATCGTACGGCGCGTGCCTGCCTCCAATGATGTGCGACAGCTCGTGGGCGAGGGTGTCGTCCAGCTCGACGACGTTCGAGAACGCGTCGTCCGGCAAGATGACCGCATCGCTGGCGCTCTTCGTCTGGGCGAAGGAGACCCCGTAAGCACCCGGGGCGCCCGTCGCCACGGCGAAGGTCTGAGGATCGACCAGCACGACGCGCACGCGGGGAGCCATCTCGGGTGCAGCTTCCGACACGGCGAAGCTGCCCAGGTCGAACAGCAGTGCGCCACACGCGCTCTTCCCGAACGCGAGCACGTCCGCGTCCGGCAGGGTCGAAGCGGCCGGCGTCCAGACCTCCAACCGCCGTGATGTCGCGTGCAACGCCAGTGTCGGTTCGGCAGCCACGACGTCTTTGGGCAACGGGCGCTCGTCCGCGACCGGCTCGGCACTGCCACAAGCGAAGTCGAGACCCGCAAAGCCGCCGACCGCGCTGCCCGCCACGCCTGCAGCGCCCGCAACACCCGCCGCACCCGCCGCACCCCCCGTTCCCCCACCGACTCCGCCGCTCGACGCGCCGCCGCCGCCGGAGTCGTCACCCGACGAACAGCCCGTGCTCATCGCCAGGACCGCGCAGCCCAAATACCGCCAGCTTGCCAAGCGGCTCCAAGATAGCATCGGGGTAGTCGAGCGTGGGGCTTGCCGCCGACCCGCCGCCGTCGATGATCAAGCCGAAGCTCGGAACCCATGAAGATCGACTTCGCAGTCTTCGCTCAGCTCACGTTGACGCTGGCCGCCGCCGCCTGTGATCGCCCGCCGGCCTCCTCGCCAATCTACACGGCGGAGCCGCCCCCGGAGCCGAGCGTTCAGCCTCCGGCGACCCTGGTCGCCGTGGGGAACGGCCCAAGCGAGCCTGCTCCACCGGAGGTGGCCAACGGCGAGGGGCGCGCCGATCTCACTCAGTGCGCGAACCTGAGCCCGAGCTGCGAGGGATTGATCGAAGAGTGTCGCGGCCTGGCTGGTTTCGGCGATCCGGGCGCCGAAGGTTTCTCACCGGGATATCGACCGCGCATCGCAGAGGAAATCGCGACCTGCTGGGTCGCGAACTTGTCGCCGCCCAAGTGCCGGGCGCCGGCCATGGGGAAGTGTGTGCGGGATGCGGTGCTCCGCGCTCCGATCGACGCCGCGACCACGGCGCTCTGTGACTCGACTCTCGCCGAGTGCCGGCAGGCCGGAATCAAGCCTACCTACTCGCGAGACCAGTGCCAGCACGTGCTCTCGGCCGTGACAGGACGTGCGCGCGAAGACGCAGCGCGGGTGATCGGTCCTTCGGGTGAAGGCTGCAGTCTCGAGTACGCGCTGCCGTACTACCCGTTCGGTGGAACTTGGTAGGCAGACGAAGTCACTTCACGACGCCGCGGATCCCGACAAACAGCCAGTTGTGCGTGGCCTTTTCATCGACGTCCACGGTCTCGTCGATGCTGCCGAACTTGATCTTCGCGCGGGAGAACTGCCCGAACGTGAAGGCGGCAAATGGGCCAATGCTGGAGCCGCCGGAATCGCCCCCAAAATCGATGCCGCCCTGGAGCATCAGCAACTCGAAACCATGCAGGCGGAACGTCGCGTCGTTCACGTTCAACGAGAACCACTCGTAACCCGCCCCCACGCCCAGCCACGGCTCCGTCGGTCGTCCCGGCGCGAACGAGAGCTGGGCTTGCACACCCAGTCGAATGTCATTGAGCGTGCAACTTGCGCGGGCAGAGTCACAGGCATCGGCCAGATCGCCCGACGGAAGGACGAAGCCGTACGAGAAGTAGGCGCCGAGCATGAAGGACGGCGTGAACTGCCAGCCGGCATCGACCCAGAGCGGGATCTGACCCGCTATGTTGTCGGACATCGCGCCTGAACCGAACGACGTCGTCGTGGTTCCGCCGCTCGAGCTGTTGCTGCTCGAGGCGGCACCGGTAGCCTTGCCGAGAGCAAAGCCGTAGCCAAGCCTCAGGCCAAAGTGAAAGCCGCTCTCACTGGCTGCGCTCCCGCCTTCGCTCCAGTCGCCGTCACCCGCGTCGTCTTCGGTCGCCGGTTCCTCCGCTGCCCGATCTTGCTGGCCGTCTTCCGACTCCGATTCGTCGTCGATGATCTCCCCCCCGGCCTGCGCCGCAGCGGAGAGCGACCAGAGTCCGACACCGGACCAAAGCAGCAGACACACACCAACTCGCACGAGAGCTCGCGCCATCGTCGTGATCGTCCCACGTGCGTCTCGTTCCTGTCTAGAATACCGCAATGGGTCCGCGCAAGGCCGACCAGCCCGGGTTTTGCGCGCGGATTGTCCCCGGACTGGCCCCCCTCCCCCCGCGCCAGTCCCTGCCTTGCCGCGGCGCCGACGACAGTGATTTAGTCTGAATCCGTGTCTGGCCCGCTGCACAAGAGCAACCTCGCAGCGCTGCCGACACGCTTCATCGGTCGGGAGCACGACTTCGCGGACCTTCACGATCACCTGCGCCGCGCCCGGCTGATCAGCCTCCTCGGCCCACCGGGGGCAGGCAAGACGCGGTTGGCGACCGAGTACGCACTCCGTCACGGCAACGCCTTCACGGCCGAGGGTGCGGGAGGCGTATGGTTCTGTGATCTGGCCGAGGCGCGCTGCCTCGACGACCTCTTTCACGCCATCGCCGAGGCCGTGGACCTGCCTCTCGGTAGCGAACACACCGAAGAGAGTGCCCAAGCGCGCCTCACTGCTGCGCTGGCCGGCCGCGGTCCGACGCTGCTCATCCTGGACAACTTCGAGCAGCTCATTCCCGTCGCGGTAAGACCGCTCGAACGCTTGCTCCGACACGCACCCGAGTTGTGTGTGCTGGTCACCTCGCGCACCAAGCTCGACATCGCCGGTGAGGTCGTTCACGAGATTGACGGGCTCGAGCTCCCGGATCCCGTGCGCGGCATCGACAGCGACGCCGTGCGCCTGTTCGTGGATCGCGCGCGCGCCGCTCGTTCCGACTTCGTCCTCGTCGACGACGAACGCGCGATCGTCGCCGAGGTCGTGACACTGCTCGACGGTCTGCCGCTCGCCATCGAGCTGGCTGGGGCGCGCATGGGAGTCCTTGGCCCAAGACAGCTGCTGGAGCGGCTGCAGAAGAGCCTCGACTTTCTACGGGGCGGCAGCGGTCGCGCTCGAACACTGCGCGCCGCTCTCGATTGGTCCTGGGACCTGTTGTCTCCGCACGAACAGGACACACTCGCTCAGCTCTCGGCATTTCGCGGCGGCTTTTCCCTGGAGGCCGCCGAGGCGGTCGTCGATCTCAGCTCGCACCGACAACCACCCGATTTGCTCGACGTGCTGGAATCGCTGCGCAAGAGCTCGTTGCTCAAGAGCTCCTCGGTGGCCGATTTGCCGGGCGAAGTCCGCTTCGGGCTGCTCGACATCGTGCGCCGGTACGCAGAAGAACAGCTGCTCTCCGCGGGCAAAGCCGATGCGACCCTGGCGCGCCACGCGCGTTTTTTCGTCGACGCCGCCACGAGCTGGGCAAGTCGCGTCGAGCGCTCCGACGGGCCGGAAAACCTGCGGCGCCTGGCAATCGCGCTTCCCAATCTGATGGCAGTGCACCGGCGTTCGCTGGCAGACGAGACGCCGAGCGACGCTCGGCTCACCGATGCGCTCCTGGTCACGTTGGCGCTCGAGCACGTGTTCTACATGCGCGGTCCGACCGCGCCGTGTCTGGCGATGGTGGACCGGGTGTTCGAGCACGTGCTCGATGGGGTCGACCCACGCTGGGTCGCTCTCGGGCTGAAGGCCCGCGGTCGCGCCCTGCGTGATCTCGGGCAAGTCACCGAGAGCCAGGAGGCGCTCGAGCGTGCGCTTCAGCTCACAATCGACACCCGAGATCGGTCGACCGAGGCGCGCGTGCGCGGTCACCTGGCCTTCTGTCACATGCTGTCGTCCGCCGACGAACGAGCGCTGGCCTGCTTCAGCCAGGCCCTCGACGCGGCGCGGGATGCCGGGGACCGGCGGAGCGAGGGCATGCTCCAGGCTGGCATTGGTTCGCTCTACGTGCGCCTCGGGCGCCTGGATGAAGCGGCGCACGCGTTCGACGAAGCGCTCGTCATCGACGGCGAGGTCGGCAACCGATATGCCGCGGCCGCGGCACTCGCAGCGCGTGGCGAGCTCAATCGGGCACGCGGCAGGGCGGAGGCGGCCCGAGCGGATCTGGAGGCCGCGATCGACGGTTATCGCGAGTTCGGCGAGCGCCGCCACGAAGGCATGGCCTTGACCGAGCTGGGCGTCTTGCACCAAGAACAGGGCCGATTCGCCGAAGCCGAGGCGTGTCTCGCACGGGCACAGCAGCAACATCGGGAGATGGGTAGCCGGCATTTCCACGTGACCGCCATGGCCACACTCGCGGATCTCGAACGCGAACGAGGTCAGCTGGGGAACGCAAAACGGCTGTACGGACGCGCGCTCAGAGTCGCGAGCGAGCTCGGCGACCGGGTCGCTCGAGCCAGAATCGTCGTTTGCCTGGCCGGCACGGAAGCGGCGCTCGGTCACCCGGACGCGGCCCGTGAGCTGCTGGACGATGCCGAAGCGGTCGCCCGAGAGCTCGGTGACGCGAGCTTGTTGCGAGTCGTGGAGCTGGAGCGCATCCAGCTCGCACTGGTCGAAGCTGCAGGCGTCACCGATCACGAACGTGCAGCCGAACTCGAGTCAGAGCTGCGCGCGCGCTTTCGAGCCACCCAGCTCGGCGCCCCCCTGACAACGCGTCCGGCAACCGAGCGGCTCGCCCAGCGTTTGCTCGCACGGGCGTTCGACGGCGGTGCACCTCCGCCGAGCCGTGAGCTCACCCCCACCGCAACACAGAACGCAGACGACCTTGGACGCTACGAGCTCTTGACCGAGATCGCGTCAGGCGGAATGGCGACGGTCTTGGTCGGGCGGCAGCGCGGTGCGGGCGGATTCGATCGTTTGGTGGCCATCAAACGCATGCACCGACACTTGACGGCGCTGCCCGAGCTCACCGCGGCGTTCATGGACGAGGCGCGCATCGCCTCGCTCGTGCGCCACCCGAACGTGGTGAGTGTGCACGACGTGTACGAGTTTCGCGGCGAGCGTCTGTTGATCATGGACTACGTCGACGGCGCGTCGCTCTCGGAGGTGATGCTGGCCGCATCGAAGGCAAAACAACCCATTTCTCCCGGGGTGGGCATGTACGTGGTGGCCCAAGCACTCCGGGGGCTGCACGCTGCGCACTCCCAACGGGACGTCGACGGGGCACCCCTCGGGATCGTTCACCGCGACGCCACGCCGCACAACATTCTCTTGGGCGCGGACGGCTCCGTGCGCCTGACCGATTTCGGCATCGCTCAGGTTCGCAAGAAAGGCGGCGGCCCCGAGCCCGGAGGCGCCAAGGGCAAGCTGCGTTACATGGCACCGGAGCAAGCGCGAGGCGAGGTCGCGGACCGCCGCGTCGATGTCTTTGCACTGGGTGTCGTGGCGTGGGAGCTGCTCACTGGCCGACGGCTATTCGATGGGGACAGCGACATCACCGTCGTCGCGCAAATCGGCCACGGTCACTACCCTGCACCCGCCGCGGTCGAGGCTAGCGTGCACGCCGAGCTCAGCTCGATCATCGAGCGAGCCCTGTCGTATGAACCCGAGCAGAGATTTCCGGACGCGCTGGTCTTCGCTGAAGCGCTGGAAGCGTGGGCAGAGCGCGCCGGCGAGCGCGCGCGAGAGCCCGAGGTCGCCGCGCTCGTGGAGGTCTCGTGTGGGCGGGCGCTGGCGCAGCGACGCCGCACGGTGAGCGACGCACTCACCGGAGCTCGCAGCGACCGACGGAGTGTGCCGCCAACCTCGAACAGTCCGGCGTCGCTCGCACCACGCATGGGGGTCATCTCGATCGGCGAGGGCGGGCGCTGGTTCGAGATCCCAGGCGCGGAGCGCGTCAGCCTTCAGCGCCGCAGGGCGTTGCGCTTGATCCTCGAGGCGTTGGTCCGCCAGCGCGTCGACTCCCCCGCTGTCGCGCTGGCCCAGGATCAGCTGCTCGAAGCCGGCTGGCCTGGCGAAAAAGTGCGGCACGAAGCCGGCTCGTTGCGCGTCTACAACGCCCTCTCGACACTGCGAAAGCTCGGGCTGAGGAGTGTGATCGTCAGCCGAGACGACGGTTATCTGCTGGATCCAAGGGCGGAATTCGTCGTCGACCGCGCGACGTGAGCCGGGCCCGGCCATTTTTCATTTTCTTTCACGGGTCACCACCAGCGCCGGGGCGTAACCCCAAGCGGAAGGAGAGTCCTCGTGCACCAACGTGCTCTGTTTTCCGGTATCGCCCTCGGCCTGTTCGCTCTTGGTTGTTCGGGCGCGCCCGCTGATGGCGAGCCAAAAAAGGACGGCGAGCCGAGTCCCGAACCCAGCGTCTGCGACGTGCACGCGCTCACGGGCTCCGCTCACTTCAGCGATCGCTCCGCCGATTGGGGCCTGAGCGCACCGGAAGCGGAGGCCTGGACCCTGACCAGCGTCGACCTGAACGGGGACGGATTCCTCGACCTGATTGGTCACGTGCCCGCTGGCAACGTTCGCGGCACGACGGGGGGGAAGAAATACTACACGGTCTTGCTCAACGAAGCGAAGGCGGGCGGGGGCCGGCGCTTCGTCGACCGCACGCTCGAGAGCAACTATGGAGTGACTCGCGACGGTGCGGCCGGCGAGCTGCGCGTCGCGACCGGCGCCGTGTTTGGGGACGTCGACAACGACGGCGACGTCGACGTGCTCAGCCTGACCGGCTCCGGCACTCCAGCGGACCCTCCCACCGCCGCCGATCTGGATCGAACCGAGCTCTTGCTCAATGACGGCACAGGCCAGCTGTCACTGGCGAAGGACGCGGGAGTTCGCGGCGACGACGCGATGCCAGTCTGGAGCGCCACCCTGACCGACTTCGACCTGGATGGCCGCCTGGACGCCTTCTTCGCGAACTGGCTGACGGCGAGCGGGTACACGAGTGAGCAGCAGCTGTTCAAGGGCGACGGCCTGGGCAACTTCGTGGACATCAGCGCAGAAGCTGGGCTCACCGACCCGTACCTGAAACGCGCCGGCTGCGGCGTGACGGCGTGTGACGTCGATGACGACGGCATGCCGGAGATTCTGCTGAGTGCGTACGGGCGCATGCCCAACTTGATGCTGCGGAACGACGGCACCAACGTCTTCACCGACACCGCGGTCGACGCTGGCTTCGCCTACGACGACAACCGAAATTACCAGGACGACCAGGCCTTCCTTTGTTACTGCGCCGAGAACTCTGGCGCGGAAGGCTGTGCCAACGCCGCAGCGCCAATGGTTCAGTGTTCCGGCGTGCCCAAGTGGTCGCCGGGCGCGAGCGACCAGCCGGAAGCGCTGGGCGGCAACACCTTCACCAGTGTCTGCTCGGACATCACCGGCGACGGCAAGCTCGACATCTACAACGCCGAGATCCAGCACTGGTGGGCCGGACAGGCCGCCGATCCGTCGGCACTGCTCGTCAACACCGGCGAGGCGAAGTTCACACGCCCAGGTCGCGCCGACACCGGCATGCAATGGGAGCACGTCGGGGTCTCGTGGGACGAGGGTGGCATCGACGCGGCGGCGGGTGACCTCGACAACGATGGGCGCGAAGACGTGCTCGTCGGGCGCAGCGACTACAACGATCAGTACGCGCTGCTCTTCCGTCAGCTCTCCGACGGTCGCTTCGACGAGCTTGCCAAGAGCGCGGGCATCGACCACCCCTGCGCGGCGTCCCCCATCATCGCCGACTTCGACCGAGACGGTGATCTCGACGTGGTGCTGGCTTCGAGCCGCATGCGCGAGTGGTGCGCGAAGGCGTGGCCACGCAACGAGATCCGTTTTTACGAGAACGACGCGAGCACGGTCGGGCGCTGGCTCGCTGTGCGCCTCGTCGCCGACGGGGTCAGCGCGAACCGCATGGCCATCGGCGCGCGGGTCGTGGTGCAGGCGGGCGGCGAGAAGCTCACCAAGGTCGTGCAAGGCGCTTATGGCCACGGCGCTTCACAGCAAGACAACGTGCTGTTCTTCGGGCTCGGCGGCTGCAACAGCGTCGACTCCATCGAGGTGCGCTGGCCGAATCAGGCGCGAACCATCGAGAGCTGGCAGAATGTCGAGGCCAACCGCGTGATCGAGCTCACGCTGGGCGACCCGGTGGTGCACGACGCGCTGCCGAGCGCGGGTTGACCGTACCGCCAGCGACGACGGCCAGCGGCTCAGCAGCTGGGCGCTGAACAATTGCCGGTGCAAGTCGCCTTCGCGCCGTTCTGACAGTCGATGGTGCAAACAGTCGCCGCGCCGGTGCAGTCGATTGCGCAGGTGGACGCTCCGTCACACACGAGGTCACAGCCGCCCCCGCTGCTGCCGGGTGCGTCCCCTTCGAGTCATGATGCGCTCCTCTCTCTCGCTCGCATTCGTGCCCACGACGCTGCCGCTGCCGAGACCACGAGCACCTGCCGGCACACCCTTTGTGGGGGTGTGCCCGGACCGTCTCAGGCTGTGAGCACGGCGATCGCGGCGCGAAGCAGGGGTTCGACCCGAGGCTCGATCCCGCGCAGTCGCACGTGCTCGACAGCGTGCCGTGCCTGGGCCCGCTTGAACCCCGAGAGCACCAGCGCCGAGCGCACCTTCTCGAACACTTCGGGCTCGGGCGCGACGGCAGGTGCTGGCGCTGGCGCGAGTGCCGGCTTCGCGGGCGTGCTGTTCTCCTTGCGGCGAGCGCGGGCCCCCGCGATCTCGTTCTGGATGTGCTCTTCGCCGAACACCTGCCGCGCTCGGTACGAGTTGTGAGCCGAGCAGAGCAGGCAGCAGTTGTCCACGGTGGTCGGTCCGCCCTTCGCGAAGGGAACGATGTGCTCGATGGTCAGGAAACGGGTCTCTGAGCATCTGCGACCGGCAGCATCGGTGAAGGTGCACTGGTCAGCGTCCCGCTCCCGGACGGCGCGCTGGACGTCGACGGGCACGTGCCGCGAGCCCGGCT
This sequence comes from Myxococcales bacterium, assembly GCA_016706225.1. Classification (NCBI taxonomy): domain Bacteria; kingdom Pseudomonadati; phylum Myxococcota; class Myxococcia; order Myxococcales; species Myxococcales bacterium. The sequence goes on from JADJKB010000022.1 coordinate 723,920, forward strand.
TCGTCTCGCGGCGCTTGCGCGGCTTGCCCGCGCCCGAGCGACGTTGGATCGCGGCCGCGATCAGCAGGTCGAGGCCGAGCTCGAGGAGCGTCGCCAGGTCGCCGCTGGGGATCTCGTGGCTGAGCAGGTTGCGGGCTTGCTCGAGCTTGTCGCGGAGCTCGACGCGGGCGGTGAGCTCCAGCCGAACAGTCGTCGGCGAGAGGGGCTCGAGACGAGCACGATGCATCGAGGGCCGAGGCGGTGGCACAGAGTTACCTGCCCCGGACACTGTTGATAACTCCGGCTGCGCGGGCTCGGGCGCCATCGTGGTCAAGGTGGTCGGCACGTCCGGCTGCGGAGACCAGCGGGCGATGAGCTCTTCGAGCTGACGCTTCGACTTCCCTCGAGCCTCGGCGAGGAGCTGCTCGACGTTGTCCTCCGTGAGGTGCCTGGAGAGAAGGAACAGCCCGGTCAGGTGCACGTTGCCGGACGCGAGCTCGTCGAGGCTGCCACCAGGCGCGACGCTCACGACGTGGAACGCTTCGAACGTCACCGCGATGCGCGAGGCGCGCACAGCGCTCATCCTCGTGGCAGCGCGCGAGGGTTTTCTCGTGACTCGTCGTAAGCGCGCGCTGCGCGCCCGGAAACCGATCAAGAAGAATCATGCTCGTGTCGCGCTCGACATGCTCTTTTCAAGCACGCGCTTCGACAGAGCGCAGAGCTCGGAACCACGCCGCTCGCACACCTCGAACAAAGAGGGGTGCACGGATTGCCCTCGGTGGTCTCGGCAGCGGCAGCGGCATGGGCTCGCCCGCTCGCGCAGCAAAGCAACGCGACCGAGCCCGAGCGGGGCACACGGTGCGCGTTGGGACCGCTGCTCCCAGGCAACGAGACGCGACCTCCACGCGGGCATCAACTCGCCCTGCGCCGCGGGAGACCGGCTTCTCTCTCTCTTCCTTGCGCTCCTCTCTGCGCCGCTGCCTTCGCCGACCGCTCGGTCCTCGGCGCTGACCTTCCAGCGCTCACAGACGCCTTCCCCCCCGCGGCGACCCGCAGGCCGCGACAGCGGCCGAGGACCGACGCTTGGGGGGGAACGACCGCCACGAGGCCGCGACAGCGGCCGAGGGCCGGGCGAGGCGGGGGCACCTCGGTCGTGCCCAGCTCTCGAATTTGCGCTCTCCCCGCTCGCCCTCGCCAACCACGGCTCAACAGATCGAAGACGGGTCGCTTCTTTGCTGCTGGCCGGCCCGACTACCAATCAGGGCCACCAGTGCGCGCTCAGCGGTTTCGCACTGCGCTGCGACTCACTCCGCGGGGTTCGGTACGGCGCCGGTCTGGGCGGGGTTTCGCCGGAAGATACGCTGGAGCTTCACCGAGAGATCGTCGAACAGCGAGTAGGCAACCGGGGTGGCCAGCAAGGTCAAGAGCAGCGCCAGCGTCTGCCCGCCGATGATCACGAAACCCGTAGCGCGGTTCGTGCCCGCACCGGCACCACTCGAGACCACGAGCGGTAACATGCCCGCGACGAAGGCCGCGGTGGTCATCAAGATCGGCCGCAGGCGGTCCCGATTAGCCTCCAGAATCGCCTGCACTTTTGGCATTCCGCTGGCTCTGAGCTTGATGGTGTGATCGATCTGCAAGATGGAGTTCTTCTTCACGATCCCGAACAACACCAAGATCCCCAGCATGCTGAAGATGTTCAGCGACTGACCAAAGATGATCACACTGATCAACGCGAACGGCACGGTCAGCGGCAACGACAGCAAGATGGTGATGGGGTGCAGCCAGGACTCGAACTGAGCCGCGAGCACCAGGTACATGAAGATGAACGAGAGCAAGAACGCGAGGGCGAAGTTCTTGAACGCACGGCCCAGCTCCTTCGACCGACCACTCGGGCCGCCGCTGTAGCTCGGGTCCATCTTCAGCTCCTCCACGCCGCTCGCCAGCTCGTCGAGCACCGCGCCCTCGGAGAAGCCGGGCGCCAGGTTGGCCATGACCGTCACCGTCTTCTTACGGTTGAAGCGGTCGATGCGACTGGGCCCCGTGCCCTCGTCGAACACCACGACGTTGTCGAGGGTCACGGTTCCGAGCTTGGCGCTCGGCACACTGATGCGCTTCAGCCTGGAGACGTCGTTACGGGCCTCGCCGAGGGAGCGGACGTGGACCTCGTATTGTTCACCCTTGTCGTTGAACGTGCTGACCTCGTAACCACCGACCAGGAGCCGCAGAGCCCCGGCAACATCGGCCACCCCGACCCCGAGATCGGCCGCCTTCTTCCGATCAATGTGCACCCGGAGCTCGGGCTTTCCGGTGATCATCGACGTATCGGGATCGACGACACCAGGCTGCTTCTTGAGCCGAGCGGCCAAGGCCGTCGAATAGGCCTGAAGCTTCGAGAGCTCCGGGCCCTGCAGCTGGTAGACGACCGGGTAGTTCGGCATGCCTCCGGAGAACGTCGGCACCTGCCCCACGGCGATGCGGTACTTGTCGGTTCCGGGCTGGGCTGCCAGCGCCTGGCGCGCTTTTGCGATCAGCTCCTGCTGATTCAGCTTCCGCTCCTTGGGCGGAACGAGCTTGGCGTACACACTCGCCAGGTTCGGCGTCTTCTGAGCGTCGTCCCCGATGGTCGTGACGGCGTATTTGACGCCGGGAAGCTTCTCGATCTCGACGGCAAGGCGCGTGGCGATGATCCGGGTCGCGTCCAGGCTCGTGCCTTCGGGCACACGAATGCTGGCCAGGAACTGCGACTCGTCCTCGTCGGGCAGGAAGTTCTTGTTCGCTGCTTTGCCGAGCACTGGAATCGAGAACAGCGCCGCGACGCAAGCCAATACGATCACCCAGCGGCGGTTCAGCGAGAAGCGCAGCATGCGCATGTAGCCGGCCTCGATTGCCGCGTAAAACCGTGACGACTTCGAGCCCGAGCCCGCGTGCCCCGCTTCGGACTTTGGCGGAGCCTTGAGCCAGCGCGCGCTCAGCATCGGGGTGAGCACGAAGCTCACCAGAAGCGAGATCAAAATGGAGAACGCCATGGTCAGGCCGAACGAGTTCATGAAGCGGCCGACGATACCGGCCATGAACGCGACCGGCAGGAATACCGCCACGAGCGAGATCGTCGTTGCCAGGACGGCGAGGCCAATCTCCTTGGTGGCGTTGATGGCAGCGTCGTAGGGATCCGCCCCCTTCTCCTCGATGTGTCGGTAGATGTTCTCGAGCACGACGATGGCGTCGTCGATCACGATACCTACCGCGAGGGTGAGGCCGAGCATGGTGATGACGTTCAGCGTGAAGCCGGCGTACCGCATCAGCGCGAAGGTGCTGATGATGCTGATGGGGATCGCGATCGACGCGATGATGGTCGAGCGCCAATTGCGCAGGAACAGGAACACGACCACGGACGCGAGCAGCGCGCCCAGCACCAAGTGCTCCTTGACGGTCGCAATGGCGTTGCCGATGAACTCGCTCTGATCGCGAGCGTTCTCGATGCTGGTGCCCTTGGGCAAACGCGGCCCGAGCTCTTTGATCTTTTCCTTTACCCGGTCAGTGACCGCGACGGTGTTGGTGCCGCTCTGTTTGCGCACGTTGAGCAGCACCGTCGCGCGCCCGCCGCGAAAGCCGGCGCTCTCGGCCTCGGCCATGCCGTCCTCGACCTGCGCCACGTCACCCAGGCGGATTGGCTGGCCCGCGCGGTTGGCCACCACGATGTCGGCCATCTGCTCGACGCTCTGCACACGACCCAAGGTGCGCAGCGTCAGCTGCGTCTCGCCTTTTTCGACACGGCCGCTGGGTAGTTCGATGTTCTGAGTGCGCAGCGACCGCTCCAGCTCCGCGCCGGACATATCGTACTTCTCGAGCTTGGCCGGATCGACCCACACGTTCACCTGACGCGCCCGTCCGCCGACGATGGTCACCTGCCCCACGCCGTTCAGTGACTCGAGCTCTCTCCGCACGACCTTGTCAGCGAGCTCGGTGATGTCGCGCGGGCTACCGATGCCGGACAGCGCAAGGGTAAGGATCGGCGTCGCGTCCGGATCCATCTTGGCGACCACCGGGGGATCGATGCCGGTGGGGAGCTCCGCCATGATGCCGCTGACCTTTTCGCGTACCTCCGCGGCAGCAACGTTGATGTCCTTCTCGAGCACGAAGGTCACGATGACCTGGCTCACTCCTTCGACGGATACACTGCGCAGCTCGTCGATGCCGCTGATGGTATTGACCGCCGACTCGATCTTGTCGGTGACCTCCGTCTCGACCTGCTCGGGCGATGCACCCGGGACGACGGTCACGGCCACCACGACGGGGAACTCGACCTTGGGAAAGCGATCGACGCCCAGCTCGAAATAGCTGAAAATTCCGACGACCGAGAGCACCAGCACGATCACCGTCGCAAACACGGGACGGCGCACACAGATCGCCGCGAGCCACTGCATGAATGAGTCCGCGCCTCAGCGAGGCGCGACCTCCCGCGAGTCCGCGAGCTCGTCGACCTGGTCGACCGCGACCTCGTCGCCGGGCTGAACCGCGCCGCGGATCTCCACCAGATCCCCGACGTGGCGCCCGGGGGCCACCAGCTTCTCGAGCACACGGCTGCCGCTGCGCACGAAGACCCGCGCGTTCGAACCAGTGGAGCCCACCGCCGCTTCGGGCACGAGCAGCACCCTGGCCGGCTCACCCTTGAGAGCCACCTGCGCTCGCACGAAGAACCCGGGTTTCAGCGTCCCGTCGTCGTTGGGCACCTCGGCTTCGATGGGCAGTGTCCGCGAGTACGAGTTGATGCTCGTGCCGATGCGTTTCACCGTCGCGTTGAAGTCCCGCCCCGGGTAGGCCGATACGCGCAACGTGACTGCCGCTTCCGCAACGAGACCCGCGACCTCGGACTCGGGCACGTCGATCTTGAGCCGCAGCGGGTTGTCCTTCACGACCACCATGACCACCTTGCCGACCATCGCGAACTCGCCGGCGGTCACGCGCCGCTCCTGCACCGCGCCGTCGAACGGTGCGAGCACCTTGGTGTCTTTCAGGTTCTTACCGCTCAGACCGGCCTGCGCCTCCGCGGTCCTCAGCGCGGCGAACCCCTGTTGTGCGCCGTTGCGCGCCGCTTCGTAGGCCGCCTGCGCGCGCTCCGAGTTGGTCTTCGCTTGGTCGGCAACGGACTGGGCGACCGCGCCTTCCTTCACCAGCTGGTCCGCACGTTTCGCCTCGAGCACTGCCAGATCTCGGGCCTCCTTGGCAGCCCGCACATCGGGGACCGTTTCGGCATCGAAGCCTCCGCCGGACTTCAGTCCCAAGCGGGCGCGCTGCTGGTCCGCCGACGACTTCGCAGCCGAGAGCCGCAGCGCCGCCTCGCTCGCGTCCAGCACCACCAGCACGTCGCCCTTCTTCACACGCGAGCCGACATCGAACTTCACGGCCTTCACCGCGCCGCCAAACTGCGCCGCGACCTCGCTCTTTTCGTCGGGATCGAGCGTGCCGCTGATCTCGAGTGACGGCGGCAGCATGCGGCTCTCCGCCTTGGCGAAGCGCACTGAAATTGCCTGTTCGACCGCGGCGCTGCCGGCGGGCTCTGCCTCCGTTCGCGTCGATGCGTTCTTCTTGCAAGCCGCGGTGGCGAAGATCGCCGCGGTGGCGGCCAATATGATGGGAATGCGCATGCGGGTCCTCTGCCTCATGATCTTCCCCCCGCCACACTGAAGGTGCCGCTCCCGTTCATCGGGTCGACGCCGCGAAACAACAGCTCGGTTACACCCCGGAGGAACGTCTCCTCCGGCATGGGCAACGAGTCCTGCGCCTGAAATAACAGATCGAACACGACGAAGTTGTGCACGGCGCCGACGAACGCGCGCGCGACGATCTCGGGATCGTGGCGCGCAAGTCGGCCGGCGCGCATCTCACCCTCGAAGTATCCGGACAACGCCTTGAGCATCCGGATCGGGGCTTGGTTCTGCAGACAGGCGGGTGTCAGGCCGCCCTCCGGCTCGGGGTTCGACCACGCCATCAGGTGCAACGGCACCACGCGGCGGAGATGAGCGGCCAGCGCAGCTCCGATCTCGACCAGATGCTCACGGATGTCCCCGACGCCGACTCTTGCGCCGAGCTCGCCAGCGAAGGGTGGCAGCTCGTCGAGAGACCCCATGGCTGCCTGAAACAGCTCCGCCTTGCTGCGGAAGCGCTTGAAGATGGAGCCTTCGGAGATCCCGGCGCGGGCTGCCACTTCAGCAGTCGTCGCTCGAAAGCCGCGGCTCAAGAACACCTCGCGCGCGGCGTCCAGAATCGCCGAGTCTTGTATGACTGCCGGCCTCGCCATTTGTGAGTACTCACTCATTTAGTCGAGCCGCATGCCCCGTCAATGGGGCGGGAGCGATTTATCTGCCGGCTCCACTGGAGAGCACTAACCCGGGAAATCCGCCCAATCCCTCCGTCTGGGCTACCTTGCACGGTGCGATGGAGGGCGGAAAGAGCTCCGAGGCGAAGGCCCCCGTGGCCCTCACCGTGGCGGTGGCGGCGCTGGGCTACTTCGTCGACATCTACGACCTGATCTTGTTCAGCATCGTCCGGGTCAAGAGCCTGGCGGCCATCGGAGTCCCGAAGGAGGCCTTGCTCGACAAGGGAGTGTTGCTGCTCGACATGCAGATGGGCGGCATGCTCATCGGGGGCATCCTCTGGGGAGTGCTCGGCGACAAGCGCGGCCGACTCTCGGTGCTGTTCGGTTCCATCGTCATGTACTCGGTGGCGAACATCGCCAACGGCTTCGTGCAGACCGTGCCCCAGTATGCGGTGCTGCGCTTGTTGGCCAACATCGGCCTCGCCGGAGAGCTAGACGCGAGAATCACCCTCGTCAGCGAGATCATGCACAAGGAGTCGCGCGGCTACGGCACGACCATCGTGGCAACGATCGGGATCTTGGGCGCCATCGTGGCGGCGCTGGTCGGCGATTTCTTCAACTGGCGCACGGCGTACTTCGTGGGCGGTGGCATGGGCCTGATACTGCTCTTCTTGCGCGTCGGCCTCTACGAGTCGGGCATGTTCGCGGGAGTGAAAGCGGCGGGCGCAAAGCTGGGCAGCTTCAGCATGCTGTTCTCGTCGATGGCGCGCGCGAAGAAGTACCTGGCGATCATCCTGGTCGGCGTTCCCATCTGGTACGTCGTCGCAATTCTGATCACGTTCGCGCCGGAGACCGGCAAGGCCCTGGGCATGAGTGAAGCTCCGGCCGCCGGTCGCGCCGTGATGATGACCTACATCGGCTTGGCCGCCGGCGACCTCGCGAGCGGCGCGCTGTCTCAGGTGTTGAGGAGCAGAAAGCGCGTCCTGGCACTATTTCTGGGGCTCACGTTCCTGACGGTGGGCGCGTATTTCACCGTCGCCAGGCGCTCCCTGGATGCGTTCTACGCCGTGTGTTTGGCGCTGGGTTTTGCCACCGGTTACTGGGCCGTGTTCGTCACCATGGCGTCCGAGCTGTTCGGCACCAACATCCGCGCAACGGTGACCACCACCGCGCCCAACTTCGTGCGCGGAGCGGTGGTGCCGGTGACATTTGCGTTCAAGCACCTGAAGGGCACGCTCGGCGTCGTCGGCAGCGCGCTCAGCGTCGGGGTGGTCACGCTGCTCTTCGCAGTCGTCGCGCTCTTCTTTCTGGAAGAGACCCACGGCAAGAACCTCGACTACGTGGAGGATTCGTGAGACAGCACTGCGGCGCCTGCAAGCGGCCTTACGCATTGGCGTTCGACCGCTGCCCCGCCTGCGGTGCGCCAGCGGGAACTCGCGATCCAACTCGTGCGCGCCCGGCGCCGGAGGAACGGCGTGAGCCAAGGGGAACCGGGGAAGTCGCGGAGCTGGTGGGGTTCTTCGATGCCGAGCACGAGCACAGCGCCGAAGCGGCTCCGGCACGAACCAGCGAAGCCGCGGGGCTGGCGGGGCTCTTCGACGTCGACGGCGTGGACGCTCACCAGGCTCCTGTAGTGCCTGCACCGGAACCATCACCGGAGCTCGGTGAGCTCACCCCAGCCAAGACTCCGCGCCCGGAGCTGGACGTCCCCGATCTCGATCTCGGTGCGCTGCCGGCTCACCACCCCATCAAGGCGTTCGATCTGGAGCTCGACTCCAGACGAGAGCCGCACACGGCTCCGCACGCGGATGCGAGTCACGCCGCCCCGCACTCGGGGCACGACTCACGAAGCGCAGGCGACCTCTCCGAATCCGACGAGCCCCCGCCCGACTCGACACCCGTCGCACAACTTGGCTGGGAAGCCTGGGAAGAGGCCGCCGCCGCCCGCCGCGGCGAGACCCCAGAGGCGCCCGCCCAGGCGGCTCGCGTGATCGCGTCGCTCGCACCGCCGCCGGTGCCACCGCTGCGCAACTGGCAGCAACGGTCACCCCTGGCGTCGGGGCTGACGGGCCCAGTACTGACCCGCATCGTCACGGCTCTCGGGGTCACGGCCGCCGCCGCGGCATTGCTCCTCTACTTGGGGCTACGGCTCGTGTTTGGTTACAGCAAGGTCGAGGTCAGCGGACTCGCAGAGCTCAACGACGGGCGCCGGATCGAGCTCGTGGACGGGTGGCAGAGTGGGCGAGCGCCAACGTCGTCGATCCCGAGAGTCCAATCGAGCTCGCGAGCGCGGCCGAGCTTCGCGATCGCTCGAAGGAGCTCTCCGGGCGCTTGGTCAGTGTGAACGCCGAACCCCTCGGCGCGTACATGTACAAACAGTATCGCGTCGGGCGCGACGGACAGCGCGAAGAGTTGCCTGGCGTGACTCGGGTCTACTTGCCGTTGACGCTGGACAACACGGTCTGGGCCATCTCACCCAACGTCAAGGCATCGACCTTCGACGATCCCGAGGTCAAGCAGTGGGTCGAGCGAAGCCGTCATAGCGGCGTCCTCCAGCTTTTGGCAGACAACGTGGATCTGGACGACATTCGAAACCCGGAGAGCTCTTCGCGTGCACCCAAGCTGAGGAGTCACGTGCCTGACAACGCCGTCGCCATCGTGTCGATCAAGAGCGGCGGTGCGCAGCAGAAGTACACCGTCGCACGCCTCGCCGGCACACAAGGGCGGTTTTTCGCGATTGCCACGGGTAGACAACCGGGGGCAGACGAGACGCTCTTTGGTGAGATCTACCAATGCCCAAGCAAGACCTGCCAGAGCTTCACGGCCAGCCTGCCGACGGAGCCAGCGGGTGTGCTCGTGCTCGGCCAGAGCCGCGCCACACCCTGGGCGGGCGGCTTGTTGTTTTTTGGGCTTCTGGGCCTGTTCGCAGCCGTGGGCGGCGAGCTCTTCAGGCGCCGGTTCGAGGCCTGAACGCTCAGTTGCAGCTCGAGCTGAAGTCGCCGCAGCAATCGCCGAGCGAGCTACAGAGGTCGTCGCAGTAACAGGCCGGGCTCGAACCCGGGGCGGGATCCGAAGACCCGCAGAACCCCTGACACGAGGCGGCGGCCGGCGGCGGTGGGTCTGCGGCGGGTGGGTCTGCGGCGGGCTCGTCCGTCCCCGCCGGTGGTGGCTCTTCCGCGGGCGGGGCGCTGGGCTCGTCGGCTGCGCCGCTCGGCACCGAACAAGCCCCCGGCGCATCGAGGACCTCGATGTCATCACCGTAGTAAAAATGCAGGATGCCGACGGCGTCGCGCCCGTTCTCTTCGAGACAGCGAGAGCCGTTCTGACTCATGCACCCGCGATTCTGACCGAAGCCAGGCGGGCCGATGAATCCGAGCTTGGACTGACTGACGCTGTTGCCCGTCTTGCCGTCGTTGAACGTGACGTACTTGACCATCGACCCCGTCGTGTCGATGCAGCTCGGCCCAGAAACACCGGAGTCACCCGATACGTAGAAGGCGTAGGTGACCATCCCGTCGTAGCTCAGGTATTGTTGGGCCGTCTCCTTGACGGCTTGAAAGTGAAGCGGCCCTGGTTTGTTCTTGCAGCTGTAGACCTGGCAGGTCTGTCCGTCGCAGATCGAACCCGAGCTCGACATGCTGTAGTACGCGATTGAACGCGCAGCGATGGCCAGCGCCTTGAGAGCCTCCAGCCCAGCGCTGAAGTTCTCACACGCGAGCACGTGCGGCAGGTAGTCGAGCTCGGTGGCGCGTGCCCCGACTCCCTTGACCGTGATGCTGCAGTAGGCGCTCTTGACCTGTTTCACTCGATCTCCGACCCGGGTCGTCGCTTCGGCGGGGTCCGGGGAACCTCCCGTGGCGGACGAACACGCCGGAGCGGCGAGCAGCAGGAGACCGAGAAACAAACGTCGGGGGCTCATCTCTGACTGCTAGAGCACTCGACGTGCCACCTGGAGAGCCTGCAAAATGGGGGTCAAAAGCCCGGCATTTGGCCTCGAGCCGCCGCGCAGTCCGGAACTCGCGTGGACGCTGTCCGGACCGAGAATGACGCTTGAGCCGGCCGGCCGGTCCGTGTACTTTCCTGCCCGTGAGTCGAGCAGCCGGATTGGTGTTGGGCGCGGGCTTCGCGGCCCTGGTCGCGTGTGGTTCCGAGAGCGGCGAGAGCAGCAAGAGCTCGACGGGCGGCGCGGCGGGCTCCGCGACGACCGGCGGAGCGAGCAGCGGCGGCGGTGGCGCGAGCGGCGGCAGCGCGGGCGTGGCCGGCATGCCGAGCGGCGGCAGCGGGGGCACGACGCCGGATGGTGGCGGCAGCGCGGGCGTCGACGCAGGCGGCGGCAGTGGTGGGGTGCCGGACGCGGCAGCCGACGTGATCACGAGCGACGCGGGCCCCGCGGCCAAGTGTTTTCAGAGTCAGTTCGTCAACCCGCCCACCGTCTCCCTCGACTACGACCAGTTTGGTCCAACGGTCGGCAAGCACTGCAAGGGCACGAACCATCAGGACATCAAGGGTGTGCAACGGGTCGTGTTTCTCGGTGACTCCGTCACCGTCGGGACGCCTCCGACCAATTTGAACCCGGCGGCGGTCTACCGGGCGATCCTGTCGCAGAAGCTCGCCACGCACTTCAACATCGCGGCCCCGGGTTTTGGCTGGGGCGCAGCCGATCCGATCAACGGGGTGGCCCTGCCGTCCGAGTCCGGCGCCTTCGTGAGTTGTGCGAAGTGGGGCGCGCGCACCGACGACTTGATGAAGGACAGCAAACAGGTCGAGACCTGTATCCCGGTCGACAAACGCAACCTGCATCACCTGGTGATCATGACGGTGGGCGGCAACGACATCAGCGCGATCACCCAGGACGGCGGCGGCACCAGTCCCAAGAAGACGCTTCCCCAGCTGTGGCAGGACACGAAGGACTTCGTCGCGCTGCTGCGGTCAACGGTCGAATGGCTGAAAAACCCGGTCAATGTGCCGGGCGGCGTTGATGTCGTGTTCGGCGACAACTACGAGTTCACCGACGGCACCGGCGACGTCGCCGCGTGTCCCGGCGTGCAGCTCGGCGGCATCCAGCCCTGGCAGGACAAAAAAGCTCAAGCCGACATGGTGATCTGGGCCAACGAGCAGTACGCGAAGATCGCCGTCGATACGCAGTCGGACATGATCTTCATGCTCGAGAGCTTCTGCGGGCACGGCTACAAGCGCAACGACCCGACCTCACCGTGCTACCGCGGGCCCAACCAGCCGCTCTGGTTCGACCTGACGTGCATTCACCCGAACAACGAGGGCCACGCCGCCCTCGCTGATCTTTTCTACCAGACCATCGCCGAGTGACGGGCGCCCGCGTGCTCACCTTGCGTGGGCGCGGGGCAAGGTCACGGTGTGGCGGGAGGAGTAACCTGCCATGGCGGCGGGGACTCGCCCGGCGCGCGTTGATCGAGCGCCGCGCTGCCGACGTGACACTGAGTGCAGCTCACGCGATAGGGGTGCGAGCTGCGGATGCCGTTCACACCGGTGACGCCATGACAGCTCGAGCACTCCGAGCGCATGAGCGTGCGGTGAGGAATGGTCGGCGGCGCACCGGGCCACGCGCGTGTTCCCTTCTGTGGGGCGGCCAGCCCCGCGAAGTCGTTCTCCACCGGGTTCTCGGGCGGACGTAGCGGCGTCGGCGCGCTGGTCGGGACGTGACACTGCGTGCAGCTATCCATGCGTTCGTGGCTCATGCGGGGTGCACGTTTGCCAGTGCCGGCAACCTTGGCGCCCTCGCCGTGACAGCTGAGGCAATCCGGGAAGCCTGTTTGTTTCACCTCGTGGGGAATCGTGGGGGGAGCGCCGTCATAAGCCCGGCGCCCGGCGCGCGCAGTGACCACACTCTGCCGCTCGGCGTCCGTCTGCACGACCGGGTCGCGCAGACCCGGCTTGTCCGCGTTCATCTCGTCGAACGCGCCGGTGTACATGCCCGCGTTCGGTCCGCGGCGCCGCGCGCCCATGTTCTCGTAGCTCGGCATGCTCTCCGCGGGCTCGGCGCTGGGTACTGGAGTGGCCTTGGCAGCCGTCGGTGGGTGGTGCGTCGCCGTGAGGTAACCGCCGAACGCCGTGGTCACCACACCTACTGCCGCGACGTACCAGAGGCGGGTGAGCGCGGCGCTGCGATCGCCGCCCACTTCGGAGCGCGGCGCCTCGGTCATGCGGGCTTCTGCTCCGGGCGCTTCTTGACCACGCGTGCCGCGCACTTCTTGTAGTCGGGTTGTTTGCTGAACGGATCGAACGCATCCAAGGTCAGCTGGTTGATCAGCCGCGTTTCGTCGAAGAACGGCACGAACACCGAGCCCGGCGGCGGCTCCCCGCGCCCGTCGATCCACACCGGCAAGTCGAGCGCGCCGCGACGGGTCTCGAGCGTGACGATCTCACCGTTCGAGATGCCGAGGCGGCGGGCGTCGTCTCGATTCATCTCGACGTAGGCCTGCGGCATCGCGGCCTGCAACTGCGGGATGCGCATCGTCATGGTGCCCGTGTGCCAGTGCTCGATGACGCGACCAGTACACAACCACAGCGGGTAGTCTTTGTCGGGAGACTCCGGCGGAGGTTCGTAAGGACGCGCCCAGATCTGCGCTTTGCCGTCCTTGGTCGTCGACCAGTAGAAATCGAACTCTTGCCCTTTCTTCACGAAAGGGTCGTCGAACCCGGCGAAGCGCCAGCGTGTCTCGCGCCAGGTTCCGTCCGGTTGTTCCACGACCGGCCAGCGCAGGCCGCGCGCTTTGACGTACTCGGAGTACGGGGCGAGATCGTAATGCTTCCATTTCGAGAACTGTCGGTATTCCGTGAACAGCGCCTCGTCCACGTTGACATCGTAGAAGTGTGCCCACTCCCAGACCGGCAGCTCTTTGCCGTTCTTCTTGATGGCGAACAGGTAGGCCCCGTCTTTGTCCTTCATGCCTTCGAAGTTCTTCTCCCAGAGCTTCCGCATGACCGCCAGCATCTGCCACACGTCGTCGCGGGCCTCGCCGGGCGGCTTGACCATGCGGAACCACTGCTGCGTACGCCGCTCGGAGTTGCCGAACATGCCGTTTTTTTCCACCCAGAGCGCGCTTGGCAAGACGAGATCGGCGATCTCGGTGGTGGCCGTCGGATACACGTCGGACACGATCAGGAATTTGTCCGGGTCCTTCCGGCTCGGGTCCACCAGGGCATGTGTGTTCGGCAGCGACTGCGCCGGATTCGTCACCTGCACCCAGATGGTGTGAATGTCTCCGCCCTTGTCCTTGGGCGTGGAGAACTTCCGCCACATTTCCACGGTGTGATAGCCGGGTTTTTCTTTGATGCGTCCCGCCGGCACGTTCCAGGTCTTCTCGGTGAACTCACGGTGCTCGGGCTTCGCGAGCACACGTCCACCGGGCAGGGCATGGGCCAGCGTGCCGACCTCGCGCACGGTCCCGCAGGCCGAGGGCTGCCCCGTCAAGCTGGTCGGCGCGTCACCGGGGCGGCCGAAGTGCCCGCTGAGCAAGTGCACTGCGTGCACCAGCGAGTTGATCGCGGTTCCCCGCGTGTGCTGGTTCATGCCCATGCACCACAGGCTCACGATGCGCAGGTCGCGCCGCCCGAAGAGATCCGCCATCAGCCGGATGCCGTCGGCAGGCACACCCGAGATCTCTTGCACCTTCTCCGGTGTGTATTCCGCGACGCGTTTCTTGTACTCGTCGAAGCTGATCGCAACGCCATCGAGGGTGCCGGGGGTTGCGTCCGCCCGGAAGTTGCAGAACCGCTCGACGAACTCGCGATCGTAGTTGCCCCGCTGGATCAGCAGGTTGGCAATGCCGTTGGCAACGGCGAGATCGGTCTGAGGTTTGAAGGTGAAGACGTGCTGGCAATGACCACTGGTGCGGGTGCGCCGCGTGCTCAGGTCAATCAGCGTGATCTTCTCGCCGCGGGTGCGCCGCTCGAGGATGCGGGAGAACAGCACCGGGTGCATTTCGGCGGGGTTGTTGCCCCAGAAGATGACGACGTTGGCACGGTCCAGATCGTCGTAGGCACCCGCTGGTTCGTCCGCCCCGTAGGTAGCGAGAAATCCCGTCACTGCTGACGCCATGCACAAGCGAGCGTTGGGATCGATCTGGTTGTTCGCGATGCCACCCTTCGAGATCTTCTGCGCGAGATACCCCTCGGGGATGGTCCACTGTCCGCTGCCGTAGATGGCAAAACCCTTGGGGTCCATCAGCACGCGGGCGGCAATCACCTCGAGCGCCTCGTCCCAGGAGATGGGTGTGAGTTTGCCGTTCTTGCGCAACAGGGGCTTCGTGAGCCTGTCTTTGCCGTAGAGCGCGAGACCGACGTGATAACCCTTCACGCACAAGAGGCCGCGGTTCACCTCGGCCTTTTGATCGCCCGCGATGGCGACGACCTTGCCGGCTTTGACGCCCACCTGAACGTGACAGCCCGTGCCGCAGAAACGACACGGCGCCTTGTGCCACTTCACGTCCTTGTCGCTCTTCGCGAGCACGTTCGGGTCCACGGCCGGCGGGTCCTGGCCCTTGGCCAAGCGACTGGCAGCGACCGTTGCACTGGCCATGGCCGTGGCCTTGATGAAGTCTCGGCGCTCCACTTTCACTGCCCTTCCTTGGCTGGGTTCTGCTGATGAGCTCGCCGGGCGCGGCGCGGCGAGCGCCCCGCAGAACCACTGGCGATCTCCTCCACGTCGCTGAAGTCGACGCTGACGACGTCCAGGAAACGGACCCCCGGAATACCGAGCAGCTGCTCGGCGAGATCTTCGGCCTCTTCGAGGGAATCGGTTGTGGTCACGACCGGAAGACAGTCATCGACCAGGTCACCCAGCGTTACCCGTGGGTCGCGAGACAGGACGTACTTCACCCCACGTTTCTCCCGCTCCCCGGGGTCGAGGGTCAGCACCAGAGCACTCACCGGCATGGCAAGCTGTAGTGCCAAGCAACGGACGGGCCAGCGCGGACCACGCGTCGGCTTTCCCGCGATTGAGCCATTAATCGGGGCCGAGGCTGAGCGCCGACGGGGACTGTGCGAAGAGCCTCCGCGCAAACTGGACAGCAAGGTCGATTGATTGCGCAACGAGTGCGCAAAGCATCGAAGTCCCCGCGTGGAGGCCGCGCCCAATCCGCTAGTTTTCAGCGAGTTCCAGCAGCTGGCACGGCAAGTGCTCTTTTGACGCCGCCGTGCCTGGGCAGCCTCCGTTCGATGCCATCCTGATCAGCGCGCTCGTGCTCGGAGCGGTCGCCTGCAATCGCCCCGACAATCCCCGCTTCGGCGCGAGCGCGCCGCGCGCTTCGGCAGCGCCGGCGCCCGTGCTCATTCGCAGCCCGGAGAAGCTGACCTCGATCGAGACGGACGAGCTCGACCCACTCGGGCGGCCCATTCGTGTCTCGTGCGCGAGCTGTCACTCGCAGCGCAAGCACGACACGCTGCCTGCGTCCGCATCCGAGCTGAAGGAGTTTCATCAGAGCCTGAGCTTCGAGCACGGCACGCTGACCTGCGCCCAGTGTCATCAGGCGGGCGACGCAACTTCGTTGCACCTGGCGGACGGCCGCAAGATCCCGATGACCGAGGTGATGCTCTTGTGCGGGCAGTGCCACGGCCCGCAGTACCGCGACTACGGCAAGGGCGCCCATGGCGGCATGCAGGGCTACTGGGATCGCACCCGCGGCGGCCGGACTCGCAACAACTGCGTAGATTGCCACGACCCGCATCTGCCTCGGTATCAGCCCGGACAACCCGTGCTCTTGCCCCGGGACCGCGGGCTCGAAAACCAGCGCTCGGGCGCGGCAGCCAAGGGAGCTCCCCATGGCTGAGCCAGTCACTCGCCGCGTGGCGCTCAAGGTTGTCGGCGCCACCGTCGGCACCGCAGCGTTCGCGCAGGCGCTGTCGCCCCTCGAGAAGCTCTCGCAGACGACCAGCCTGAGCGAGTTCTTGCAGAGACACTACCGCGAGCTCAGCCGTGCGGACCTGGAGCAAGTCCTGGCGCGACTGGAGCGGGAGACCGAACAGCGGTACGGCCGCAAGGTCTCGATCGGCGACGTACGACCCGAAGATGGCGTGCAGTTCGCCTACGCACTGAACCTCTCGGTCTGCATCGGCTGCCGCAAGTGCGCCGAGGCGTGTCACAAAGAGAACAACCACGATAGGAGCACCAACAACTCGTACATCCGCGTGCTGGAGATGGAGCAGGGCAGCTTCGACATGGAGAAGGGCACGGCCGACTACGATCACGCGGTGCCGGCGCCGGGCAAGTACTACCTGCCAGTGCAGTGCCAGCAGTGTGACAATCCGCCGTGCGTCAAGGTCTGCCCCGTGCAAGCGACCTGGAAGGAGAAGGACGGCATCGTCGTCGTCGATTACAACTGGTGCATCGGCTGTCGTTACTGCGAGGCCGCGTGCCCCTATCACGCGCGGCGTTTCAACTGGACCAAACCCGAGGTTCCGGCTGACGAGATCAATCCGGAGCAGTCCTACCTCTCGAACCGCATCCGACCGCAGGGCGTGGTCGAGAAGTGTCACTTCTGTTTGCACCGCACCCGTGAAGGACGCCTGCCTGCCTGCCTCGAGGCCTGCCCAACCGGCGCGCGGGTCTTTGGCAACCTGCTCGATCCAGACAGCGAAATCCGCTGGGTGCTCGAGAACAAGCGGGTCTACGTGCTCAAGGAAGAGCTCGGGACCCAACCTCGTTTTTATTACTACTTCGACAAATAACCACGCCCCCCCCGCAGCTCACGATGAACCGCGACACACACCTCGTCACTTACCCGCGCTTCTTGTGGACCGCGCTCAAGATGAGCACGGACGGTCCGGCGCGCTTTTACGTGTGGATGATCGCTCTCACCGCCATCGCGCTCGTTGGTGCCAACACCTGGGCCCATCAGGTCGTGCAGGGCATGCAGCTGACGGGCATGACCGATCACGTGTCGTGGGGTCTCTACATTGCCAACTTCACGTTCGGCGTCGGGCTCGCTGCCGGCGCCGTCATGATGGTGATCCCGGCGTACCTGTACGACGACCACGAAATGCACGACGTCGTGCTGGTGGGCGAGCTCTTGAGCATTGCTTCGATCGTCGTGTGCCTTGCGTTCGTGGTCGTCGACATGGGACGCCCGGATCGCTTCTGGCACATCATGCCGGGGCTGGGCCGCTTCAACTGGCCAATCTCCATGCTGACCTGGGACGTGCTGGTGCTCGGCGGCTACCTGCTGATCAACCTGCACATCGCGGGCTACCTGACCTACATGCGTTTCCTGGGACGCCGACCGGCCAGGCGCTGGTACCTGCCGTTCGTCTTCCTCAGCATCGCCTGGGCGGTGTCGATTCACACCGTCACCGCCTTCCTCTACAGCGGGCTCGGCGGCCGACCAATGTGGAACTCGGCGTTGCTCGCCCCGCGCTTCATTGCTTCGGCTTTCGTCAGCGGCCCGGCCTTCGTGGTGCTGCTGCTTCAGATCCTGCGCAAGGTGGCCGGGCTGAAGATCGGAGAAGGCCCGATCGGCACACTGCGCGCCATCTTGCGCATCACCGTGCTGGTGAACCTGTTCATGCTCGCGTCGGAGCTGTTCACCTCTCTCTACGCCGGTGGCACCCACGCCGCTTCCGTCCGGTATCTGTTCTTCGGGCTTCACGACAAAGCCGCCTTGGTGCCGTGGATCTGGACGGCCGTGGCCCTCAACCTGGTCTCTGCCGTGCTCCTGCTCGCCCCGAATCGCCAGCAGGCGACGTGGATGCTCAACCTCGCCTGCCTTGCGGGGTTCACCGGCGTCTGGATCGAGAAGGGCATGGGCCTGATCGTTCCGGGCTTCATTCCGAGCACCCTGCACGAGCTCATCGAGTACATGCCCACGCTGGCCGAGTGGAAGATCGCCGCGGGGATCTGGGCCTTTGGTCTGATGGTCCTGACCCTGGCGGTAAAGATCTGCTTGCCGGTGCTGCGCGGGGAGCTCTCACCGCGCAGCCTTCGCCCGGCCGAGGCCCGACCGGAGCCTGCCGAGTCGCACGAAGAACCCGAGAGGCTGTCCGCGGCGGACTGAGCGGCGCCCCAGCGGCGGTTCGCGGGCGGGGTCGAGCTGCTCCGGATAGGAGCACTCGTTCCGCAGACGCCACTTTCTGCGCAGATCACGGCGGCGCCGTGGCTTGACCGCGGCGCGCCGGAGGAGGAAGGTTTGGTTGATCGATCACGGCGCTTCGCAGCGCGACCTGACCACTCGATGCAAGCCGCGACCCACAAACCACGTCAAGACCGGCTGAGAATCCTGTTGGTCGACGATCACCCGGTCGTCCTGGCTGGACTCAAGAGCTTCCTGCGTGACGCACAGGAGGTCGAAGTGGTCGGCTCCGCCACCAACGTCGAGGACGCGGCGCGACGCGCCGGTCCGTTGCAGGCCGACGTGTTCCTGGTGGCGCTGGCCGGCCCCGCAGCGGCACCCTTGGAAGCGGCCCGCCAGCTCAAAGGTGCGTTCCCAGCCGTCGCTGTGGTTGTCCTCGGACTGAACGAGAGCGTTGCCAGCGAGGGGGAGCTCGCCGCCGCGGGTGTCAGCGCTTTCTTGGGCAAGGGCTCTGGACGTGAGGTCGTGCTGGGAGCCCTTCAAGCCTTGCGCAACGACGGCCAGTCCGGCTCACGTCGAATCTTCGCCACCGGCGAGTCGGTGCCTCCGCCCAGCTCGGGCAGCGGTTCACTGTCTCGCCGCGAGCTTCAGGTGCTGACGTTGATCGCCGACGGCTTCACCAACAAACAGATCGCAGACGAGCTCGGCATCAGCGTGCGGACCGTCGAGACGCACCGCGAACGCCTGATGCGCAAGCTCAACGTGCAGGGCACCGCCGCGCTGACCAAGGCCGCCATCACCCTGGGCTTGGTCAGCACGAAGACCTGAGCCGAGCCGTTCTTCGCACGAGCCCGGGCGCGCGGACGACGAGGTCGAATCCGCGTGGATCGGCGGCCGCGTGGCAGAACCCGAGGCGCCCGGCGAAAAACCCGAGAGTTTCGGACGTCCCTGGCGGTGTCGGCCCCTGGTACAAGGATCGGTCTCCGCTGCGTCGTTGTCTCGTCCGCCCGTTCCCATGCAGAAGAAGAGCCCAGCCCCGTCGGAGATCCCGGTCACGCTGGGTGCTCAGTTCGTGCGCCAGCTGCCTCGCTACGGCGTGGGGCTCGTGCTGCTCGCGGTGTATCAGACCGCGCAGTACTGGTTCGACACCCGGCTGATGCGAGCCATCGACCTGGCCGTGGGCACGGAGTACTCGGCGGCCACGACCCTCGGCGTGTTCTTGATCGCCGTCGCGCTCGGCTCGTTCGTGATCC
This sequence comes from Myxococcales bacterium, assembly GCA_016706225.1. Lineage (NCBI taxonomy): Bacteria > Pseudomonadati > Myxococcota > Myxococcia > Myxococcales > Myxococcales bacterium. Next base: position 743,512 of record JADJKB010000022.1, read on the forward strand.
GAGTGCTGTCACGAGTGGCCGTCTTCAATGGCGGGCGCATCGCAGAGTACGAGCTCCGCCGCGCGATGCTCGACCGGCTGCAGAAGCTCGGTCCGGCTTTCTACCGACGTATGAGCACGGGTGAGATCATGAGCCGCATCACCAATGACCTGGCTCAGGTCCGACTGCTGCTCGGTTTCGGGGTTCTCAACGTGATCAACACGCTGTTCGCGCTGGTGAGCGCGCTGACGGTGACCCTCGGGATGTCGTGGAAGCTCACCCTCGCATCACTCTCGGCCCTACCCCTCTTGCTGATGGTAACACGCTACTTCTCGAAGCAGATCTTCACCCGGCAGAGAGACTACCAGGACGCACTCGGCACGATGAGCGGCATGGTGCAGTCGAGCATCGCGGGCATGCGCGTGGTCCGATCATTTTCGCTGGAGCAGAGCGAGCTTCAGCGCTTCGAGAAAGAAAACCGACACTACTTCGACAAGACCCTGGCGCTGGCCCGGCTGCGCGGAGCCATGGGCCCGATCATGAGCGCCATCACCACCTTCGGCATGCTGGTGGTGTTCTGGTACGGCGGACACCTGATGCTGAAGGGAGAGCTGAGCCCCGGCGGATTCCTGGGTTTTTATCGCGCGCTGGCCCGCCTGACCTGGCCGCTCATCGCCCTCGGCTTCCTGGTGAGCTTGGTCCAGCGCGGACGCGCCTCGTACTCACGCTTGAAGGAGATCTTCGAAGCGGTCCCGGACATCTTGGACGGCGAGGCTGCGGCCCCGGAAGCGGTCAGAGGGGAGCTCGAGGTGCGCGGGCTCAGCTTCGCTCACGGCGAACGTAGCGTGCTCCGCGACGTGAGCTTTCAGCTACCGGCGGGCAAGTCCCTGGCCATCGTCGGGCGGACGGGCAGCGGCAAGAGCACCCTCGCCGTGCTCCTGCCGCGGCTGCAACCGACACCGAAGGGCACGATCTTCCTCGACGGCAAGGACGTGTGTGAGCTGCCGCTCGAGACGGTGCGCAGCGCCGTCGGATACGCACAGCAGACGGCGTTCTTGTTCTCGACCACGGTGGGTCGCAACATCGGCTACGCACTCGACGAGCCGGACACCGAGGCCGGGCTCTTGACCGTGCGCGAGGCGGCTCGTGAAGCCAACATCCTGGACGAGGTGCTGGGGCTACCGGACGGCTTCGACACCGTCGTCGGCGAGCGCGGCGTGCAGCTCTCGGGCGGGCAGAAACAGCGCGTCGCGCTGGCCCGGGCGTTCGTGAGTGATCCGCGCGTGCTCGTGCTCGACGATCCGCTGTCCGCGGTCGACGCTCGGACCGAGAAGGCGATCCTGGAGGCCATCGAACGACAGAAAGAGAAGCGTGGACTGATCTTGATCACCCACCGGGTGGCTGCGGCCTCTCGCTGTGATCAGATCGTCGTGCTCGACGAAGGCTGCATCGTCGAGCGCGGGACGCATGACGAGCTCGTAGAAAACGCCGGCCTTTACGCGACTTTTGCCGAAGAACAGCGGATCGAGCGGGAGCTGGAGCGGCTCGGCGCCGAGGACATCGTGCCCTCGAGTCGCGGAGCCGAGGCACCGTGACCGGCGCGCGCGCATCCACCAGCGACGCTCCGGCGAAGGCCGGGGACGGGGCCGAAGCTCGGACCGAGGAGCTGCTCAAGGCGTTCCACGAAGAGAGCGCGATGGGCAAGGCGTACGACCGCCGGCTGATCGCTCGGTTGTGGCCCTACCTGCGGCCGCATCGCAGATTGCTGGGTGTGTCGCTGGTGAGCGTGCTGGTGACGGCGCTCACCTCGCTGTTCCGACCGCTGATCATGCTGCACGCCTTCGACAAGGGTGTGCTGGTCGGCGACTCGGGCGTTCTGCTCCGCTCCGGCCTCGCGCTGGCGAGCATCGTGTTGCTCGAACAGGTGCTCCTGTACGTTCAGGTCTACGCCACGCAGGTCCTCGGCGCCCGGGCAACCTCCGACCTGCGACGCGACGTGTTCGTGTTCCTGCACCGGCTGCGGATCGGCTTCTTCGATCGGCAACCGGTTGGGCGACTCGTCACCCGCGTGACCAACGACATCGACGCCATCTTGGAGCTGTTCTCGTCGGGTGCGCTGGCGGCGGCGGGTGACCTCGTGCGTCTGGTCGGCATCGTGATCTTGATGGTGATCCTCGACTTCAAACTGTCGCTGATCACCTTCAGCACGACGCCGCTGGTGATCCTCCTGGTGATCAGCGTCCGGGGCCGCATGCGGGAGGCGTTCCGGGAGATCCGCGCCAAGACCGCCCGTATGAGCGCGACCATGAACGAGCAGGTCTCGGGCATGGGAGTCGTACAGGCCTACCGCCGCGAAGAGCAGGCGGCAGAGGAGTTCGACTCGATCAATCGCTCGTACCGCGACGCCAACATCGCGAGCATCAAGTTCGAGGCCATGCAGGACGCGGCGATCGAAATGGTGACCGCGATCTGCCTGGCGTCCATCGTGGTGTCGTTCGGCTACCACAGCGTGAGCTTTGGCACGATCGTGGCGTTCAACGCCTACGTGGTGCAGTTCTTCGAGCCCATCAGTGCACTGGCGATGCGCTACACGCTGCTGCAGAGCGCAATGGCGGGGGCGGAGCGAGTGTTCGGCTTGGTCGACGGGACACCGGTGGGCGAGCAGGACGCCGTACCGACCGAAGCGGCGCCGCCGGGGGACAAGGCCTTTGCCTTCGCTTTCGAGGACGTGACGTTCGCGTACAAGAAGGGCGTTCCGGTGCTCAGCGAGGTGAGTTTTGCAGCGCGTCGCGGGGAGAAGCTCGCGCTGGTGGGGCCGACGGGTGCGGGCAAGAGCACCGTGACCCAGCTCTTGTTGCGTTTGTACGAGCTCGAGGGCGGGGTGGTGCGTGTGGATGGTGACGACGTGCGCGGGCTCGAGCGCGAGGAGCTGCGGCGGCGTTTTGCGGTGGTTCCGCAGGACGTGTACCTGTTTCCGGGTTCGGTCTGCACCAACATCGCGGCTGGGGAAGAGCCCGACCGCGAGCGGGTGCGTCAGGCGCTGGAGCGGATCGGCGCGCTGGACGTGTTCGAGAGCCGGCCTGGGGGCATCGACGCGATTGTGGACGAACATGGCGCGAATTTCAGCGCCGGCGAGCGACAGCTCATCGCGTTCGCGCGGGCGCTGTACCGCGACGCACCGATCCTGATCTTGGACGAAGCGACGGCGAACATCGACAGCGACACGGAAGCGCGGGTGCAGCGCGCTCTAGAGGCCCTGCTCGCCAACCGCACCGCAATCATCATCGCCCACCGGTTGTCGACGATCCGCCGTGCGGACCGCATCGTCGTATTTCACAAAGGGCGCGTGGTGGAGCAAGGCAACCACGAAGAGCTGCTGGAACAAGGCGGCCTGTACGCGAGACTGCATGAGCTTCAGTTCGCGCGCTCGGAGCAGCACGCTGCGGAGTGAGACACGAGGGTGCACCTGCCCCAGCGCTAGTCGCCGCCGGCGTCGGCAGGACCCGCGCTCGGGCCCGCCATTGCCACCACGCGCAGCCAGAACTCGGCGCAGGTGTCGTTGCGCACTTGGATGATCTGATCGTCGACGCGCTCGATTACCACCTGGTTGCCCGCGCTCTCCGCGGTGTTGCCGTTCGGCAGCGGGCGCTCATCGAACGCGAGATAGGTGAAGACCGCGGGCGGAGTGACACCAAGTCCGTGCTCCAGCTGGTAACGACGGCCGCCGGGGAAGTGCAGATACGGCCCCTCCCAGGGCGAAGATGCGTAGGTCGTGCCGTCCGGGCTGACACTGCCCTGTTTGTACCGAACCGGGCTCGTGTCAGCGGTCTCACAGGGCGCGCTGCACGCACCGGTCGAGGACGCGAGCGCCAGACCGACGACGCTGCCCGCGAGCAGCGCCCCGACGAACCTGACCGCGAACCTCGCCATCGCGGGGACTCTACGCGGCTCGACCCGACGGTTCCAGTGCTCTCGCCGACACCACGCTCCTGATCGGTTCTCGCCGGGCCGAGCGTGAGCGTCCACCATCCGCTCGGGGCGGCGGCCCGAGCCGAGGCGGCGGAAGCGCTTGCTGGCCGCACAGAGCGCACGCGCCAGCGAGTCACGGCGCGGGCGGTGGTCCGCGACCAGCCCGAGCAGCGCGCTGGCCAAGCGCGCGCTCTGCTCCCGCCGGCAGCCGCGCCGGTCGCGCGCAAGCCGATGAGCCTCTGCCTGGTGCGTCCCCTTCGACTCATGATGCGCTCCTCTCTCCTCGCTCGCGTTCGTGCCCACGACGCTGCCACTGCCGAGACCACGAGCACCTGCCGGCACACCCTTTGTGGGGGTGTGCCCGGACCGTCTCAGGGTGTGAGCACGGCGATCGCGGCGCGAAGCAGGGGTTCGGCCCGAGGCTCGACCCCGCGCAGTCGCACCTGTTCGACAGCGTGCCGTGCCTGGGCCCGCTTGAAGCCCGAGAGCACCAGCGCCGAGCGCACCTTCTCGAACACTTCGGGCTCGGGCGCGGCCGCGACCGCAGGCACCGGCGGTGCTGGCGGCGCGGACGGCACATCAGGCGTGCGGTTCGCTTCGCGGCGAGCTCGAGCCCCGGCGATCTCGTTCACGATGTGCTCGTCGCCGAACACCTGTCGCGCTCGGTACGAGTTGTGAGCCGAGCAGAGCAGGCAGCAGTTGTCCACGGTGGTCGGTCCGCCCTTCGCGAAAGGAACGATGTGCTCGATGGTCAGGAACTCACTCGCGTTCAGCGCCCCGCATCCAGTTGGCGCTTCGCGACCGTGGGCACCCGCAAACGGAGCTCCTCCGGCCCGGCCGGACGGTCTAATTTCTGAGCATCGACGCCCCTACGTCGAGCACGTCGGGGCACTCATCCCGAGAGCACTTCACCTGCTGGAGAACGACCACCGTCGCGACAGCAGAAAGCTGGCCGCAGCAAGGGATGGCGTGCGAACGTAGCGCCGTCGAACGCGCCCACCGCGACGACCCGAGGGCTCGGAGTGATTGTCCGGGCCCTCTTACTTTCTTCCGCCGCGATCATCGCGATCCGATCCGACACGGGCCAACTCGGCGGCAATCCGAGATTGGCCGGTTAGATCTCAAGAAGAATCGTGCTCGCGTCGCGCTCGACATGCTCTTTTCAAGCACGCGCTTCGGCGCGGCGCAGAGCTCGGAACCACGCCTCTCGCACCCCTCGAACAAGAGGGGTGCCCGGATTGCCCCTCGGTGGTCTTGGCAGCGGCAGCGTCCTCGAGCTCGCGCGCTCGCGCGGAGTGCGAACCGCTTCGGTGCCCGAAGGGAGCGCGCGGTGCGCGCTGGGTGTGAATCGCTGGCGGTTCCGCGCATGCGCCGGCAGTGCGCGACGCACACGGTAACGACGCGCGGTCGCTCGCATGCGCTGACGGCACCCGGCGCGCTCACGCCAGCACGCTGCTCTCCTCGCGGCCCGCGCACCCCATCCCTGCGCCGCGGGAGACCGGCTTCTCCCTCCTTCCTTGCGCCTCTCTCCGCCGCTGCCTTCGCCGACCGCGCGGTCCTCGGCGCTGACCTTCCAGCGCTCACAGACGCCTTCCCCCCCGCGGCGACCCGCAGGCCGCGACAGCGGCCGAGGACCGACGCTTGGGGGGGAACGACCGCCACGAGACCGCGACAGCGGCCGAGGGCCGGGCGAGGCGGGGGCACCTCGGTCGTGCCCAACTCTCGACTTTGCGCTCTCCCCGGTTGCCCTCGCCAACCACAGCTCAACAGATCAAGAACGCGTCGCTTCTCTGCCGCTGGCCGGCCCGACTACCAATCAGGGCTCGCCGACACCATGCTCGCGTTCGCGAGCATTCCCGGGCGCCGCGTCAGTTGAGGCCGAGGGCGACGATGCGCCGGGAGAGCGCCTCGGTCACCTCTTCGACGCGGGCCATCTCGGTAGCGCGGAAGGGGCGCGACGCACGGCCAACCTCGATCATCGCGAACATGTGACCCTCGACCATGACCGGCACCATTGCCACGCCTCGCGGACCGGGCAGGCAGCGTGTCATGCGCCCGGCGATGTATCGCCCCGCTTCGCCAAGGCGCGGCTCACCGAGAACGGTGTGTCCGGCCTGCGCTGCCAGGAGCACCGGGTCGTTGTTCGCGAGGCGCTCCCCCAGCAAGATCTCCGCATCGGGACCGTGGGCAAAGGTCGCGACCGTTGCGCCGAGATCGGCTCGCACCAGGTGCAAGAAGCCGACGTGTGCGCCAGCCGCCGTGACCGCCGTCGAGAGCGCGAGCAGCATTGCTTGCTCCAGATCGGTTGCACTCTCTAGCACGCCGGCCGGATCCACCGCGGCCGGGCGCATCGACGGGATCTTGTTCGGCGACTCCTGCTCCGCGAGCTCTTCCTCGGTCGGCGGAGGCGGTGGCTCGTTATACGGATTGCTCGCTCGCTCCTCGGCCGCTGCGCTGATCGCCGACAGGTGCTGCACGGCCTCTTCGCGTTTCGCCGCGGAGAGCTGCTCGAGCTCGTCGAGCCGGCGCCACACCTTCCAGTTGTCGTGGCGCACGAAGGCGCCCGCCGGGATACGTCCGGACTCGACCCCGCGGCGCAACAGCTCGTAGCTCACGGGACCCACGGCGGTGACACCGTTGGTGACGAACCAGCGATCGAGCCCCGAGATCTGCAGACCGATCACGCCGGCACCTTCCGGATCCGTCTCCGGCTCCGGGGTCGGCGCCGCGCACGGGTCGGTCTTTTCCGAGGGTGGGCTGCTTGATTGCGCGGTCAAACTGGTTTCCGAAGACAAATGCATGAGCTTTCCCCCAACGACAACTCCCCAACCTGCCAGCGCGGGCGGCGGTCCCGGGGTGGGCTCGAAAACTCGAGCCTCGTGCGCGGGACGTGGCGGGCGCCGAGGGGCCGCGTTTGTCAAAAGCCTGAGCGAGTGTCAAGCAGCGGAGGTCTAACGCAGCGTGGCAAATCCGTAATATCAGGCGGTTGGAGCGACAGGAACTGCGCACTTCGCCGCACGGTCCCGACGCAGGCATGCCCCACACCGCCGCCCGTCGGACTACGCTTTCGGGCGACATGAGCGTGGGCAGAGCTTGGCTGGTCGGTGCGGGTCCGGGTGATCCGGGCCTGATCACGGTGCGCGGGCGCGACGTGCTGGCGCAAGCCGACGTCGTGCTCTACGACGCCCTCGCTCACGCATCGCTGCTCGAAGGCTGTCCGAACGCCGTCAAGATCAACGTCGGCAAACGCTACGGCGTCGAGAGTCCGTCGCAGGACGCCATCAACGAGCAGATCATCTCGCACGCCCGCGCCGGCAAACGTGTGGTGCGACTCAAAGGTGGAGATCCTTTCCTCTTCGCTCGTGGCTCCGAAGAGGCCTCCGCGCTCTCGCGCGCGGGCGTTCCGTTCGAGGTCGTACCAGGGATCCCTTCGGCGGTGGGCGCGAGCGCCTACGCCGGAATGTCGCTGACACACCGCGAGCTCTCGTCGAGTGTGACTATCATCACCGGTAGCGACAAAGCCGGGACCGACTGGTCACCGGACGCGTGGAAGAAGCTGGCCACCGCGACGGACACGATCTGTGTCTTGATGGGCATGCGGCGCATCGAGCAGATCACCGCGGCGATCGTCGAAGGGGGTCGCCCCGCCTCGACGCCGGCCGCGGTCGTGCAGTGGGGCGCGCGGCCAGAGCAGCACGTCGTCACCGGTACCCTCGCGGACATCGCGGTCCGGGTGCGCGAGGCCGGTGTCACGAACCCCGCGGTGATCATCGTCGGCCACGTGGTGAGCCTGCGCGAAGAGCTGAGGTGGTTCGACAACCGCCCGCTGTTTGGCAAGCGGGTGCTGGTGCCGCGCGCGCCGCATCAAGCCGAGAGCACCGCCCGCCAGGTGCGGGAGCGCGCGGCAGAGCCGGTGGTATTTCCGGTGATCCAGATCGTCGAGCCACCGGACGCGGAGCGGCTGCGTGCGGCTGCGCGAACTGTGTCGAGCTACGATTGGGTGGTCTTCACCAGCGCCAACGGCGTGGAGCGGTTCTTCGCGGCGCTCGCCGCAGAGCGCAAAGACGCGCGCGCGTTCGGCTCTGCGCGGGTCGCAGTCATCGGTCCAAAGACGGAAGCGGCGCTCCGCCCCCACGGCGTCGTCGCGGATCTGGTCGCCGACGAGTTCGTGGGCGAGGCCGTCGGCAAGGCGCTGCTCGCAACCGGCCCGGTGCGCCGCGTGCTGATCCCGCGCGCACTGGTGGCGCGCGATGCGCTGCCGGAAATGCTCCGCGCGGCCGGCGCCGAGGTCGACGTCGTTGCGGCGTACGAGACAAGACCCGTCGGCAGCGAGCGAGCGACCGAGCTGCGGGCGATGCTGGCAAACGGCGGGCTCGACGTGGTGATGTTCACCTCCGGGTCCACCGTCACTTCGCTGTGCGAGTTGCTCGGTGACGACGCAGCCGCCAGTCTGGCCTCCGTCGTCGTCGCGAGCATTGGACCCGTGACGAGCCGTGCGCTCGAAGAACGCGGAATCAAACCCACGCTCACCGCGAAGGTGTACACGGTGACCGGCGTTCTCGACGCGCTCGAGGCGCATTTTTCGTCGGCAGAGTGAGCTCCATACGAGGGTCACGCTTGGCCGTCGTCCGGCTCCCAGCAACGCCTCAGCCTCGAAACCAAAGTCAAGCCGCCAGGATTCCCGCGAGCACCGGCCATTTCTGGCTTCGAAATCCATCCGTTGGTGACTCGCGGCGCTGCGCGTAGCGTTGCAGAATTGGAGGTTCCCCTTGCGCGTCTCGCTCCCCGTTCTCCTCCTGGTGTTGGCAGTACCCCTGACCGTACAAGCTCGCCGGCAGCCCGCCCCACCTGCCGACGCGCCACCGCCCTCGAGTGGAAAGGCAGAGGCGGAGCAGAAGAAGAAGCTCGAGCGAGAGGAAAAACGCAGGGCGAAGGAAGAGCAGGAAAAAGCGAAAAAGGTCAGGGAGCAGAAGGCCAAAGAAGAACGACAGAGAGCCCGGGACGAGAAAGAAAAGGAGAAGAAGAAGAAGAAGGAGGAGGGGAAAGGAAACGAGGGCAAGGGAGCCGAGACGCCTGCCCCGGTCGAACCGCCGCCTGCGCCGGTCGAACCGCCGCCTCCGCCGGTCGAACCGCCCCCAGCTCCGCCGCCACCGCCCGCGATGAGACCCGCTGCGACGCCAGTCGACAGCGTCGGCGGGGCGCGCTGGACCGGCATGGGTTTCGTTCAGCCCGGACAGGAGCAGAAGTCGTCCGATGCGGCCAGCTCCAACGGCGTGAGTGTCCCGGCAATCGTCGACGTCGGCAAGCTGCACGTCGTCTCGATGCGCCTTGGGCTCAGCAAGGCGACCTTCAACCCGATCAACGACGACCGCACCGACGACGAGACGGCCTTCTCGATGCTCGACGCCGACCTCGGCGTCGCGGCCGAGTTTCGCAGCGTCGGGCAACTGCTGGTCCCGTGGTTCGATTTCGATTTTGGATTTGCGTTCGGCAATCGCAAGGAAGAGGCCGGCAGCGCGACGACCAGCCGCACCTTCAAAGTCTTCACCCAGCGCGTGAGTGGCATGTTCGGCATGGACCTCGGGCCCGTCGAGTACTTCTCGGCGGGGCCTTACGTCGGTTATCGGCTGGAGATGTACTCGGTGTCATTCGACGCCGACAGCAGCACTTCGACGGCCAAGACCGGCATCCACCACGGTCTGCAATACGGGCTCCATGCGCGGGTCCGGACCCGGGCAAAAGCCAAGGAACCTTCGCGACTGTTCGGCGACTTCCGTTACGAGTTTCGCGCCGGTGAGTACCAGACCGCAACCTACGCGGTACTTCAAGCTGGCGTCCGCGCGGGAATTGTCTACTTCACCGGCTGGTACGAAACGCGTCTGGGCTCATCGGGCGGGTTCACACCCAGCGACGTCGCGGATAGCGGCGGCAACACCAACGCCACACTCGCCAACGCAACGGCGGCATCGTCACCCATCGAGCAGCGGCTCGGTGGCGGCATCCTGATCAGCTTTTTCTGAGCGAGGAACCAACATGGCAACCACCATTTTCCTTCGTCGAGTGCTGTTCACGGCGTCCATCTCGGTCAGCCTTTTCGGAAGCGGCTGCGCTGGGCCTGCAAAGACCCTCAAACTGTCCAACTACGCGGCGACCTCGGGCGACGACCCCGCGAAATGGAAGGGGCTCGAGCCCGGCACCCGGTACGTGCAGTACGCACCCCCCGGAGCCTGCGCCGCTTGGATCGCAGACTCTCTCGCCGATCTCGAGCAGGGTCGCGGCAAGGCTCTGAGCGGCGCCGCAGAAGGCAAGGAGATGACCGTCGTCGAGATCGTCGACGCCTATGTGAGAACTGGCGGCGACGCGTTCGCAGCCATCGAGGTGAGACGCGGCGACGGCGGAAAACACTGGCTGAAGCTCCCCGCGGGCTCATCCCAGGGCTGTCTGCAGCCGGTTCCGCCTGGACTCGAGGAGGCGAAGAAGCTGGTCGGCAAGCAGCTCGTCTTCACACCCTGGGCGCCAACCTGCGACGAGGTTCAGGCGGCGGGGCGCGCTCCGGCGGCGATGCTGGTGGACGCCGAGGGCGACGTCGCGCTCGCGGTCGAGGGGCTCGCGCTCGGTCCGGTGCACGCGCAGGCGATGGCGGCGGGAAAGACCGGCAATCAGGTGTGGGCCACGCTCGGCAACGGCGCGCTGAAAGTCCGAGTGGACGTGCTGAGCAAGTGTTTCAGCGCCATCGGCGCCGAGCATGCAACACGGCCCGGCGACCCGTTCGGGTTTCTGCGCCTGCCGGTCACGCGCTGCGAGCAGGACACCGACGACGACAAACCCCACGTCGAGTGCCGAACCACGCTCGGCGTGTGGGAGGGCGTGATGAGCGACACTGCGGTAGAGCTTCGGCCGGTTCGCCGCACGCTCGGCCCGGTGCACTTTCTGGAAGGCAAGCTGGTCAATGGCGCCCGCTACGCCCGCACCATCGTGGCCGTGAGTGTGGGCAGCGCACCCGACTCTCGTCGTCAGCGGCTGTACGCCGAGCTGACGCCGGCGATGCGGACGGCGATGTCCCGCGACGCGACCGGCATCCGCATGGCCGATGCCGGGGCGAGCGACGCAACCTACAAGATTGGCGTCGAGCTCAGCGAGGTCACCATCAGCGACCTCAGCACCACGGAGGTGAATGAGACGAGCAAGTACAAGGTCAGGGACGACGTGCGGCAGAACCCCAAGAAGCCGGCCGCGCGCGAGCGCGTCTCGGCCGCGCGCTCGGCGCTCACGCAGGCGGAGGCGGATTTTCAGACGAGAAAGCAGGACTTTGATCGGGAAAAGAAGAAGCTGATCGACGAGTGCAACGCCCAGGCGGCAAAGGCCACCGGATGGTCGGCGGTCGCAGCGGCCACCGGCTGCGCCGCGGCGGACGGCCTGCTTCAACCCAGCAACTCCGAGGTCACCACGGCTCGTACCGAGCTCAGCACCGCGGAGAGTGAGCTCGCGAAGGAGCCCGACACCATCACTGTGCCGATCATGGCGGACTGGCCGTACACCAAGAAGCAGTACTCACGGACGGTCACCAGCGTGCTGAGCATTTCGTTGCAGGCTGCGGACGCGGGGGCGCCCAAGACCTTTCAGACGCCGCTCCAGTACACCTGGACCGACTTCGAGGTCTCGGACGACGCTGCACACAACGTGAAAGGACACGCACCTGATCGGGGACCCATCGACAACCCCGACGGACTCGTCCCATACATTGCTGCGGCGGCCAGCTCCGCGATCACGACGCGGTTTCGCGCCGCGATGGCCGAAGCGCAGATCGAGGCAGCTCGAAAGGCGATGGCCGCGGCAGGCGTCGAAGCGAGCAAGCCGGGCTTCGAGACGGTGGACGCGCTAGCCTTCGACACGGTGGGCAAACGCCTGGAGAAGCCGCTCTTGCGGGGTAGCTCGACGCTGGTGGCCGGGAAGCTCCTCTCCGTGCCCTCGGACGCGCTCTCCTTGAGCGCGGATCAGTGTGTGCTGGCCGTCGCCGCCGGGGTCGCGGAGACCCCCCTCGCGCTGACGCTGCGGACGAGCGACAACAGCTTTGCTGACACTCGCGAGAGCGGCTTTGCCATCGTCGAGGTGTGTCAGACGGAGCTGGCCAAAGGGAAGCTCCCTGCGCTCGAGCTCGCGAGCAAGAGCGCAGGTAGTGTGAAGTGGACGTTGTTCCGGGTCCGCGCCGCGGGAGGTGGATCGTGAAGCGATTGTTGATCTCGTGTCTGCTCGTGACTGCGTTCGGCTGCGAGGACTCGGGGCCCGTGCCGTTCAGCGGCAAGAACATCTTCGACGACAAGGCAGGCGCGGGCGGCAAGCCGGGGAGCGGCGGCAAGGGTGGTTCCGGCGGGACGACTCCATCGGGCGGCTGTCATTCGGCCATCTGTGGAACCGAGACCCCGGTGTCCACGGCGGGTGGCACCTGTTATTGCGACGCGCAATGTGTCCAGAAGGGCGATTGCTGTTCGAACTACAGCATGGCTTGCAGCTCGGGCTTCGGCGGCGCCGCGGGCTTCGGCGGCGCGGCGGGCTTCGGCGGCGCGGCAGGGTTCGGCGGCGCGGCAGGGTTCGGCGGCTCCGGCGGCGGTGCGAATTGCCCGACCGACTGGGCCTTCTTCTCGCCTAGCTGCGACAGCTGCATGCGCAATTCGTGCTGCCCTGAGTTTCAGCAGTGCGACACCGGCTCTGGCTGTCGGCAGGTCGATGATTGTCGCTTCAGCTACTGCAAGGGCGCGGCGGACCTGATGTCGTGCATGCAGAGCAATTGTTTCGGAGTTGGTCCCGATCCGAGCGGGAGCGAGAAGTGGCTGCAGTACTGGAACTGCATGCAGGGGAACTGCAGCGGACCTTGCTCGGGTTAGGCGACAGCACCCGGGCGCCGCGCGCCTGATTTTCGCGAAACCATCAGCGGCTCTCCATCTCGCCGAGCGCGTAACACATGCGCTCGCGCACGCGCTCCGCGAGCGCCCCCGCGTCATCCAAGGTCAGGCCTTCGGTGCTTTCCGGCGGGAGCACGCGCACTCGAATGTTCGCCGCCTCCTCGAACACGACCGAGTGTTTGGGCAAGAGCTCCCGCGCGCCAGCGATCACCACGGGCACGATGGGGCGCCCGGCCTTGATCGCCAGGTTGAAGGCGCCGAGCTTGAACTTGCCGATGTTGCCGTCCGCGCTGCGGGTGCCCTCGGGAAATAACGCCACCGAGACCCCGCGCTCCAGCCACTCCCGCAACTTGTCGAGGGCCTCCGCACCGCTCTTGCGATCGCCGCGTCTCACCGGGACCTCCCCGGCAATCGCGAGCGCCCAGCCGAACACCGGCAGCTTGAACACGCTGTGTTTGCCCAGGTACTTCGTCGGGTGGTCGAGGAAACACATCGCCATCAGATCAGCGAAGCTCTGGTGGTTGACCACGAGCACGAATGGCCCACCACGCTCGAGCTGCTCCTTGCCATCGACGGTCACCTTCCAGAACGGGTTCAAGCCGATCAACACCCGGGCAATGCGCCGGAAGTACCAGTCCGAGATGGCGCGGTTGGGATCCACCAGCACCAGCGGGTAACCAAGCACCATCGGCGGGACACCGACCAAGACCACCCCCGCGAACCCGGCCCAGGTCAGCGCCGAGCGCACGATGCTGCGAGCCTGCGCCACGCCCGCCAGGGTAGCGCCTTTTTCCCGATCCGCGCTCAACGACCGAGGGCGTCACAGTCAGGCGTTCTGAGCTACGATGGGGGCGTCACGGTGCCCCCAATCGGACAGCTCTTCCCTCGCTCCCGAGCGCAGCTGACGCTCGCGCTCGCTCTGCCGTGCGTGGCGTTCGCTTGCTCCGAGGCGCGAAACCAGGAGCCGGAGACCGTGAGCCTGGCGCAACCGGTCATCGGCGGCGTGCCGGATCCCGCCGAGACCGGCGTCGTCTCGATCTCGCACCTCGACTATCCATTCCTGTGTTCGGGCACCGTGATCGGCCCGACCCTGGTGGTGACCGCCAAACACTGCACCTTCAAGGAGGTCGCGAACGGTCCCGATCTCGCGCTCAAGGGTGATCGCTTCCGTGTCGGCTTCGGGCCGAGCACCGGTTCCCTCACCTACCGCGGTAGCACCAAGATGGAGTGGATCGGCCAGCCGGCAAACCTCGAGGTTCAACCCGCGGTCGATGCGGGCGAGGACGTCGCGTTGATCTGGCTTTCGAGCGCCATACCCGCCGGCACGTTCATCCACAAGGTCAAGACCGACTACGTGCCCGGCACTAGCGATAGCTTCACCATCGTCGGTTATGGCCGGAGCTCACTCACGAGCGGCGCCGTGGGCGTGAAACGCATGACCGTCGATGCTCTGCTCAACGTCAACGGCTCGACGGGGATCGTCAAGACAGAGGGCAAGGGCGCGTGCAGCGGAGACTCCGGCGGCGCCTTCTTCTTCGGGGCGTTTGCGGCTGGCACACAGCGAGAGTTGGTCGGCATCACGAGCACAGCTCAGAAATCCGACGCAGGTGTGGAGTGCGGCGTGGGGATCAGCAACGCCACGAGTGTGCGCAACGGGAAGGTGAGCCAGTTCCTGCTGAACGCGCTGGGCATCGTTGGGGTGTGTGTGCCGTCGACCGAGCTCTGCGGCGACGGCAAGGATCAGGACTGCGACGGCATCGCCGACAACTCGTGCAAAGCCGACGGTCAGACCTGCAGTAGCGAGGTGGAGTGCGCCTCGGGGCTGTGCGAAGACACCGGCGCCGGGAAGACCTGTGTCCGACACTGCGTGGGTGGAGCCGGGTGTCCCGCCGGATCGCACTGTGTCTCGAGCTGCGGGCAGGGCTTCTGTCAGCCGGGCAACCCCGGCACGAAGAAGATCTTGCAGGCGTGCAGCGCCGGCTCCGACTGCGAGACAGATCACTGCGGGGCTGCGGGCTGCACCTTGCCGTGTAATCCCGCCCTCGGTCAGTGCCCCGACGACATGGCGTGTGCGTCCAAGACCAACTGCGGTGAGTGCGCGGCGCTCGCCGGCGTGGCGGGACCGCGACTCCTGGGCGAGGCGTGCACGACGACCTCCGACTGCGAAGCCGACACCGCTTGTGAAGACGACGGGCTCGGCGTGCTTCGCTGCACCCGTGCTTGCGCGGAGGGCGGCAGCTGTCCGAGCGGTTTCACCTGCCACGTGGGGCGCTGTGTGCGTGGGGGAAAGCTGGGCACCGGGGAGCGTTGTATGGGTGCGGAGTACTGCGCGAGCGGGGCGTGCATGACGCTCGCCGACCGGCGCGACAACTTCTGCACCAAGGCCTGCAACCCGAGCGTCGGTTGCGCCTACGGTTTCGATTGTCAGAGCGTGGTCGGGCAAGATCTTTGTGTGCCCACCGCCAAACGACTGGGCGAACAGTGCGCGACGGACAACGAGTGTGTGAGCGGCCACTGCAACGCCGAGCTCGGTCGCTGTTCGCGCGAGTGCTCTCCGGAAAATTCACCCTGCCCACCCGGTTTCGAGTGCAACGTGGTCGGCTTGGGCCTGTTCTGCGTCGACAAGACGACCTGGGCCCCGGCGTCGGCGAGCGGCGGCGGCGGCAGCGGCAGCGGCGGAAACGGCGGTAGCGGGGCCAGCGGTGGAGGCTCGGGCGGTGGAGGTTCGTCCGGCACTGGCAACGCCAGCGGCACGGGCAGCGGCAGCGGCACGGGCGGAAAGAAGAGCGGCAACGGCAGCTCGGACTCGGGTGGTTGCACGACGCAGAGTAGTGAAACCCGGGCCGAGTGGTTGCTGGCAGTGGTCGCTCTCGGTCTCGTCGCTCGTCGTCGTTGGTGGTGGGAGCGCGCTTGATGCGAAGATGGGTGGTGGCGGCACCGCTCGCCGTCGCGCTCGCTTCGAGCTGCGTGGTGGACGAGAGCTTCGACGACGGGCAGTTCCTCTGTGATCCGACCGGGGGTGAGGCCGAATGCCCGGAGGGGATGAGTTGTTCGACCGATGGCCGCTGTCGCCATGCGACGGCCAAACCCGGCGATGCGGGGACCGGCGGCAAGGACGGAGGCAACGACGGCAGCTGTTTCCCGACGACCTGCGCGACGCTCGCACCGGCGTGTGGTGAGCTCAGCGATGGCTGCGGCTCGAGCTTGAGCTGTGGTTGTCAAGCGCCCGACAGCTGCGGCGGCGGCAGCGTCAAGGGTGTGTGCGGCTGCACGAAGAAACAATCTCAGACGCACTTCCCTGACGCGGTGTTCGAGCAGAAGATCACCGGCAACGTGGCGTGGACAACGCTGGACGCGGCCATGGCTTCGGACGACAAGTGGGCGACGACCGCGGCCGCGCTCGCCACCGGCAAGACGACGAACCAGCTGAAGGCGTCCGCCTTTGGGTTCGCGCTGCCCGCCAACGCGACCGTGCTCGGCGTGGAGGTCTCCATCGAGCGCTCGGCGGCCGGGAGCGGCGCGAACCTGAAGGATCAAGACGTGCGGGTGTTCGTCAACGGTGCGCCGCTCGCGACCAACGGAGCCAAGAACCAGGCCTGGACGCCGACCGATGCGGTGTGGGCCTACGGCGGCGCAGCGGAGCTCTGGGGCGCGACGGCGCTCAAGAAGGCCGAGGTCGAGGCCGCGGATTTCGGAGTGCTGTTGACGGTGACGGCGACCGCAGCAGGCTCACCCCAGGTCGACGCGATCTCGATCACAGTACACTTCGAAGATCCGGCGTGCCCGAACTGAACGGCACGCCACGCCGCAGCTCCGACCGGGCGTCTCGAGTTTGCTCAGGCTTCACTCGGTCGACGCGTCATCAGCATCCGCTGCCGCGCCGTCACTGATGGAAGAGTCACCAGGCTCGGAGTCGCTCTCCACATCGGAGCCGGCATCCGAGGCGTCACTGCCGCCATCGGACGGACACGCGGTGTGGAACTGAGTCTGTGCCCAGGCGCCGCTCTGACACTCGAAGACATCACAGCACGCATACGTGCCGCAGCTTGCACACTTCTCGAAGGCGATGGCGCAGGGCGCGCCCAGCTTGGGGTAACCGTCGGCGCAGGTCGTGGCCTGATTGCCGCCGGAGCCGCCCGTGCCCGCCGCTCCGCCCCCTCCGTCGTCGGACCCGCAGGCTGGAATGAGCAGCAGGGAGACGGACGAAAAGAGCCAGAGCGGGTGCGGCATGATCAGGTGCGGCGACGATAGCAGCCCGGCGTGCGCGGCAGAATCACCGAAGAAGACCGGCCGGCACTTCCCCCGCGGAAGACCCGCGCTAAAGTTCGTCCAATGTCCGTCAGCCGTCGCCGCCTGATCCTGGGAGCCGCCGCCGCAGTTCCCCTCGGCGCGCTGCTCTTGTCCAGGAAGGGCGAACCCATGCCGAAGACCGAAGCCGAACCGCCGCGACGCTCGCGGGAAATCGAGCGGGTCATCACCGCAGAGCGCACCACCGACGGCGCAGGCGTGAACCTGAACCGAATCCTGGGCGGGCGCGCGCTGCCCATGCTCGATCCGTTTCTCTTGCTCGACGAATTCCAGTCGGACAACCCCAACGACTACATCCGAGGATTCCCCGATCACCCACACCGCGGCTTCGAGACCGTGACGTACATGCTGCACGGCGCCATGGAGCACAAAGACAGCGTCGGGAATCGTGGGCGCCTCGGGCCCGGGAGTGCGCAGTGGATGACGGCGGGGCGCGGCATCATTCACTCCGAGATGCCCAAACAGGAGCGCGGTCTGATGTGGGGTTACCAGCTGTGGGTGAACCTCCCGCGCCAGAACAAGTGGCGCAAACCTCGTTATCAGGACATTCCCCCCGAGCGTATCCCGGAGCGCGAGCTCGAGGGGACCCAGCTGCGGGTGGTCGCAGGCGATGCGCAGGGCGCGACCGGACCGGTGCAGGGCATCGACGTCGAGCCCGTGTTCCTGGATGTCGCGCTGAAGCGCGGCGCACGCTTCAGCCACGATCTGCCGGCGGGGCACACGGCATTCGTCTACGTCGTCGATGGCGCGCTCCGCGTTGGCCCATCGAAGCGCGAGCTTCGGCGCGGGCAGCTGGCGGTCCTCGCAGCGGGTGAGACCTTCGAGGCGAGCTGTGACGCGGACGCGGGCCGCGGGCTCTTGCTGGCAGCCCGACCGTTGAACGAACCGGTCGCGCGCCGCGGTCCGTTCGTGATGAACACCGACGACGAGCTCCGCCAGGCCTTCGAGGACTACCGAACCGGACGCCTGATCGGCGGCTGATTTCCAGCGCCGAACGCCCTACGAATGCGCATGCTCCACGCCCGGAAGACGCCAACCAGCACGCTCTTCGCGTTCACGCTGGCGGCATGTGGACACGCTCGACAGCGCGCCGCATCACCGGCCGAGACGGCCTCGAGGCCCGAGTCCCAGGAGGTCGTGATCCCGGCCGCAGCGACGAGCTCGGATCACGCCGGCGCACCGAGCGAGGCAGAGGTCGCAGCTCCTTCGTTGCCGCCGCGCAGCGACCCTGCAACCACACCCGACCGTCCCTGCGCTCGCACCGACGGATCGGAGGTTCCTTGCGCCGAGCTCGGTCCACGAGGGGTCTCGGACATCTCCACGACCTTCACGCGCGCGAGGAAGCAGTTCAAACAATGCTACGAGGAAGAAAAAAAGACACGCCCGACGCTGAAGGTGAAGCTCGGCATCAAGATCGTGATCGAACCGAGTGGCGCCGTGAGGGAAGTCAGCGACGTCTCGACGGCCCCTGACCCCGCGCTGTACGCCTGTGTCGCGACCGCGGTGCGTGGGCTCAGATTTCCCGCGGCCAACAGCGAGTCCGTGGTGCAACTCCCGCTCAGCTTCGTGCCCTGAGCACGCACAGGGGGGGCGGTGGTCTCGGGCGCACGCCTGCCCGAGCGTGCCAACTGTGGGTTGGCGCCGGCAAGGGCGAGTTGGCGGTGAGCCCGAGAGAAATCCGTGTGATCGTGGGCCAGACGCTCGGCCCCGAGTTTGCAAACGAAGACCTGGCAATGCCCAGATCCAAGAGCCGCTGGCCCGTCGCCGTCTCGATCGCAGCGCTTGGTTTGGCCGCGTTCGGTCTCTGGAGCCCCCGGGTCACCTCGCTCAGAACGGGCGCATTTCAGCTCTCCTTCGCCGATGCCCCGGTTCCCCTGCCGCGGGTCACACCCGTGGCACCGAGGGCCGCGCCCTCCACCAACCGAACCCGCGCTCGGGTCAGCGACGTGAAGACCGAAGAGGTGTTCAGCGCGCGCTGGGGTGGCGGCAAGGGAGAGCTCGGACGCCGCAGCGCCAACGAGTCGTCGCCCGAAGGGCCGATGAGTTTTGCGGTGGACCCGCGTGGACGCGCGTTCGTTCTAGACCAAGTCAACGGACGGGTTCAGATCTTCGAGCCAGGCGTGGAGCCCCGCAGTCTGCCCGTGCCGGGCGACACGTACCAGGACGTGGCGCTGACGAGCGATGATGGCTTGGTCCTCCTCGATCGGCTGAGCAAGGAGTCCGTTGCCTTCGCCGATCGCAGCGGCAAGGTCACCCACGAGATCCCACTGGCCGGCAAGGGTGTCGCCGAGGGCGGAGACGTGACCGGCCTCTTTCAGCGCGACGACGGCACCTGGGTCGAGGTGAAACACGCGAACCTGGTGAAGCTCGCGGAAGCGAGCGGCGATCCGGTCGAGGATCGCACCATCGTGCAAGGGCGCTTCGGCGCCGACGGCAGCGTGCTGCGCGCCTCGAAGTCCGGAGCCAACGCGGCCTTCATCGCGCAGAAGACCCGAGACGGCGTGACCCCACTCGCCAAGGTGAGCTTCGATCTGCCGGTCTGGCAGCTGCTCGAGCTGGACACCGATACACGCGGCCGAGTGTTTCTGGGAGCGAGCCTGCTCGCCGAAGCGCTCGCGCCCGGCTTCGAGGTGCAAGACGCCCGCGAGATCGTGGTCGTGCTCGACTCCACCGGCACCGAGCTGGCTCGCGTGGAGCTGCCGGCAAATTCCGGAGCAGAGGAGAGCTTCCGACGCATCCGGGTTGGCGCAGACGGCGCGGTCTACCACCTCGCGTACGGAGACGAAGGCGCGACGATGCGGAGGTTCTCGCTATGAGCCGCATCAGCAAATTGATCGAGGTGCTCTCCCTCGGCGCCGCCGTCGCCGTGACCCTGCCCGCCATTGCGACACCACCCGCCGCGACGCGCGCCGAGATCGTCGCCCGCGGCAAGGGTGTCGTGAAGTTCTCCTACTGGTGGGGCCACGGTCGCTGGAGCACCACGTCCACGTCTCACGGCTCGTGCTCCGGAAGCTGCCCGAGCTGTTCCCACTCCGGTTCGTACGGCGCAGACTGCTCGGGGTTCGTGGCGAAGGCCTGGCAGGTCCCGAGCGCCAGCAGTGTCACGACCGACTCTCACCCTTACTCGACGTACTACTTCGACAACTACAGCTATCACTGGAGCACCATCTCGCGAGGCAGCGCCAAACCCGCCGACTCGTTCGTGTACAACACGGGCGGCGCAGGGCACATCTTCATGTACGAGAGTGGTGACCCGTGGGGCTGGGTCACGGCCATCGAGTGCAAGGGCTGCAGCTACGGCTGTGTGCGCGGGAGCCGCACGATCTCGTCCAGCTACAAGGCCATTCGTCGCAACAACATCCAGGACTTTCCGGACAAAGACGGCGACGGTGTGGCCGACAGCAAGGACAACTGCCCCACGACGAAGAACACCAGCCAGACGGACACGGACAAAGACGGAAAAGGCGACGCCTGTGACACCGACGACGACGGCGACGGCGTGCTCGACACCAAGGACAACTGTCCGACCACCAAGAACGCGACCCAGAGCGATACGGACAAGGACGGTAAGGGCGACGCCTGCGACACCGACGACGACGGCGACAGCGTGCTCGACACGAAGGACAACTGCCCGACGGCCGCCAACAAGAGCCAGCTGGACACGGACAAAGACGGCAAGGGCGATGCCTGTGACACCGACGACGATGGCGACGGTGTGCTGGACAGCGCAGACAACTGCGCGCTGGTCAAGAATGCGAACCAAGCCGACGCCGACCAGGATGGCAAGGGCGACGCCTGTGAGACGGACGACGATGGTGACGGAGTGCCGGACGCGAGCGACAACTGTCCGCTGAAGGGCAACGCTGATCAGGCCGACACCGACGCGGACGGCAAGGGTGACGTGTGCGACGACGACGACGACGGTGACGGAGTGCCGGATGCAACGGACGTGTGCCCGACGACCGCGGACGCTGCGCAGACCGACACGGACGGCGACGGCCAGGGCGACGCCTGTGACGACGATCGGGACGGCGACGGGGTCAGCGATACGAGCGACAACTGCCCCGATCTGGCCGACGAGAACCAGGACGACACCGACGAGGACGGCATCGGTGACGTGTGTGACGACGACCTCGACGGCGACGGGGTGGGGTTCTCGGGAGAACCAGCTTCCGCTCGGCGCAATGCTGGTCGGCCTTGGTGGCGCGATAGTCATGGGTCGGCGGCGCACGCGCCGCGGGTGAGCAGGCGAGCCCGACCGCGGCTTGCGCGGTGCGGCAGAGGCCAGCTCGCCGGAGCCCGATCTGCGATGGACCGCCAACCCCGGGTTGGCACGAGCGGGCGGCAGCAGGCTCTGTCCCAGCAGACAAACCGCTGCAATTGCACACTCGGACGCTGGTCCCGGCTTTGCAAAAGGCTATCATCGGAGACTTCTTCGATGAGCAATTGGACTCGCCTCGGGCTCGTATCGGTTGTGTGGGTTGCGCTCGGCTGTGCATCCGGCCCCGTCGGAAACGAGGAGCCGATCCTCGAGGTGCAACAGGACGTCAGCGCGCCGCTGGCGAAGGCCTACTGCACGATCCCGGTGACCGGCAAGGGCACCAAGAGCATGGAGGACGACTACCTCCCGCACGTGATCACCTGCGAGAACGGCGGAGCAAACCTGCAGGCGCTGAAGGCTCAAGCCATCGCGGCGCGCTCCGTCGCTTACTACGCAATGGCGACGAAGGGTTCCATCTGCGACGGCCAGGGCTGCCAGGTCTACACCTGCGGCGCCAACCCGAGCGCCAAGGCGATCCAGGCGGTCAAGGAGACCGCGGGGATCTACCTCTCGCACGCCGGCATGCTCACCTACGGTTTCTACGTCAGCGGTGACAACAACACGTCCGCCCCCAGCTGCAAGGGCAGCCCCAGCCACGCCATGGAGAAGTACGTGACGTACAACGCTGGGCTCAGCGGCACGAGCGTCAAACAAACGTCCCTCGGGTACATCGGACCGCCCGGCTACGGTCAGAACCGCGGTTGCATGAGCCAGTGGGGCGGACGCTGCCTCGAAAACAGCAAGGGCTACGACTACAAACAAATCTTGCAGTTCTACTACGGCAGCGACATCAAGCTGCTGACCGCGCAGGGTTCGTGCACAGCGCCCGCCGACAGCGACGGCGACGGCGTCACCGACGACAAGGACAACTGCGTCAACGCGAAGAACGCCGACCAGAAGGACACCGACAAAGACGGCAAGGGCGACGCCTGCGACACCGACAACGACAACGACGGTGTGCTCGATAGCGCGGACAACTGCCCGCTCGACAAGAACGCCGATCAGAAGGACACCGACAAGGACGCCAAGGGCGACGCTTGTGACGCCGATGACGACGGCGACGGCGTCCCGGATACGACCGACAACTGCCCGCTCGTGGCGAACGCCAATCAGGCCGACAGCGACGGCGACGGCAAGGGGGACGCCTGCGACGGGGACGACGACGGCGACGGCGTCCCGGATACGACCGACAACTGTCCCTCGGACGCCAACACGGATCAGGCGGACACGGATGGGGACGGCGTCGGCGACGCTTGTGATGCACCCAGCGGCGGCGGTGGCAGCGGCGGTGGTGCTGGCTCGGGTGGCTCCAGTGGCTCCAGTGGCTCGGCGGGCAGCGGGGCCGGTGGTTCGAGCGGCTCGGCCGGTGGCGGCGGGAGCTCCGGCGGGGGCCAGCAGACCAAGGTCATGCAGAGCGACGAGGACAGCGGCTGCAGCGTGAGCGGCGGGACGCGGGCACCGGCGACGGGTCTGTTCATGTTAGCCTCGCTGCTCTGCGTGGGTGCGCTCAGGCGACGCAAGGCGGCGTGATGAAACGACTCGGGCTCGGTCTCTCGGCAGCTCTGTTACTGGCGGGCTGCGCGCTCGAAGTGCAGCCGGACGAGCCAGACGGTCCCGAGCCACACGAAGAGCTAGGAACCGTGCAGAGCGGGCTGACGGTGTCGCAGGCGCTGTCGGGCAACTGCTCCACCTCGGTGGTGGAGGGGCTGAGTCAGCAGATCATCGCGCAGATGAACTGCGACAACCCGAACGCGCTGAAGGCCGTGCCCTCGCGCCCGAACCTGGTGAAGAGCTACAGCCACGTGTTCATGTTCATGCAGCCGCCGGCGGTGGACGCGCTGGTCAAGGCCGTCGACGCGAACCCGTCGATGACGCTGCACATCTCCAGCATGCTGCGCACGCTGCCGCAGCAGTGGCTGCTCTATCACTGGTACCTGAACAAGAGCTGCGGCATTCCCCTGGCCGCAACGCCCGGGAACTCGAACCACGAGGGTGGCACCGCGTTCGACACCGGCGACTACAGCGCGTGGAAGACGGCGCTCCAGGCCAAAAATCTTCAGTGGTACGGCTCGAGCGATGTCTACCACTACACCTATGTCGGTTCGGGCAGCGTCAACCTCAAGGGCAAGGACGTGCTGGCGTTTCAGCAACTCTGGAACCTGAATCATCCGGAAGACAAGATCGCGGAGGACGCCGACTTTGGTCCCGCGACGGACAGCCGTCTGGGCAAGAGCCCGACGGATGGTTTTCCGAAAGGCCCGAGCTGCACGGAGCCCGCGGACAAGGACGGGGACGGCGTCGTCGATGCGAAGGACAACTGCCCGAACGACAAGAACGCGGGGCAACTCGACACCGACAACGACGGCAAGGGCGACGCCTGCGACACGGATGACGACGACGACGGCGTGCCGGACACGAGCGACAACTGTCCGCTCGACAAGAACGCAAACCAGGCCGACTGCGACAACGATGGCAAGGGGGACGCGTGCGATGCGAACAGCGCGTGCGGCACTGGCGGAGCAGCAGGAGCAGCGGGCGCGGCGGGCGCAGGCGGCGCGGCGGGGGCCGGTGGTGACGCGGGGGCCGGCGGAATCATCATGCCTTCCGGCGGTGGGGGCACGGGCGCGGCGAGCGGGGGCAGCGGGCAGAAGACCAAGACCCTGAGTGGCGATGACGGCGGCTGCGGCTGCCGCACGACCCCGAGCCCTGGCGGGGACGGCGCCTCGATGTTGCTGGTGGCGGCCGCTGTCTTGGGCTCGCGGCGGCGCAAGGCCGCGCGTGGCCGTCCGGTTCCGTGACCAGCGCGCGCCTACGAAGTCGGATGCGCGGGGCTTGCCGGCCCGGCCGCCAGCTCGCGGTAGAAGTCGGCGAGGTGGTGGCTGCCATGTCTCGGCGCCTCGGCACCCTCGCTGCTCATGATGGCGACGGCCCGCAGCAGATCCGCGACGAAGGGATTCCAGAGCGAGAGCGGCGGCGCCATCCCTCGGAGGACCCAGGCCGGAAGCCGACGGATCTTCGGCTTGGTCCCGAGCGCAGCGAACGCAAGCGTGGCGATCTCTAGCTGAGTGAGCGAGTCAGGCCCTCCAACGTCGAGCTCGACGCCTCCCCCCGCAGGCTCGACCACACTGCGCGCGACGACGTCCGCGAGGTCGGCGCCGTGGATCGGATTCATGCGCTTCGTGCCGTCGCCGATCACCCATGACGTGCCGCTCTTCGCCATCTTGAAGAAATCTTCCATGTCGTTGAAGAAGCCGTTGGGTCGAACGATCACGTACTCGAGCCCGGAATCGCGGATCAGGTCCACCACACTCTCACGAGCCTCCGCCGACGAGATCCCAGCCTTGCGCAGCTCGGGACCGCGGAACACCGAGACGAAGACGACGCGCCGCACGCCGCCTGCCTGCGCGCGCTCGAGCAGGTTGCGATTTGCAGCGAAGTCGACCTCCCAGGCGCTGGGTTTGCGCTTGAAGTCGTGCTTGCCCAGCGAGCTGACCAGAACGGTCGCGTCACCCACGACGTCGGTCACGGTCTCGGGCTTGGTCGCCTCGGCCACCGCGACTTCGCTCACCAACGAGCGCACGTCGCCCAGCCGCTCGGGATCACGAGCGAGTGCGCGGACGACATGCCCCGCGCCGTGAAGCGCCCGCACCACGTGTCGCCCCAGATAACCCGTCGCCCCCGCAACCAGTACTTTCGCCATCCCGAGCAGGCTCGCCAGCCCAACCGCTCACGTCAACCTGCAAGAGACGAAGCCGAGCGGTCGGCTCGCGCTCGAAGCGCTGATCCGATGTGTGCGCGACGTCGGTGACTCCATCCTTTGCCCAGGCCCCCTTGGCATCGGGATGACGGTACAGGTTCGCCAGCATGGAGAATAGGCTCTTGCCCTCGGGCACGAAGCGCAGCCAGACGAGCGCGCGTTCGACCTTCAGGGGCCGATCGTCGAGGTCGACCTGCCAGGCCAGCACGCGGACGGTGACGAGTGTGGTGGCAGAGGGCTGGAACACCGAGACCATCTCGCTGGCATTCCACCCGGTCGAGAGCCGCTCGCACGCCGCATCCGCATCCATCTCGGCGACCGCAGCGGGGTCGGGGCTGCGCGCCACGGACGGCGTCGCCGGCGGAGGGCCCGGCGGACGAGCCGTGGCGCTGGCGCGCTGTGGCACGGGAGCAGGTGGCGGGGACGACGGCGTCTCGTTGCACGAGCAGAGGCAACACGACGCAACCAGGGCCGCGACCGACTCGATCGCGAATTGTCCCCGACCGCCGAACCCGCTCCGCATGACACCAAGGCTAGCGGCGCTTCCGGCAAGTGGGCAGGGCATCGGCGACCGCGGATTTCCGCCGGCATCCAGCTTGCGGTCCGGGTTGGTCGCGAGTCAGGGATCGACCCACGTGTCGAGGCAGGCCGTCTTCGCGTCGGCGGCCGTCTTGATCTTGGAGCCGGGATAGAACCACTTGGTGATCCCGGTGCCCAACTTGCACCCACCGAGCGCGCCCGCGTGACTGCACGGAGCATCGGCCCACTTGCCGGGGTTCGCCCCGAAGCACGAGCTCTTCCCCGAGTCGAGCTGCGACTTGGGATAGTCGAAGCAGGACTCCCAGCCTTCCACGTCGTGCCGGTCACAACTTCCGGCCGGCTTGGAGTCCTTGCACGCGAGCAGCGCACCAGCCACCAGCCCGAGCCATATCACTGTTCTTTTCATCGTCCACTCTCTCGAGGCAACCCGACACTGACGCTCGACACTATCACGAGCCGCCCGCCCGGGGACAAGGGGCGCGGGGGCGTGCGTCGGGTGAGCTCCGCGCGTCACGCTCCACGCGCGCCCGAGGCAGCGCCTCTACGGCATGAGCAGGAACCAATACTCGAAGTCCCGCGGTTGTTGGTCCACCGTGACGCCGCTGACGTTCACGACGTACTTCATGCCGTTGGAAAGCCCATCCGTGCGCCAGGTGAGCACGTTGGGGACCCCGGTGAGATCGTAAGCGCCTTGCAGATCAGCCACGGCGTGTGCGACGCCGGCCTCGTCCGTCACCTTGACCGCTGCCTTGGCGAACGACACGCGATCGACGCTGCCCAGTCGCTGGCTACGATCCGCGACGACCGAGAACGACAGCAGCCAGCTCTTGTCGACGAACGCGGCCGGGTACAGGCCGAACGGGTAGGCCACGAAGTCACTCGCCCACCACGTCCGGTCCACGTCCTTCTTGTCCACCACATGCAGCGCAGCGCCCACGACGGGTTGGTAGGGGAAGTCCACCTTCGGCTTGCCTTGCACGAAGCCGAACGCCACCTCGCTCACGAACGGATCGAGCAACCAGCGGCGGTGGCCCAGGCTGGGTACGTCCACGTCCCGCAGCCAGTCGCCCAGAAAACGATCCGGATCCCGGACGTTGCCCACCTGGTTGCCCGCAGACAAGAACAGCAGGCTCTCTGCGCTCGACGTGGTCGCCTCGGGGCTGTTGCAGAACGCGTTGGCTGGCAGACTGTGCGTCAGCTTGGCGTTGGCCACCGCGACCAGCGCGACCTCCTGAGCCGCAGCCAGCTCGGCCTTGGAGATCACGACATCGGGCAGCTCGTGGTGGCGCCGGAGCTGGTTGATGCGCCGCACGACGCGCGCCTGGTACTCCGGGGTGAGCGCGCCCGCCACGCAGGCCCCCACGTCGGGCGCCTTGCTGAACAAAACGAGGTCGTCCGTCGTTCCCTCGTCCGAGCCTGCATCCGTCGGGTTCAGCGTGTCGCAACCGAGGAGTGCGAAGAGCGCGGTGGCAACGATGGTGCGGAGAGAGCGGGCCATGGGGTGCTCAGTGGTAAGCAAAGACGTACACGACCGTGCCGTCGAAGATCGTCGGGTCCGGATTCATGATCGACACGCCCGCGCGCTCGTTCGCGGGATCACACGTGACGCTGGCCGTCGGCTGCCACGGGATGTCCTCGTACCATTGGTCGCCCACGCTGGTGAGCGGCGTGTAGACGCCGGCCTGGAGCTTGAAGGCGCTGTGGTAAAGCAGCTCGATGTGCGGCCGCAGCCATACCGGGTAGCAGAACTCCCCGCGGATCTCCTGCGTCCCGGCGGCGACGGGGGCCCACTTCACTTGCAACACCTGCGGGTGCACGTCGACGACGTACTTGCCGACCGTCTCGCCGCCATCGGACAGGAGCGCGATTCGATCCGCAAACGGATCGTTGGCCCGAATCAAGCGCAGCTCGTACGCGCTCGGCGCCAGGCTCAGCAGCTGGTGCGGTGGCATCTGCTTGGTGGCGGTGGTGGGGAACCCTTTCTTCGCCGGCGGCAGGCGGGCGTAGAGGAGCTTGCCGTCGTCGGACCAGCCGCCCTTTTCACCCTTGCTCGCCTCGTCCCAGACGTCGAGCGGCTGCCACTGTCCCGCGGAGTCCTTGGCCAGCACCTGGCCAAGCTTGCCGCTCGGCGTCTTCAGCCCGAAGTTTCGCCCCCGGAGCTCCAACCAGCGGCTGGACGTCGCGTTGACGGTGTAGACGACGTCCCGGTCTTTGGATGGCGGCGTCGTCACGTCGAACACGGGGACGCGCTGGCACCAGTTCTCGAGCGACTTCGCGGCGTGGCCGCCGTCTCCCTTCTGACCAGCCTTCTCCACGTAACCCGGGTGCAGCAGATACGGGCGGGTGTCGTCCTTCGTGTCGGTCGTGGCCACCAGCCCGGACTGGTCGAGGAGTTTGCACACGGGCTCGTAGCTGGCGCCATGTTTGGGTGATTGATCGAACGGCAGAACCTCTCCCATGACCTCCGAGCGCGGGCCGTCGTAGGTCGGGTCGGTGCGTTTGTGGACACGCTCGGCCAGGTACGAACACGCGGCCGTGAGAACCTTGCGCGTTTCGTCGTCGCCCACGGTGGAGACGATCTGAGCCCGCAACTCGGCGAGTCGACCCGTGGTCGCGCCCTGCGCGTCCTTCGACAGGCTCTGCCCGCACCAATGCTGAACCGCGCCCTTGTTGAACAGCCCGTACACCGCGGCCTTGTCCCGACCATGGACCGAATCGAGATCCGGCAGGGTGTCGAGATCGACCGGCTCGTAGTACTCGGGGAGCGCGTAGTTCTGGTTGCCCTTCCACCAGAAACCGTTCGCGTAGAGGGTAGGGCTGTTGCGCGCCATCTCGGTGCCGTAATCCACACTGCCGTCGGGACGTTTCCGGTGCGCTTGGTCGTAGAGCACCTGCTCCATGCCGGCCATTCGCGCGAGGGTGTAGGCCGGCAAGATGCGCAGCGCCGGCGGCGTGTACACGGCGTCGGGATCGGTGAGTGCGACCTTGGCGACGACCGCGAGATCTTCGTGGAACGACGTCTGGCCCGCGATGGTCCGGATCCCCATGTACCAGGACTCGTTGGTCACCCACTGGCTGTTACACAGCGGATCTTCGGCGGGGTTCTGCCCGAAGCGCAAAGCGCCCGGGACCCACTCGTACTTCAGCTCGGCTTGCTCGGGCTCCGGCAGCGGCAGCTCGAGCATGCCGAAGCTGGTGGCGGTCGAGGGGTTCTTCTCGAGCGCCGCGATCACGTGGCGAAAACCCTGGGCGCCGCAGTAGACCATCCCCTTGCGCTGATTGACGGCGCTGGCGAGCGAGATGGGCGGCGTGACGGAGACACCCTTCACTCCGCTGTACGAGCTGACCATCAACGGCTTGAAGAGGTAGTCCCCGATGCACGCTTGGGTCTGAGTGGGGGGTGAGAATTTGTTGTCGTGGGTGTAGCGCCAGCGCGCGAGTGTGCCTTTGTTGTCAGGCAGCGCGCCGAGCAGCAAGAAGTTCAACAGGCCCTTTGGCCCTTCGGTGTCCAGCAGCGGTGCACCGAGAGGGTCGGGGTGATGAAAGACAGCCTGGCTCCCGTGCAAGATGCCGGTGAGCACCCCGGTCATGACGGCGTCGTCGAGTTTTGGTTTTGCACCGCCGACGCGCGGCAGCTCCGCGTACGAACCCGCTCCCCAGCGTGCGATCATGTGGCCGGACGCCCAGCGATCTTGCACGAAGTGCTGACCGGCGGCCTCGTACGCGAGCGCAAGCCGCTCGAGCTCCTTCACGTACTCGCTGTGCCAGATGTCGGCGTTGCCCGCCTTCAGGGTCTCGCGCAGCTCGCGCGCCTTCACGGCCAACGACAGCGCGATCTCGTGATGACGCGCGTACACCCGCAGCGGTAGGTGACCGAAGTGTGTGCTGTTGAGGCCCGCGCCGAGCCATGCGGTGTAGACGTGGCACAGCTTGCGCTGGTCCGCGTCCTGGGGAAGCGGCGGGCACAGCCGGCGCGCGTTGATCCAGTCGTACACCGTGTACGCAAAATCGGGCAGCGAAGACCACATTGCCAAGGGGGGGAACCGCCGCTCTTCCAGGGCGGTCTTCTCGATGTCGCCGGCGAGGTTGGGGTTGGGCTCGCCTTGTTTGGGCGCCGGGTGCACGATGCCGCGCCGCAGCCAGCTAGCGTTCAGATCCACCATGCGCGGGCAGTTGACGTCCGCCGTCGCGGTGCTCTGGCACGCTGCGGTGCCGAACATCTGGCCGAGCTTGGGATCGATCAGCCACAGCACGTGGTCGGAGATCTCCGCGTGCTCGTTGCCCAGGAGTTTCTTGTCCCCCGTATGCATGCTGCCGGTGTTCTCGATGGGCTGGTCGTTCTTGTCCTGCTTGAACGTCACATCCACATCGGCGACGTGGGAGCAGTAGATGGACTTCCAGCCCTCTTCCGCGTCGAGCCCGACGTCCCATCCCGAAGCCGGTCCCGCGGCGAGGCAAGCGACCGCGACGGTCGCGAGCCCAACGACCGTACGCACGCGGCGGCTCACGGTGTCACCTCGGGGTTCAAGTTCGAAGGCAGTGCACAGCGCGAGGTGGGTGCTTCGAAGACCGCGCGGAGCGCAGCCCAGCGATCGGCCAGCTCCGAGTGACCGAGGGCGCTCAGGTGAGTCTTGTAGTCGGCCTTGCAGGGCCCCGGGCAGGACGACTTCGCGACACAGGCGCTCTCGTCGCGCGTCTCCTCGATGCAGTCGAGGATACCGTTCACACAACGGGTCCACTGGGCGGTGGGATCGTCGACGCGGGAGTTTGCCATGAGCCGGGCTTCGCCCATGTGGGGGAGGTTGACCTTCCCGACCTCTTCACAGTCCTTGCACGTCGGATCGAACGGAACCGTCGTCGGAGCCCAGACACTACTGCCCCCACCGCTCTTCGAGTCGCCGGAGTCGCCACAGGCGCTCGCGCAACCGAGCGCAATCAAGAACAGAGCAGCGACTCTCGTCGCAGCCAGGTGCGCGGTTCTCCCCATGGGGGCGGAGTGTACATCAGTGCGGGCGCGTCGCGGCTGAGGGCTGTCACCGCACGCGCATCACGGCGCGCAGGGCCCCAAACAGGCCTCAAAGGCGGCGCAAGCCGAGCCGGTCGCACAGTTGAGCTTTATCGAGTTGTCCTTCATGCAGCCCAGACACGACTTGTATGCGTCGAGGTTCCCCGTGGCGGCGCACAGCTCCATGCAGAAGGTATCGTCGCAGGGCGACGTCGTTTCGCACACGCCGGCGCTCTTCATGGCCTCTTCGATGCTTTGCACCGCCGACCCGCTCGGTCCGCAGCAGCTGAGGGCTGCCTTGCAGTCGGTCGTCGAGCACCCCGCGTCGGTCCCACTGCCCCCCGAGCCGCCGGTGGGCGCGCCCCCGCCACTGGGTGCACCGCCGCTGGTCACGCCGCCGCCACTGGGTGCACCGCCGCTGGTCACGCCGCCGCCGCTCGGTGCACCGCCGTTGGTCACGCCGCCGCCACTCGGTGCACCGCCACTGGGCTTTCCCCCGCTGGATACGCCACCGCTTCCTCCGTCAGCTCCCGATCCGGAGCTCCCTCCACTCGAATTTCCATCGGGGTTGGTGGTGGTCGAGCTGCACGCGACAAAGGCCAGGGTCAGACAAACGGCAGCCAAGCTCCGACGACGATCTGGCACGACGCCCAAGCCTAGCGGTCGGTCGGCAGGTCGTCCAGCGGCGCGCTCCCGTTCGACGCCGGAGATTGTGGTGTGGTCCCCAGCGGACTCGCGAGGCAGCATCGTCCGACCTACCCGCCCTTCGTCTTCAACTTCGACTCGTTCTCGTTGATGAACGCTCGGATCTCGTCGGCCATGTCCAGCAGCTTCGCCCATTGCTCCTTGTACAGAGTGACGGGGAAGCGACCGAGACCGTAAACGGACAGGCCGCCTTTCTCGGAGACCTTCAGCGAGATGGCGCGGCTGCCTTTCTGCTTGAGCTTCTCGTTCTCGGCTCGGAGTCGTTCCAGCTCTGCTTTGAGGTCTTCGTCGGACATTGGTCTCTCCTCGGGCGGAAGTTATCGCCAGCCACGCGTGCGGGCAACACACACTCGTTGGATGTCTTCGGCGAAGGCTCTGCGACCGCAGTGGCCTTCCACGGGCGCCCCCGCGCCACCAAGGACATCGACTTCGTGCTGCGTGGGACACCGTAGAATCTCGACCGTGATAACAGAAGCGCCGCGCGCTCCCGCGGCCTCGTCGGCCTGGTCGGGCCGCTAGCGAGAGGCTCTGTGGAGCTGCGTTTCCAATACCCGCCCATCGTCTTCACTCAGCGGTGGGGTAGTGTCACGCCATGAGCGGGCACGGTCAGCACCACCACGGCGGCGAGTTCGACTGGCAGTCCATGGTGGAAAGTCTCGAGCTGGACGGCAAGATGACGCTCCCGCTCGTCAAAGCGATCGTCGACGCGCTCCGCCCCGGGCTCAACCCTGACGAAGCGTCCCACGTCGTCGACGCCGGCTGCGGGCCGGGCGTCGTCACGTGTGAGCTGGCGCGGCACTTCCCCTCCGCCGAGGTCACTGCACTCGATTCGTCCGGTCCGTTGCTGGATCGCCTGCGGCGCCGTGCCGCCGCGGATGGGGTCGCAGGACGCGTCCGTGCGGTCGAGGCCGACATCGAGCGCGACATCCCCGAGCTGCCGCCGTCGGACGTCGTGTGGGCGTCGATGGTCGTCCATCACGTAGCCGACCCGGTCGCCGTCCTGCGCCGCCTCCGGGGCCTGCTCCGCCCTGCCGGGACGTTCGTGATGCTCGAACTCGCCGGTCGGCTGGACGTACTCCCACCCGGGGACCCGCTCGTCGCCGGGGGCTGCTGGCAACGTCTGGAGCAGGCCGCCACTTTGGCGCTCCGCGAGCGACTGGGGTTCGACGCGGTCGGGCACGACTGGCCATCGGACCTCGCCCGAGCCGGCCTCGTGGACACCACCGACCGGACCGTGGTGTTCCGTCACGACGCGCCGCTCGACGCTGTCGGCCGCCGCTGGCTGGCCCGCTACGCTCGCCGCGGCCTGACGATGGGAGGTAGCGAACTATCCAGCTTCGACCTGACCGCGCTCGAGGCGTTCGCGGCCGCCCTCGAGAACGGCACCCGCGACGACGCGTTCGTCGCCGCCGAGCGGCGCATTCTCACCGCCCGACGCCCGGCCTGAGCGACTCGCCGACCGAGCCATGGTTGCGCGACAGCCCCGAGCCGACGCGGTTCGGGGCTCACGCGGGCGCGAACACTGAACCGTCTCGGCCTACTTCGCCAGTTTGTAGAGCTTGGCCGTGGGAAGCTGCGTGACGCTCAACCACATGTGAGTCGCGTCCACGGCAATCAGCTGGGAGGAGCCCGCTGGAAGTTGTCCGATCTGGGCGACCGCTCCGCCCGACTTGGCGCGCTTGACGGCGTTGAACTGGCCAGCCTGCGAGGTGAGCGCGAACAGGTGGGTCGCGTCTGCAGCAAACGCGTTGTTGGTGTGAAGGCTGCCCCAGAATTCGGTCACGGAGCCTCCGCCTCCGACGGGCGCCGAGAAGATCGCCCAGTATTCGCGTCCCACGTCCCGCCGGTTTGAGTCCCGGCGCTGCCACCGCTCGAGGTGCCACCGGTGCCCGCGCCGCCGCTCGAGGTGCCGCCGGTTTCAGTACCGCCAGTTCCCGTACCGCCGCTCGACGTGCCGCCGCTCGAGCCCCCGGCCGATCCGCCAACGAGGTCGCGCGACTCCGATCCGAGCCGCGAAGGAGCCAGCGTCAGAGCACGCCGAAACGTTTCGTGACGGCATCGGCGAGCAACTGAAAGTCGCCGAGCCGCTGCTCGACGATGGCGTCGATCACTCGCGGGTCCAGCGTCTCGTACTGGTGGACGGCGATGTTCCTGAACCCCACCATCTTGCGAAGCCGCGCGGCCAGCTCCGCGGCGATCACGCCGTGTCGCTCCAGCATCGAGAATGCGTCGGCGAGGTCCGTCGGCAGCCCGTAGGCCTCGGTGGCGGCGACGTGCGCCGCGAGGTCGATGGCGGCTTGCGCGGCACGCTGCAGGTTGAGCACCACGATGTCTTCGACGTCGATGGGCAGCAGCTGGCGCTTGCCTCCGGCCCGCACATCGCGGATCCGGGCCAGACTACGGTCGATGGCGGCGACCTTCGCCAGGACGACGTCACGTTCGACCATGCATGCGCTCCGCGATGGCGGCCTCGATGGGCGCCCGAACGATCCGCAGATCTTCGTAGCGGGATGGCAGCACTGTGGCGAAGCTCACCCGCAGCTCCGGCCGACGATCGACGAGGAGCCGACCGTGACGCAGGACCTGCATCGCGATCGCCGGAGAGCCAGTGCCGAGATCGACCAGATCGACCTCGCGCGCGAGCAGCCGAGAGAGCGCTGCGGAGAGCTCGAGCCGGACCGCAGGCGTCGGCGACTCGACGAAGAGCGCCGCCAGATCGACGTCCGAGTCCGCACGCGCGCCACCCCGAGCCTCGGACCCGAACAGCCACAGGGCGGCGAGCGACGTCTCGCGCTCGAGGCAGCGAACGACGTCGGCGAGCTGTGATTCCGTGAGCATCCGGCTCTCAGCATAGCGCAGTCACAACCCCTCGGGGGCGCCGCCGGGCGCAGGGTACCGTCATTCGACGTTGGCGCGGCCTGTTCTCGAGCTCAGCGCAGATCTCGAGACCCCGCGGGCCTGTCGAGCGCGTAGGTAGGGTGAACGCCATCCAGCGCAGCGCACCCAGCCCTCACCCCGCCCGCTCCACCAACCGCACGAGCGACCCAATGATGCGATTGAACGTCCCGCGCATCTCGTCGTCGAGCGGCGCGACGTAGCCGAACGCATCGGCGAGCTCTAGGCACGCGAGCATCTCCCGCGCTGACCCGAGTGCGACGTGATACTTCGCCGCGCGATTGCGCCCCCTCGAGTACATGCCCTCGGCCAAGTTCAAACCAACGCTGGCGGAGCAGCGCCGAAGCTGCCGCCCGAGATCCCGGTCCTTGCGATCGATGACGGCCATGACGCCCCGCAGCTGACGAACGACCCCCAGCACCTCCGAATGGATCCGCAACATCTTCATCTCTCTTTCTGCTCCAAGGAGCGATCGCGATCCCCCGCCGCGCGCAGACCGGGTCCAGGCTCGCGCGAGCGAAGCGAGCGCGACCGCGGCGAGAGCCGCGGCCCCGGCCTGGACGCGGTCGAGCACGGCGGTAAAATCAAAAACCGCACGAGCAGTCCCCCACCCCTCTTCCCTCTTCCCTCCTCCCTCTTGCCCCCCGCCCAACCCCCACCCCACATCGCGTTCCCCCTGCCCTCTGCCCCCCGCGCCCGGTCCTGCGATCGATGCGGCCTGCGCCCGCAGCTGACGAGACCTCCAGCACCTCCGAATGGATCCGCAACATCTTCCTCTCTTTCTGCTCCGGGGTCGGTCCCGGGCGAGACGGGTCAGGCTCGCGCGAAGAGCGGGGAGCGGGGGCCGGGGTCGGCACGGCGGAAATCAAAAACCGCACGAGCAGTCCCCACCCCTCTTCCCTCTTCCCTCCTCCCTCTTGCCCCCCGCCCAACCCCCACCCCACATCGCGTTCCCCCTGCCCTCTGCCCCCTGCACCCGCGCACTCTCGCCGCGGAGCTACCAGCCAGCGCGAAGCACCACAGACGCGTGCAGTCGGCCGCGAGCCTGCCTCCCCCTTGCCGCAAAACCTTCAGGAGTACGGGTACCCACGTGCTTGCCGAAGGCGAAGCGTTGCATCGAAGCCGTTCCAGTCTCGAGGTCTGCAGATCTCTCTGGAACGGTCATCCCATGGCGCGAGTGCGACCGATGCGTCGTCAAGGCTCAAAGCCTGCAGCTGAATCAACTCAACGACCACGCCGAAGACATCGGTGACACGCAGGCCCTCCGCTTGGGCAGTTGCAGTCGCCTGAGCGTCGCGAGTAACGAAGACGGGGCGTTGGGCTCTCTCCAGGGCTCGAATGAGCACGATCGCCTCAGCTTCGCCTTTGTGGGTCTCGCGTCTCAGGCGCTTGTATTCTGAGTCATTGGCTTTGGCTGAACGAACGATGAGAGCCCCCTCCCGTTCGTACTTGGAGACCTCGACCTGCACGCTGTTCAGTTCATGATGCGCAGCATGCCCGGCCATGACTATCGGTCGAATTGCCGGGTGCGCCATCAGGACGGATAAGAGGGTCGTCTTTCCGAAGGCGAGCTTCCGCAAGCAGTGAAAGGCGTCGGAGTCGACCCAGTACTCACTCACGCAGCCTCGGGCACGTCCATCCCGAACGCATCAAGCACGAGCTCTACCTCTGCATCGGGGGCGACGTCCAGGAACTCAGCGAAGGTGTCACGTTGCAGCAGCCGACGTGAGTAGGCCTCCGCGGCCAGCCTCGCCACGAGAGTCCGGCGTTCAGAGGGCACGTCTGGGAGAGGAAAGCCCTCGAGCCCCTGGGGCTTCTCGCCGTCTTCCCACCAAGAATCTGCGCCCTGCTCGACAACCTCATTGGGTGGACTTGGTGGCAAGGCAAGGTTGCGCAGGTTGCGCAGGTACAGTCTCGCCGCACTGTAATGCAGACCCCACTTCGCGATTAGGACTTTTGCATTTCCGATGTCGTCACCCCAAGGAAGTTCGTTGACCTTGGCTTCGGGGCAGAGCAGCCGGATGCCGAAAGCGTTAGCGCGCTGCTCGCGCTCCAGCGTGAGATCTTCTAGATACCCAGAAAGCGTCGCGAGCGGTTCGACATGATCCCAATCACAGAGCAAGTGATACAGTTCGTGTGCCAGGCTGAACCGGCGAACCGCCGGGTTGCGATTCTTTCCTTCCAGGTTCAGCACGATTGCCGGCCCAAACGTCGGCCCGGCGAACGTGAGTCCCGCCGGCCCTGAATTACCAAGACGTGCGTAAAGAACAGCGATCCCGGGCAACTTACTGGCAACGAGGTCGCGCATCGAACGGATGACATCCTGGTCCAAGCCCCAGTCCGTGCGTACGTGGCGTGCCGCCTCAGCTCCTTCCTGGTATGGAACGGCATCGGCTTCGTGCGGGACTTGGACGCGCGGCACATGAAGTTGATGCTGAACCGACAGAAGCCTACGCAGCTTGACGACGTCACGCGCTGCACGCGCGGCAGCGACCACGCGCGCACGGGCCTGGTCTCCGATCTGGTGAAATTCGTCGACGCTGGCAAGCGTAGCGACCACGTCACCCGGGGAAATGTGAATTGGAGCAGAAGACAACACATCTGCGTCTATTCCGTAGAGCCGCGACAGCGCCTCCGCTTCCCAGACCAGCAGCTCCTGACTGCCGTCCTCGAGAGCCTGAAGGCGCGCCTGGCTAATCCCCGTCATCCGAGACACGCTCAGGGGAGAAAAGCCGACAACGTTCGAACGAACGTCGCGGAGACTGAGGACTGACTGGATACCCATTTCGGCTAGCAAACGTTCGAAGAGGGGACGATTGGCAGGCTAGTGGTTTCCACGGTGAGCACAAATTAAAGCCCCAAAATCCCGCAAGAACCCGACGCGAGCACAGGAAGATACATGTATTTTCTTGGCTTCGACCGGCCTCGCTCCGTTGACCTTTCCTGGCGGCGAGGCCCTCTCTTTTCTCTGCCGCTTCGAGTTCCAGGTCCGCCTCTTGGTTCGGTGGGAGAGCTGTGTGCCCCCTGCCCCTGCACACGCGCACTCTCGCCGGGCAGCAACCGAGTGCGGCGGGCACGCCATCCCCGCGCACCCAGCCCTCACCCCGCCCGCTCCACCAACCGCACGAGCGACCCAATGATGCGATTGAACGTCCCGCGCATCTCGTCGTCGAGCGGTGCGACGTAGCCAAACGCATCGGCGAGCTCGAGGCACGCGAGCATCTCCCGCGCTGACCCGAGTGCGACGTGATACTTCGCGGCGCGATTGCGCCCCCTCGAGTACATGCCCTCGGCCAAGTTCAAACCAACGCTGGCCGAGCAGCGCCGAAGCTGCCGCCCGAGGTCCCGGTCCTTGCGATCGATGACGGCCATGACGCCCCGCAGCTGACGAACGACCCCCAGCACCTCCGAATGGATCCGCAACATCTTCATCTCTCTTTCTGCTCCAAGGAGCGATCGCGATCCCCGCCGCGCGCAGACCGGGTCCAGGCTCGCGCGAGCGAAGCGAGCGCGACCGCGGCGAGAGCCGCGGCCCCGGCCTGGACGCGGTCGAGCACGGCGGTAAAATCAAAAACCGCACGAGCAGTCCCCCACCCCTCTTCCCTCTTCCCTCTTCCCTCCTCCCTCTTGCCCCCCGCCCAACCCCCACCCCACATCGCGTTCCCTCTGCCCCCTGCCCCCTGCACCCGCGCCCGGTCCTTGCGATCGATGACGGCCATGACGCCCCGCAGCTGACGAACGACCTCCAGCACCTCCGAATGGATCCGCAACATCTTCATCTCTCTTTCTGCTCCAAGGAGCGATCGCGATCCCCCGCCGCGCGCAGACCGGGTCCAGGCTCGCGCGAGCGAAGCGAGCGCGACCGCGGCGGTGGGTCGCGGCCCGCGGACAATTCAGATCAGTCCGGGAAGCACCCACGACGTGCACTTGCTGAAGCCTGGAGACTGGGTGCGAGGGAAGCTGTTGATCTTCGAGTGCGCCAGCAACCACCCCCCCTCCGCCGGACCGGCGCACTTGTCGACCCGGGCTTTGATCGTTCCACTGATCGTCCTTCTCGCCGAGCAGCTCAAGCCGATCGCCTCGAGCCGGATGCGGCTTGCGACAGGCCGCATCCACGAGGCAGGCACGCGGTCCCAATCACCACGACGCAGACGAGGGCGCGCGCCCCCGGCCGGGAAGCCGGGAAGCTCGGCAGCCGCGAGGCCCGCGAGGCACTCCGCGTTGACAGCGGTGGTGCGCTCCATCACCATGCGCTCCATCACCATGCGCTCCATCACCATGCGCTCCATCACCATGCGCTCCATGGTGATTGCTAGCGCGACCTTCCTCGCGGTCCCGTTGATGGCCTCGTGCTCCGGTTCAGATCCTGACGACGAGGCGACCGCAACGGCGTCCGGCGCGCTCGGACAGTGTCCTCACTCGAACCTCGCTTGGGCCACCGCACAGAACGGCGGTGCCATTGCCATGCGACCGATCAGCACTTGGGTCTGTTGGTTGACGCAGGCGGCGGGTCGTTTCGATGGCGAAAAGGGCTACGACGTTGGGATCAACGTGGAGATGCGCAATGATGGTTGGTGGTGGTTGACCACCCGCGCGACTCAGGAGTACGGCGAAGCTGCGTGCGCGCCCCGGTCGTGCTTCACCGGCGACGGAGCCAACGACGTCGTCTGGGTTTCGACGGAGAACATCAGCACGTGGGCTGGCGCGAGCGGCGGCAGCTGCGATCATGACCAGAGCAACGCCTGGTGGGGCGATGCGGCGACAATCGAACAGGCATGGCCCGGCATGCCCGGACCGGGCAGAACGGCTGGTGGTGGCGAGTCGGTCGATGTCGCCCAGTCCTCGAATCCGTTCGGTTCCTCGATCCTCAGCTCGAATGACTGCCAAGAGGTCGATTCCAACTACGGCATCCGCGCGCAAGCGAATTCGTTGTTCGTGGGCACGCCGTCGGGAGGAAAGGCGTGCCACTTCACGGGGGTGCCGTTCAGTGTCTCGGGCAACGTCACGCTCAACCTGGGCGTGTATACCGACGATGCAATCTGCTACTTCACCCACATCCACGGGAAGTTCGCAGGCGGCGGAGAGAAAGTGCGGATCTACCCAGTGGACGCAGGCGGCGGGCGATTCCTCTGGTACGCACGCTCATGGCAGGGCGGGTCCGGCAGCTCCATCAATGCGAAGGGCCGTTGCTATTTCTATAATCAGTGGGATTTGTGATGCGAAGCTCGAAATCCCTTTTCCTTCTAGCGTGCTCGGGCGTCGTGGGGTTGGTGGTGTGTACCAACCGCGACTTCACACCCATTCAAGCGGAGGCTCCCGCGACGATCCGCGACGGTCCGCCGCCGCGCCAACGCGCCGCCGGACCAAGCGGCAAAGCGGGGAACGGCTCAATTGACCTCGCCACACTTGCGGAAGCACCGCGACAGAAGCTCATCGGGCAGGCTGCAATGGTGGTGAGCCCGAAGGTCGACGGTCCGGACCCAACTGGCGTTGCACCCGGATTCAGCGCGGGCGGTGCTGGAACCGACGAGCAGTAGGTCACGGGTGGTGTTGCCTTGAGGTTGTTGGTGGTGGCTGCAACGGGTGTGGCGCTTTCTTGCGCCACGCCCGCCTGTGGGGGCTCCACACGGGGTGACGGCGGTGGCGAAGGTGGCGCGGGCTCTACGTCCGGTGCCGGTGGACAAGGCGGAAGCTCGGGTGGTGGCCCCTGCTCCCCCGGGAGTACCACCGCATGTCCCTGTCCCGGCTACGCGGGGGTGCAATTCTGCAAGTCGGAAGGTGTCTTCGCCGCGTGCATCTGCACCGGTGGGCCCGGGGCACCGCCGGACTGCACAGTCGGGCCAAACTGCGGCGGTTGCGCCGACGATCTATCCGATTGTGTCTGCGAAACCGGCGACCCAAATGCATGCATCGAAGGATGCGGCGCGCTGTGCAGCGGGGGCTACTTCGCAGACTCGCTCTCCTGCAATGCCTGCCCACACCGGGTCCCGCCTCTGCAGGTCTGCTTCCACGACGCGGAGAAGGCATGTGCCTTCGCCTGCAGCGCGCAGACGGGAGGAACATGCAAGTCGACGCCGGAATGCCCTAGCGCGGTGACTTGTAGCTAGGCTGCGAGGCGCAAGCTCGGGAACTTCTGGCTGTTTGCCTCGTTTGTACTCCACCGGGATCACCACCGTCCCGGACTCGTCGACGTCGACCACGTCGATCTTGGCGGTGAGACCCAGGCGCTCGGAGCTCAGCCAGACCGAACGCACCTCGTTGACCATGCGCGCGGGAACCAGCGCTGACACGTCGCCCGCTGCGGAGAGCCGGCGCGCGAGCGGTTTCGCCCTCGCGGGCGGAATCTGCGGTGCGGGCGTCTGCTCGAGATCTCGATCCTGTTGCGCGGTGTCGTCCTCGGGTTCCACTTCCGGCACGGTCAAAGCTGGTCGCGGTAGCGACGGCCCTTTCGGTCCGCCTCCCGCACAGAACCCGGCGAGCGGATTTCCCGCACCGGGCTCCCACCTTGGGTCAACGGGTCGCAAAGCGCACCTCGGGCCAGGGATGACGGATCTCGACTTCCGGAAGCGCGATCTTGCGCTCGAAGTGGCGACTCTTCTCGACCGACCAGCGCCGACCCTTCTCACTGCGCCGCTGAAGCTGGCGCATCCAGGCATTGCCGACGTGACGACGGAAGCGTTTGAGGACGCGCTCGTTCGTGGGCACTGCGAAGTACTCGAAGTGTCCGCGACGCACGGCCGAGAGCCAGCCGTGCGTGACGCGCGCGTCCTCGTGTCGTCGCCGACGGAGCTCCGAAGAGACTTCCATCAGCGCTCGTTGCCGCTTCTTCTTGGAGGTGAACCGCACCAAGCCTCAGAGAATCGAGCAAGCTGCGCGCCAGCGCACCCAGCCCTCACCCCGCCCGCTCCACCAACCGCACGAGCGACCCAATGATGCGATTGAACGTCCCGCGCATCTCGTCGTCGAGCGGTGCGACGTAGCCGAATGCATCGGCGAGCTCTAGGCACGCGAGCATCTCCCGCGCTGACCCGAGTGCGACGTGGTACTTCGCGGCGCGATTGCGCCCCCTCGAGTACATGCCCTCGGCCAAGTTCAAACCAACGCTGGCGGAGCAGCGCCGCAGCTGCCGCCCGCGCCCGGTCCTTGCGATCGATGACGGCCATGACACCCCGCAGCTGACGAACGACCCCCAGCACCTCCGAATGGATCCGCAACATTCTCATCTCTCTCTCTGCTCCAAGGAGCGACCGCGATCCCCCGCCGCGCGCAGACCGGGTCCAGGCTCGCGCGAGCGAAGCGAGCGCGACCGCGGCGAGAGGCCCCCCGCCCAACCCCCACCCCACATCGCGTTCCCTCTGCCCTCTGCCCCCTGCACCCGCGCCCGGTCCTTGCGATCGATGACGGCCATGACGCCCCGCAGCTGACGAACGACCTCCAGCACCTCCGAATGGATCCGCAACATTCTCATCTCTCTCTGCTCCAAGGAGCGACCACGATCCCCCGCCGCGCGCAGACCGTGTCCAGGCTCGCGCGACCGCGGCGAGAGCCCCCCCGCCCAACCCCCACCCCACATCGCCTTCCCCCTGCCCCTTGCCCCCTGCACCCGCGCACTCTCATCGCCGCGCATGCGCGGCCGCGCGCCGCCCCTCGCCGAACAACGCGGCCACCTCGCAGCCCCCTCCGCCGCCCAGCGCGCCCGGTTCATTGGTGCGCCCAATTCCTGCGCCCAGACGCGTGAACCCGGCCCCTGATTTCAGGCTGAGCTAGGCACTCTTTTCGCGCTGTGAGATATATCCCGCTCGATGAGCGAAGGCCCCACTCGCGCCCGGCCACTGCCGACGGTCGTTCGATACGCAAAGGTGCGGGCGACCGTGACGCGGGGCCCAAACAAGGGCCTCTACTTCGAGAGCGCCGGCACGCAGATCCGCATCGGCACCGCCGCCGAAAACGATCTGGTGCTGACCGACGACACCGTCTCGCGCCGCCACGCGGAGATGCAGCCGACACCACTCGGAATGCGCGTGCGCGACGTCGAGAGCACGAACGGCATCGTGCTGGGTGGCGTGCGCCTGAAAGACGGGTTCGTGACGGGCGACTTTCAGATCGCCCTCGGCGAGACCTGGATCGCCGTGCAGTGGCTGGGCGAGACCGTCGACCGTGAACAAGTCCAGACGGACCGCTTCGGCGACGTGCTCGGCCGCGCGCCCAGCATGCGCGAGCTGTTCGCGGATCTCGAGCGCATCGCACCGAGCGAGGTCTCGCTGCTGATCGAGGGTGAGACCGGCACGGGCAAAGATCTGATCGCGGAGAGCGTGCACGCGGAGAGCGCGCGCTCGAGCGGGCCGTTCGTGGTGTTCGACTGCGGCGCCGTCGCCCCGACCATGGTGGAGAGCGAGCTGTTCGGACACGAACGCGGGGCGTTCACCGGCGCCCATGCGACGCACCTGGGTGTGTTCGAACAAGCCAACGGTGGCACGCTGTTCATCGACGAGATCGGGGAGCTGCCGCTGGAGCTCCAGCCGAAGTTGCTGCGGGCGCTGGAGAAGCGCGAGATCCGGCGCGTCGGCGGCCGCTCGACCATCGGCGTGGACGTGCGCATCATCGCCGCCACGAACCGCAACCTGCGCTCCGAGATCCAGCAGAACCGCTTCCGTCAGGATCTGTACTTCCGCCTGGCAACCACCCACGCAGCGGTGCCCCCGCTGCGCGACCGCATGGAAGATCTCGAGCTCCTGGTCGAGTGGTTCCTGAGCCTGGAGAGCCCCCCGCGTCGGCTCGCGGACGTGCCGGCTCACGTATGGGAGATGTTCAAGGCGCATCGCTGGCCCGGCAACGTGCGCGAGCTGCGCAACGCCGTGCAGCGGCTGACCGTGACGCCGGACCGCCCGCTTCACCATGATCAGATGCAGAGCGCACCGGGGCCGGCGGGCGGAGTGCCGGCGCGAAGCTGGTTCGTCGACGGCTCGGTCGTTCCGCTGCGTGTGGCTCGGCGTGAGGCGGGGGACGACTTCGAGCTCGCGTACCTGGAATTCGTGCTGCAGCGCTCGGGCGGCAACGTGACCCGGGCCGCCGCGCTGTCCGAGGTTTCGCGACAGATGATGCAGAAGCTCATGCGCAAACACGGCATGGGCGAAGGGCGCTGATTCCGCTCGACGGCACGTCCCGGAGAAATCTGGGATAATAACTCGGTCATGTCCGAGACGGGCCCCGTGATGGATCTCACCGTCCTCGGTGAGATCGCCAGCGGTGGCATGGGGGCCGTCGAGCTGGCGCGCCTCGCCGATCGGGACGGCGAGCGCTTCGTCGCGGTCAAGCGCATGCACCCGGAGTACTCGCGCGACACCGAGTTCGTCCGGATGTTTCGCGACGAGATCTGGCTGACCGGCGCACTCAGCCACCCGAACGTCGTGGGCCTGGTGGGTTTTGGCGAGGACAACGACGGCCCGTACCTGGTGATGGAATACGTGGACGGTGTGGCGCTCGCTCGCATCGCGCTGACCGGTCGCCGCGCCGATGAGCCAATCCCCGTCGAGCTCGTTGCGTACGCCGCCGCGCGAGCCGCCGAGGGCCTGCACGCCGCGCACATCCTCGCG
Source organism: Myxococcales bacterium (assembly GCA_016706225.1). Lineage (NCBI taxonomy): Bacteria > Pseudomonadati > Myxococcota > Myxococcia > Myxococcales > Myxococcales bacterium. Next base: position 787,484 of record JADJKB010000022.1, read on the forward strand.
GGCGAAGACGGCCGCCCCCTCGACATCGTCCACCGCGACGTCACACCCAGCAACATCCTGGTCGGCTTCGACGGCAGCGTGAAGCTCACCGATTTCGGCATCGCCAAGGCGACCGGAAAGAGCTCCCACACCCGCACCGGGATCATCAAGGGCAAGATCGGCTACATGTCGCCGGAGTACGCGGCGCGCAAACCCGTGGACGGACGCGCCGATCTCTACTCGCTCGGCATCGTCATGTTCGAGCTGATCACGGGGAAATTGCCGTTTGCGGCCAAGGGGGATCTGGAGCTGTTGAAGCTGGTGGCTTACGCCAACACTCCGCCGCTCGCGTCGCTGAAAGAGGACGTGGATCCGGAGCTCGCGGCGATCGTGGATCACTTGCTGGTGAAGGACCCTGGGGCGCGCCTCCCGGACGGGGCCGCGGTCGCCGCCGCGCTCGACGCTTGGCTCGCGGCTCGGGGCAAGGACACGAGCACGCTTCGGCAGGAGCTGTCGGACTACGCGACTCGGCACGCGGGCACGACCCGCAAGAAGCTGGCCTCGATGCTGGAGGACGACGCGAGCACCGTGCCGGGGGATGCCGATGCACCAAAGCGCCCGCGCTTCGAGACGCGGACGTTCACCCTGTTCAAGCGCCCGAAGTTGCGCGCGCCCCGCGAGTCGAGACCCGAGCCCGACGATCGACCGCGCACACGCCGTGTCGCCGTATCGGGTTATCCGCCGCCTCCTTCGGACGCACCGGGGATCCCGGCGCTGGCCAGCGGTCGTGGGGTTCATGCCGCTCGGGCGCACTCGAGCGACGACGCGAGTGTCGATGCCGGCGCACGGGTCTCGCACGCACCGCCACCGGTCACCTCGACGAGTCGCCACTCCTCCGCGGTCGTCGGCGGTGTGATCGTGGGCAGCGTGGCCGCCCTCGTGCTCGTCATCGCATCCGTGCTGGCAACGTCGAGGGAGCCCCAGTCTCGGGACGAACCCGAGCCGTCCCAGGCCATCGGCGCCACGGAGCCGGCGCTCCCGGTCAGCGCGACCGAAGAGCCGACTCAGGTTTCCGCGCTCGCCCCCGAAGCGCCGACCTCGGCCGCTTCGGCGGACTTTTCAGCCCCGGGGGCTACCGCCTCCGCAGCGCCGAAGCCCGCGAAGTCCAAGCCGTCGCCGCAAGCTGGTAAGCCCAAGCCGTCCCCCGGTAAAGTGACGGGGACCAACAAAGGGACCAAACCCTGTACACCCGACAGCTTCGACTACCCGGGGTGTCTCAAGCGCTGAGACGGGCGCTCCACGTGACCGAGTCCTTCGCGCTCGTCGCCTTGTTGTCGGCGACGGTTCGGGCCGAGGTTCCCGCTTGTCCGAGCCACACCGGCAACCCGGACGAGATGGAAGAAAAAGGCAGGGCTCTGTTCGAGGAGGCGCTGCGACGTGAGCCGGCGGATCCGCGCGCTGCGCTGGAGATCTTGTCGTGTGTGCAGCGCATCGCCGACAAACCGGCGGTGTCATTGCGCGTCGGTCTGATCTCCGAGCGGCTGGGTAACAAACGAGCTGCCGCGGAGTCCTTCGAGCGATATCTCGCACTCGCGGGGGACACGGCGCCGGATCGCGAAGCAATGCTCGCGCACATCGCAACGCTGCGCGCCGAGGTTTCGGCGGCGCGGCCAACGCCCCGCGAAGCTCCCCCCGAAGAACCGCCGCCGGCGAGGCCGCCCAAGCGGGACACACAGAGCTCTCCGACCGCGGGTTACGTGACCCTCGCGGCCGGCGGTGTGTTGATGATCGTCGGCGGGGTGCTGCTCGTGTCGGCGAAGAATCGCAACGACACGGTGCACGATCTGAAGGCCGGCGAGACTCACTGGAACAGCGCCGAAGCCAAGGGTGAAATCGACAGCGCAAAGCGCGAGCAGACCCTCGGTTTCATCGGCCTCGCCGCCGGAGCGTTGGCCAGCGGCATCGGCGTCTACCTGGTGCTCGACAAACAAAGCGGCGTGAGCGCCTCGGCCCGGGTCGGTCCGCGCTCGACCGCCGCGACGCTCAACGTCCGCTTCTGAGGCATCGAAACGGCGTGGCCAACCTGCTCCTGGTCCTCGTGTGCCTGGTGGCAGGCGCGCTCGCGAGAATGAGCGGGCGCCTTCCGGCCAGCACACCCGAGGTGCTGACGCGCGTGGTGATCGATCTCGCACTGCCGGCGCTCACGCTGGTCACGCTGCAGAAGCTCTCCCTCGGCCCAGGCGGTCTGACGGAGCTGGGCGCCGCGCTCGCGACACCCGTGTTGATCTTCGCGGTCGCGTGGCTGTTGCTCGGCTTGGCCGGGCGTGTACTCGGTTGGTCGCGCAAGGTGACCGCGTGTCTGCTGCTCACGGCGGGTCTCGCCAACACTTCGTTCGTCGGCTTTCCGCTGATCGAGGCGCTGTATGGACCGGCGGGACTGGCGCGGGCCATCCTGGTCGATCAGGGGCAGTTCCTGGTGCTCGCGACCGCTGGCATCGTGACCGCAGGTTGGGGAAGAGGAGAAGCGCGCCCGAGCGTCACAGCGCTGCTCCGCCGCCTGATCGCCTTTCCGCCGTTCGTGGCCTTCGTGCTCGCCGTTGCCCTGCGCGGCACGACCTTCCCACCGTTCCTGACCGCCCTGCTCGAAAAACTCGCGCAGCTGGTGGTCCCGCTCGCGCTCCTGGCGGTCGGTTGGCAACTCCGTGTCGACATGCGCGGGCTTCGCAAACACGCGCGTCCGCTCGGGCTTGGGCTCGTGGTGCGTTTGTTCGTTGCACCGCTGATCGTGATGCTCGTCTTCAGGCGTGTTCTGGGCATGTCGGGGCTCGTCGCGGACGTTGCGATCACGGAGGCCGCGATGGCGCCGATGATCACCGGCGCCATCTTGGCCATGGAATCGGAGCTGGAACCCCGGCTCGCCACCCTGATGGTCGGCGTCGGGGTTCCGCTCTCGCTCGTGACGGTGCCCGCGTGGGCCTGGGTGCTCGGCCTGCCGTAGACCGGGCTACGGATTGACCACGAAGCGACGCTCGCCGTTCTCGAAGAACGCGACGATCTGCCGCGCGGCCGCCAGGCCCGCGTTCACGTTGGCCTCGCCGGTCTGCGCCCCGAGCTTGACGGGCGTGACGTAGTGACGCGCCGCGTACTTCTCTTTGAGCGTCGCCAGGGTCTCCGCCGCCGGCGCGATGTCACTCACGTAGCGGAAGTCGGGGCGCTCTTCGAAGACCGCCAGCAGCTCCGGCTCGTTGATCACTTCCTTGCGGGCGGTGTTGATCAGCGTTGCGCCCTTCGGCATGGCGAGCAATCGGGCCTTGCCGATTGAGCCCTTGGTCTCGGTCGTGGCAGGGATGTGCAGCGACACGTACTGGCAGCGCTCGTACAGCGCCTCCACCGATGCCGCCGGTTCGACCCCCAGCGCGGTCATTGCCTCGGGACCAACGAACGGATCGAACGCCGACACCGTCATCCCGAAACCCTTGGCGATACCCGCCACCGCACGTCCCACCGCGCCGAAGGCATGCAGCCCGAGGGTCTTGCCCTTGAGCTCGGTGCCCGTGGTGCCGTCGTACAGGTTGCGCGCGACCATCACCATCATGCCCGCCACCAGCTCGGCGACGGCGTTGGCGTTCTGGCCCGGCGTGTTCATGACGGCGACGCCGCGCTCCTTCGCGGTCTTGATGTCGACGTTGTCGTAGCCGGCACCTGCGCGCACCACGAGCGCGAGCTTGCTGGCCCCCGCCAGCACCTCTTTGTCCACGATGTCACTGCGGATGATCAGCGCGTCCGCGTTCTTCGCGGCTTCGACCAACGGCGCCTTCCCGGAGTATTTTTCCAGGGCGACCGCCTCGTATTTGGCCTGCTTCAAGATCGCGAGGATCTGGTCGCGTGCTGCGGCTGCGAACGGTTTCTCGGTGGCGAGAACGACATGTTTGGACACGAGGAGGCCTCCTTCGGTTGGCGCTTTGGTAGCGCGACCGACCCCGCCCCGCAACCGACGATCGTCAGCGATCACTGGCCTGCGCAGGGATTGCGCAGACGCTCAACCCCACTCGCAGATGTACTCGCAAAAGTCGTCGCCCCGGGCCCGGCATTTGCTGTGGGTGACGCGCGGTGAGCGCCCCCCGCACATCTCGATGGCCTTCTCGTGCCAGCCGATCACGGTGAGACAGTCGTAGGTCGAGTAGGTCTTGCTCTGCAGCGTGCGCAGGATGGCCTTCTTCGCGCCCTGTGCGTGGTACGTGCGCGACCCCGTGTCGTAGTACAGACGGTAGATTGCCGAAGCACTGCGCAAGAGCCCGTGCGGATCCTGGCCCTCGACAAATAGCTTCTGGGTGTCACCCAGGTTGAACTCCGCCGAGCGGGCGCCGAACTGTTTGAACAGCTCGTCACCGCCGCCCAGCTCGGCGGCGATCGCCGCGTCCATGCGCTCCCCGGCATCGAACGGATACCAGCCACCCGACTGGACGCTGCCCCCGAACAACTTCTGATCGGCCTCGGGCAAGGCGCCGATCACGCGCTTCACCGCCTCGTCGCCCTTCGTGCGTCGCACCAGGGCGAGGCGCGAGAGCACCACGCTGCCTCGGATTGAGCCGTTCGGGATCACGCGCCGGTGAGCGTAACCGAATCCCTCGACGCCGGCGCTGATTTTTCCTGCCGACTCGCCATCAGCTGGGTTCCACCAGGCTCTGGCGCTCGACGCTGCCGTCGAGGGTCGCCCCCGCGACCGTCACGTACAGGTGGCCGTCGGTGTGCGTCAGCTCGAAGCTCGAGTTGCGGTCGAGCTTCGCTTCGAGGGCGTCGACCAGCCGGGGATCGATGAAGAACACTTCGATGGCGGCAACCTTGTGGATGCCGGCCGCGTCCTTCCGGAGCAACGCCAGGTCCGAGGTCGTGTAGAGCAGGACCTTCGGCGCCGCTTTGCTCGCTTTGTGCAGCCGCTCCGCCGCCGGGGAGCCGATGTCGATCCACGCGAGCAAGAGCCCCGTCGGGTCGTACACGGAGATGGGCGGCTCATCCGTCGACGAGATCCCACCCTTGCTGAACTGAATGCCTTCTTCGTAAGAGAGGCAGTAGGCGAGCGTGCGGGTGATCAAGTACCGCATGTTTTCGGACGGGTGCCGCGCGAGCCGTAGATCGAGGGTCGTGTACACCCCCCGGTCGACGTCCGAGACGTTGACCTGCCAGCGGTAGATGGTTGCAGAGAGCGCCATCGTTCGCGGCTCAGCCGGCGCTCGGCCAGTCGGCGCCGATCCACGTCAATGCTTCCTGCAAGCGCTCGGCGCTCTTGGCGTCGAAGTAGTGACCGACCTTGCCCATGCTGAAGTAGCGCGCGTCGAAGCCGGCGCCGGCAAGCCGCTTCGCTGTCCGGCGGAGCTTTTGTGAGGTGCCGTCGAGCTCACCGGCCACCAGCGCCAGCCGCTCTACCCCCGCTTTTTTCAGGTGCGCGAGGCTCGGGTCGGTGCTCGCGTTGACGATCATCAGACGCCGCCAACGCCCGGGCTGCGAGAGGGCGAGACGCAGCGCCGCCGGCGCGCCGAGGGAGTATCCAACCAGCGTCCGCCTTCCAAGATCCATGGTCCCCGGCTCACGCCGCTCGAGCAGTTCGATGCTCTTCCCAACGCGCGCGCCCAACTTCTCGGTGGGGCCGACCCACATCGCCCCACCGCCCGCGCACGCCGTCGGGCCCGGCGGGCACAAGAGCCACGACGAGCCGGTGGCTCCTTCGAACACTGGGCACTCCCACTCGGGCAGTGCACACATGCCGTGCAAGAACACGGTCAACGGCCGCTGCGCAGCAGGTGGCACGGGCGGGTGGTACCAGGCCGGCTGCTTGCCGCCGACCTCCAAGCTCCGAAAGCCTGGTGTGGTGTCACCGCTCGACGCCCCGAAGGCCGTCGCCATGAGGACCGCGAAGGTCGAGAGCGAGAGCGAGCGGGCCGACATGCGCTCTGCTAGCTTCGCACGGGCACATCTCCGGCACCACCGATGATCCCGCTACTGGAAAAGTCAGCGCCACCTCAGCTTCGCCGGAGCGACGGCTGGGCAGGGGGGGGGGGGGGGGGGGGGGGGGGGGGGGGGGGAGGGGGAGGGGGAGGGGGACGGGGGAAGAAAAGGGGGGGGGGGGGGGAGGGGGCGCGGGGGTTGCGGGAGGGGCCACACGGGGGGGGGGGGGCGGGGCGGGGGGGCGCGCGCCCGGGGGGGGGGGGGGGGGGGCGGGGCGGCGGGGGGGGGGCGGGCGGGGGGGGGGCGGGGGGGGGGGGGGGGCGGGGGGGGGGGGGGGGGGGCGGGGGGGGGGGGGGGCGCAGGAGCTCAACCGCCGAGGTCGAGCTCGAGTTCCGCCCACTGGGTGCTCGGCGTCAACGCCTGGAGCTCGGGATCTTGCGCAGCAACTTCGTGCAGGCGTACGGCACCTTTCACGGAACCGTGACTCCCGCGGGTCTCGCTTCGGCAGAGGTCGACGGCGTGTTCGGCGTGGTCGAGAATCACGACGCGCTGTGGTGAAGCGCGCCGCGCGCCAGTTGCTGGCGCGTTCCCTCCTTGTCACCGACGCGCGGGGGCGCGAGCATCGAGGCAGATGTTCTTGGTAGCGCTCACGCGCTGGGGCTCCGCGGCCAGGCCCCCGAGCCCGCCAGAGCCGGCGTTGCTCGAGGCCGAGCTCGCGGCGCTCGGGCCCCTGCTCGGCAAGGCACCCTACGAGCTGCGACTCGCCCTCTCGGCCCCCTTGCCGGTGGTGTTGCTCGCGACCTCGGACGCGGACAGCGCCCGACGGCTCTTGGCCTCGCTGCGCAGCCGCGAGCATGGCGCCGTCGCCTGTGACGCGGCGAGCGTCGGGGCCTCGGCCGACATGCTGCAACCGAAGACGTTCGAGCTCGGTGGCGATGCGCTTTCCTTCGAGACGCCGGGCGTGGGCAAATCGACGCTCGTTTACAGCGACGTGCTGGCGCTGCTCGTTGCGACCCACGCCAGGGAAGAAGAGAGCACCACCGAGCGCAGCGAGAAGAAGATGGCCGTCGGTCGGGCGCTCCTGTCCGGTGGGCTGATTCGCTCGAAGACCACGACGGTCACCGAGCGCAGCGCGAGCCTGGAGACGGAGCGGGTGCTGTACGTGCTCTGCAAGAGCGGCACGGGGCACGCATTCTTGCGAGAGACCCGCCTTCACTACACCGGCCTCGGCGCCCGGATGGGCAAGAGCACCACGGAGAGCTTCACGACCCTGCTCGCGGTGCTCCGCGAGCGCATGCCGGGAGCGCGCTACGATGATCGACTGCTCAAACGGCGAGCGGCCAGCTCACTCAGCGTGTCGAAGAGCGGCTCGGCTCAAACGGTGAGCGCATCGAACGCCAGTGAGGTCGACACCGCTGCACATCTGTTGGCAGTGGCGTTCTTGCAGGGTCAGGCCTGATAGCGGCCCGAATCGGAGCGGCGTTCGCGCGTCGCGTGAGAGCACCAGCCTGAGCCCGACCGCTCCAGGCTGGCGCGCCAGGCGGGTGCACGCTCGCAACAGATGGGGTTTTCTCCCGGTATTTGCCCAATGCTGACGACGGCACAGGTCTCGCATTGGGGAGGCGCCAAGGAGAAAAGACCATGACGTTCGCAATTCGATTCTGGGGTGTACGAGGCAGCATCGCGGCGCCGGGACCGGAGACGGCGACAGTCGGCGGCAACACCAGCTCAGTGGAGGTCGTGTGTGGCACCTCCCGCTTCCTCTTCGACTCGGGCACCGGCATCCGCGCGCTGGGTGACGCCCTGATGAAAGAAGGGCCGGTCGAGGCGACGTTGCTCTTGTCGCATCACCACTGGGACCACATCCAGGGCCTGCCGTTCTTCACGCCAATCTACCTGCCGACCACCAAGCTCACGGTGGTGGGACCCCAGGCGGACCGCCTGAGCAACATCGACGTGCTCGAACACCAGATGTCGACGCCCGTGTTCCCGGTGCGGCTCGAGGAGCTGCCGTGTCAGCTCGACACGCGAGAGGTGATGGCGGGCGATCAGCTGGAGCTCGCGGGTGCACGCATTCGTGTTGCCAAGGGCAACCACCCGGGCGGCTCCCTCGCCTACCGCCTGGACTACGGTGGCCGCAGCGTCGTTTATGCGACGGACACCGAGCACTACTCGTGTGTGGATCCCGCGCTGCGTGCGCTGGCCGACGGCGCCGACGTGCTGATCTACGACTCGCAGTACACCCCGGCGGAGTATCGCGGCGAGGTCGGTCCTTCCAAGGTGGGTTGGGGACACTCGACCTACGAGGACGGCGCAAAGCTCGCGCACGCCGCCGGTGTCGGTCAGTACGTGCTCTTCCACCACGACCCGCGGCGCACGGACGCCGCCGTGCTCGAGCTCGAGAGCAAGGCTCGTGACCTGTTCCCGGGAGCCGTCGCCGCCCGGGAAGGCATGCAGATCGTGCTGCCGGCCCGCGCGGCCGCCGCATGAACCCGCCAACCTGCGCAGCGAGCGCGAGCGGGCGCCAGGCCTCGGTTATGCTGGCTCCCACTCCGCTCTCCATGTCCCGCCTCTCGCTGCTCATCGATCTGTCCTCGCTGCTCGGACGCGAGGTCGATCTCGACACCTTGCTCTCGACGGCTTGCGAGCGCATGGCGGAGTCGCTGCGGGCGGACCGCGCGAGCATCTGGCTCGTCGACGCCGAGCGCGGCGATCTGGTGACCCGGGTGGCCGTGTTGCCCGAGGTGCCCGAGCTGCGCCAGCCCATGGGCAAGGGTCTCGCCGGCCACGTCGCGCGCACGGGCGAGACCGTGCGGGTGGACGACGCCGCGAAGGACGAGCGCTTCGATCCCAGCGCCGATCGGGCGACCGGTTACCACACCCAGAGCATGTTGGTGGCCGCGATCCGCGAACACGGGCGAGCCCCGGTGCGAGGGGTGGTTCAGCTCTTGAATCGGCAGGACGGGCCATTCGACTCGGAGGACGAGCGTTACCTGGAGGCGCTCGGCCAGCAGCTCGCGCGGGCCCTGGCTCTGACCACGCTGCGCGCGCCCGACGAGTCGGGGCCGGGCTTGATGCTGCGCGGACCGTTCAATCGCATCGTCGGCCGCAGCCCCGCGATGCGTCGTGTGTACGAACGCGTGGGGCTGGCCGCACAGACGGACGCCACGGTGCTCGTGCGCGGAGAGACCGGCACCGGCAAGGGGCTCTTCGCGCGAGCGATTCACGTCAACTCACCGCGACAGGGCGGCCCGTTCGTCACCGTCGACTGCACGACGTTGCCGGCGCAGCTGGTCGAGAGTGAGCTCTTCGGCCACGAGCGCGGCGCTTTCACCGGAGCCGAGCGGCGCGTGCGAGGCAAGGTCGAGCTGGCCCACGAGGGCACGCTCTTCCTGGACGAAATTGGTGAGCTGCCGCCGGAAATTCAGGGAAAACTCCTGCGTTTTCTGCAGGAGCGGAGCTACGAACGGGTGGGCGGGCGCGAGACGTTGCGGGCCGACGTGCGGGTGGTGTGTGCCACTCATCGCGACCTGGAGAAGCTGGTAGCAGAGGGAAAGTTCCGCGAGGACCTCTACTTCCGCATGCGGGTGGTGGTGATCGACGTGCCGCCGCTGCGCGAGCGCGGCGCCGACGAGATCGAGATCCTGGCGCGACACTTCGCCGAGATGTACGCGACCCGTTATCGCCGCCCGATCCCCGTGCTGGAGCCCGATGCACTGGCGGTGCTGCGCAACCACCGCTGGGCGGGCAACGTGCGCGAGCTGGAGCACTGGGTCGAGAGCGCGGTCGTGCTCTCACCCGATGGCCGCATCGCGGACGAACACTGGCCACAGTCGCGGCGCGGCAACGAGCTCGCCGAAACCTCACCGAGCAGCGGCAAACCTGTCCCCGGCGTGCGCGTGCCGGAAGGGATGACGCTCGACGACGCGATGCGCATCTACATTCAGGCGACAGTCGACGCCTGCGGGGGCAACAAGACCGAGGCCGCCAAGCGCCTCGGTGTGGGCCGCAATACCATCGGTCGCGCGCTGAAGAAGAAGTGAGCGCGGGCAGGGCGCGGGGCCGGCGGCCGCTGCCGCGGGGTAGGTGGAGCGCCGTCGGCGCGTCGGCTCAGAACGTCACGCGCACGGTGAAGAACTTGTTGTTGAGCGCTTCCGTGGTGATGCCCTCGAAGGTCTTGTGCGCACCAATCTCGCCCTTCAGCGATTGGGCGCGGCCATGCTCCGTCGTGAAATAGAGCGTGGTGATGCCCTTCTTCTTCTGCTCTTCGATGAAGTCCTTGAACTTCTGTCCGGTGGCGACGAAAGCGGGCGTTTTGTTGCCCGTGTAGAAGTTCTCGCCCTTCCAGTTCATCTGGTACGAGATCATCACCTCGTCGGGGTTCTTCCGGTCCGCGTAGTACGCGAGCATGGTCTCACGCTGACCCCAGTGCGGCGCCGCCTTGTACAGGTAGACGTTCACACCCCACGCCGCCCACAGCACACTGACCGCGACCAATGCGATGCTCGCGTGGGTACGCAGGCGTGGCACCGCGATCAGCAGACTGAGCGCCGCCGCCACGAAGGTGAAGGCCGCCAAGATCGCCTTGAAGTCCAGGGAGGTCGGCCAGGGACGCCGGTAGTTGTAGGTGAACAGGTGCATCAAGCGCGCCTGCCCCTCGATGTCGCCCTGCAGCGTGTAGAACATGTCTCGACCGGCGATCACGACCACGATCGCCGAAGCAATGGCGAGCGCCGCGATCATGAGCTGGTCGTAGACCCGAGCGTCGACCACACCCAGCGTCGTGCTGGCCGTGCCGGTCGGCGCGGGCTCGGCGCTGCCGGTCAACGCAAACACCTCACCCGGCGGCTGGCCGCGCGCGCTCTCCGGCTCCGCCACGGTTCGACCCTTCAGGCGGCGGATGACCGCATACCCAACGACGAGCGCCAAGCCGAGGCACAGATACCCGATCCACTTCACGGGCGCGGGCGGCTTCTCTCCGGCCAGGCGCCCAGTGATGGCGCCCGGGAAAAAGCGCATCACCCCGTAGACGGCCAGGGTCACGCTGGTCGTGATGCCGGTCAGATAGATTGCGAGCTCACGCCCACGCGGCAGCTGTGAACCGCCCAGCGCACGGTCGAGCATCAGCCCGATCAGCATGGCGGTGGGCGGCACTACGGGAAACACGTAGTGGTGGAACTTGGTCAGTGTGATGGTGAACATGCCGAAGGCGCTGATGAACCACAGAGCCAGGAATGCCCCTGCGTCGCCCTTGGAGTCGTCCTGGTCGTTGTCACGACGCAACCACCAGCCGAGGCCCGCTGCAGCCAGGCCCGTCCAGGGGAAGAGGCCGTAACCGAGCTGCCAGACGTAATAACGGAAGCTGGTGTCGTCCCCCATGTTCGTGTCGTGCACGTGCACGAACGCGCGCTTGTACATGTCGTGGAACAGCAACCGATCCGTGAACGGTTGGCCGTGCCGCATGTACATCTGCACGTACCAAGGCAGGGTGATGCACGCGATGAGCAAGAGCAGGCTCAAGACCTCGACGCGCTGCAGATCGCGCCAGCGCCGGGTCGCTGCGATGTACGCCCCCACGGAGAAGATCGGCAGCACCAGACCCGGCGCGCCCTTGCCCATGGCAGCCAGCGCAACGAACACCCACGCGCCCAGGAAATAGAGCCGCGACAGCCGCCGCTCGCTGCGGTTGAGCCACAGCAAAATGCCGGTGACGACAGTCCACAGCGCGGCGCCATGCCACGGCTGGAACAGTTTGTTGACCGGGACCTGGTTCTTGCACGGCTCGTTGCCGGGGTTGCCGCAGTTGCCCCCGCCGGAGCCGGAGAAGAACTGGTCGAGGTGCCAGCGGAAACCCCGTGAGCCTTCGATGTGGAGCGTGACGTTGCGCGTCAAGAGGTACAGCACCTGCGGCAGGACCAGCAGCACGACCGCGCCGAAGACCAGGTGCCACAAAGAGACCCGCAGCTTGCGCGAGCCGATCTTGATCTCGTAGACCCGCGCTTGTTCCTCCGCTCCGGTGTGGAAACCCAGCAGGCACAACCCCATCGAAGCCGTGAGCGGCGCCACGTACAGCATGTCCGTCATCGACTGATGGGCGATGAGGAACCAATACGGCATGGTCCCGAGCACGATGCCGCCGAGCAGCCCGGCGCGACGACCGCAGGCCTTCGCCACGCCTTTGTAGATGAGATAGACCGCCGCCACCGTGAACAGGAAGACACCGATGCGCGCGGCCCACTCGGGCTGAGGGAGGCGCCCCTGCGCCACGCTCGAGAGCATCTGGTCGGGCATGTAACGTACGCCGAGGGCCGAGAAAAACAGCCCCTGCATCCAGAAATCCAGGACCGGCTTCGACCAGAACCAGCCGTCCTGCGCCCACCAGAGAGAGATCCAGTCGTCGCGAACCAACATCTCGCGGGCGACCTCGCCGTAGTGGGTCTCCCAGGGGTCCGACAGCGAATAGCTGCCGAGCAGCGGCAGGTAGATCAGCGTCGTCAAGACGATGAGCCAGAAGCCGTGCCGCCTGAGCAGCGGGCGCTCACGACCGGTCTCGTCCAGCCTGAGCGCTCCCAGCGCCTGCGCGGCGCGAAAACCCGCGGTCACCAGCCAAAGAAAAGTGCCCGTCACGAGCACGGCGGCGCTGAGGATCGGAAACGGGAGTCCTCCTGCAACGGCCAGCCGCAGCGAGACGAACCACGCCGCAAACGCGGTGATCAACTCCAGCACCGCGGGGCGAAGCTTGGCCCCTTCGGCTCGAACGCTGACCTTGTCGTCCGGATCGTCGAACGTGCCGAGCATGTCCGCGATGCCAAAGAAGGCGATCAGCGCGCCGACCAACCCGACGGGAACGCTGAACGGCCAACGACGCGGCGTCGCCATCAGCGCAAACGGTCCGATGGCTCCTACCAGCGTGATGATCGCGCCACGAACCCAGTGAGGTTTGTTGCCGGGCGGTGCGGCAGACTCGCCGGGTTCTTCGGTCTTGGTCGTGATCGGGGCGGGCTCGGACGGAGCGGCGGGCGCAGCCTCGGGTCCAGCGCTGTCGGCCTGCGACCCGTCCGGCGCGTCGTGATCCTCGTCGCCCTCGCTCGCTTGCGCTGCGGGCGGGTCTGCCGGCTCGGCGCCCTCGTCGGCTGGTGTGGCCGGGGCCCATGGCGGCGAGGTCTGGCTCGCCGTGTCGTCTTGGTGCAGCGACGCCTCCGCCGCATTCTCGGTCGCGTCGTCGGCTGCTTCGTCTTTTGCGCCGTCTGCCTCCGGCTTGCCAGGGTCGTCCGTCATTCGGGCGGGCTGTCGTAGCAATTTTCGCCGGGCTTGCCCACTGGCGCGACGCCGGCCGCGGCACGGCGAGCCAGCTCGCAGGCCGCTTGTTTCGATGCTGCCTCCCCCCGCCCATCCTCGGGGCTTTGCCCCTGCGGGTGGTCGACCCCCTCCAAATCGCCGGCTCCGCCGGCTCAGGAGGGGGTGGGAGCGCGGCGCGCGGCAGGGGCAGCTCGTGTCGGTGGCTGCGGGTCAGCTTCTGGAGCGGCGGGTGCGCGCCGGAAGCTGGCTCTCGACTCGATGCCGAGCTGCTGGGCCGTCGACGTCGTCGCTCAACGCCGCGCTCGGACACAGCTCGAGCCCGATCCAGCCGTCCTCGACTTCCCTCGCCCGCTCCGAGAGACCTCGTTCAGCAAAGGCCGCAGCCATCTCGTCACCGCGTTCCGCCAGCACACCCGACAGCACCAAACGGCCGCCGGGTGCGGTGACGCGCGCGAGGTCCGGCGCGAGCTCGAGCAGCACCCAGGTCTCGATGTTGGCGGCCACCAGCTCGAAGCGCGAGCGCACCTGAGCGAGCGTTCGACCCGAGAACGAGCAGCGCGAGGTCAGGTGGTTGTGCCGCGCGTTCCTCCTGGCCGCCTTGACCGCGATCGGATCGACGTCGATCCCCAGCACACGCTGGGCACCGGAGATCGCTGCGAGCATGGCGAGCACACCGCTGCCCGTTCCGACATCGAGTACTGACCGCGGACGCCGCGCGCGAGCGATTCGTTCCACCGCGCGCGCGGCCAGTCGTGTGGTCGCGTGACTGCCGACCCCGAACGCCTGGTCCGGTTCGAACCAGAGCCGGCGCTTGCCGCGCAAGAGTCTCTCGTCGTTGCCGAGCGGCTGAAACACGACACGCTCGGTGATGGCCTCCGGACCGAGATGTCGCATCCATTCGGTCCGCCAGCTGGGGTCGAGCTCACGCTCGGTGATCTCGAGCGGGCCCTGGACGGTCGCGCGGGCGAGCCGAGAATATCGTGCGATTTCTGCGGCGTCCGTCAGATAGACCACCAATGCGGGGCCGGCGCGTTCCTCGACCGCGCCAGCGCCCGCCTCGAACAACGCCGCGGACAGTCGCTCCGCTTCACGCGCGCGCAGCGCGAAGGTCAGCTCGAAGACCGCTGGGCTCTCCGGCTCGCTTCGCGAGCTCACGGGGCTTCCGACGTGCTCCCGTGCCAGGCCTCGGCTTCGTCCATTGCCCGCGCAATTTCCGGTGTTGCAGACAGCCCGCGCAGCATACTGGTGTAGTTTGCGAGCGGCGCCGGCGACACACCCGCCGCATCGATGGCGTCGTTCAGGAGATTCGCGTGCTCGAGGGAGAGGGGCCGCGTCACCGCGGTGGAGAGCTCGAGCGCGTAGTCCACCCAGCGTCGCGAGCGCAACGCCTTGGCCAGCTTGGCCGCACAGCGCAGCGACATTTCGATCAGCGTGTCCTCTCGCCACTCACCGCTCTTGGCGGCGGCCAGAGCCGTCGTGAGCCAGCGTTCCAGAGTGCGCTCAGCCTGTTGATGCTGCCCATGGGCGAGCAAATGGTCCGCCGCGCGCTCCAGGATCTCGTCCGCCGCGACCTTCGCGGTGGGAGGCAGATACGGTCGGCTGTCGCGATCCGCACTACTCGCGCGCACATTGGGCGCCGCCGGCGTCGCGACCTCGGGTTCGAGCTCGAGCACCACCTCGATGCCGATCTCACCGCCCACGACGACGAAGTCGCCATTGGCGAGGAGCGTCGTGCCGACAATCTTTGCGCCGTTCACGAACGTGCCGTTGGCACTGGCGAGATCTTCGAGAGTCACACTCTCCGCGCTCACCGTCAGCCGGGCGTGATGGCGCGAGCAGCGACCGCTAGCCAGGACCACCTCACACTCCTCGGCGCGACCGATGAGGTAGCTGCCGGGCGGAAAGTGCCGCTTCCCGTCCGGCGTGTCGAGGTAGAGGCGAGCCCGAGGCATGCGCGGCCAGCTATTTACACCAGTCTGGCAGCGGCGCGGCAGCCCCTGCGCCGAATTGGCTCAGCGCGCGGCCCCCGGGCGGCTCCCGTGATAACGTAGGCGTCTCTTCCATGCACAGATTCGGTTGGCTGCGGACAGGGTTGGTGATCGGGGCAGCGCTGGGCATTCCGATGCTCGGCACGGCGGGCTGCTCGAGCGAAGACAGCGTCGAGCCCGCCAAGGGGCTCATGCTCGCGATTCGTACGGACATGTCCGTACCCGAAGACGTCGCGTCCATGCGGATCGAGGTGCTCACCAACGGGGTTCCGAAGCTCCTCAACGAGTACAACCTGGGGCCGGCGCCGGACAAGACCACGCTACCGGGGACGTTGGCACTCCTGCCCCCCAGCGACCCCAAGCTGCCGGTGAAGATCCGCATCGTCGCGCGGACCAAGAGCGGCAAGGCGACCATCATGCGGGAGGTCACCACCACCGTCCCCAACGACCGCCTGGTGATGCTGCCGATCGGCATTCAGTGGTTGTGCTGGGAAGGCGTGACCGAGGACAAGTCGGACCCGAACAACCCGAGCTTTGCCAACAAAGACTGCTCGGACACCGAGACCTGCATCGCGGGAAGCTGCGCGCCCCAGAAGGTCGACTCGGCCACGCTGGCCCCTTACGACCCCACGCAGATCTTCGGTGGCGCCAAGGCGGCGGGTGCAAAAGGGCAGTGCTTCGACACCCTGTCGTGCTTCAACGGCGCGCAGACCGAGGCCCCGGACGGGAACTGCACGCTGGCCGCACCGCCGGCCGGCCAAGAAGACAAATACAACGTCGCGCTGGTGCTGCCGCCCGGAGGCGGCGCGGGGATCTGTAGCGACACGACCTGTCTGATCCCGCTCGAGCGGGACGACGCCGAGGGTTGGAAGGTGGAGAACGGTCGGCTCCAGCTGCCGCCGAGTGTGTGCAAGAAGCTGCTCGACAGCTCGGTGGTGGCCGTGGCGACCGCCGTGAGTTGCACCACGAAGACCTCTGGGCTGCCGACCTGCGGTCCGTGGTCCAGCGTGACCAGCAGCTCGGGCACCTTCGACGCAGGCAGCGTGGATCTCGACGGCTCCATCGCCCCGGACGTGAACACCGACGGGTCGCCGGACGCCTCGCCGGATGCGTCGCCGGATGCCTCGGTCGACGGTGGCAACCCGGATGGCGGCTCCGATTCGGGCGGAGGCGACGCCGCGCCGGACGCCTCGCTCGATGCGCCGATCGACTCGGCGTTCGACGCACCGACCTTCGACGCGCCGCCGGTGAGCAGCGCGCTCGGAAAACAATGCACGACCAACGGCGAATGCGCGCCACTGGTGTGTGTGGATACGGTCGCGGGCGCGTTGATGGGTGAGGTGCCCGCGCGGGGCATGTGCTCTTACCCGTGTGGCGGCGCGCTGCCGTCGAACTACTGCTCCCTGATCGAAAAAGGCTCGATCTGCTTCTCGTTCGGGCCACCGGGCACCGGCTCCGACTACTGCTTGAAGGGCTGTGCTCCAGGAGCCGCCAACGCCGACGGCGGCTTCGACCCCAACAAGTGCGGTGGCCGCCCGGACATGGCCTGCGCCACGCTGTTCTCGGGCGGTGGTCCTGCGCAAGCTTGCCTGCCGACCTGCAGCGGCACGCAGGACTGCGACATCGGCGGCAGCGCGTTCACGTCGTGCAACCCGGCCAGCGGGCTGTGCACGAAGCTCGCTCCCTTCGGCGCTCCCTTCGGGGCGAGCTGCGCACCGCCCGGCGTGGACGCGGGCCCTCCCTTGGACGGGGGCCCTCCAGACGCCACCGCTGGCCAGTTCTGCGAAGGCATCTGCAGCCCGATTCCGGATCCGAGCCTGGGCGGCCTTCCGGGCACGTTCGTGTGCAGCGGCGGGTGTGTGATCAACCCGGCCTCGTCTTGCGGCTGGAGCGGGAGCGGGCCGGCCGCTGCCGCGTGCATGAAGAACTTCGTGCCCAGCACCAGCGACATCGGTGACCTCGGTCAGTGCATCGAGCTCTGTGACTGCCAGGTGCCTTGCAGCGATCCCAACATGATCTGCACACCGAACCCGGACTCGAACCTGACCTCGCTCTGGGGTCAGCTGGGATACTGCACCTTCATGACGGACGCGGACGGCGGCACTCCACCGGGGCTCGGCTGCTGAGGCCAGGCAAACATGGGCGACGTTGACCTCGAAAAACTCACGCTGACCCCGGGCACGCTGCTCGCGGGCAAGTACTCCGTCGAGCGCATCCTCGGCGAAGGCGGCATGGGTGTCGTCGTCGCAGCCACCCACGTCGAGCTGGGGGAGCGCGTCGCTGTGAAGTTCTTGCACCCGGACGCGGTCGAGAACGAGGAGGTCGCCCAGCGGTTCGTGCGTGAGGCGCGCGCCGCGGTGAAGATCAAGAGCGAACACGTCGCACGCATCATCGACGTCGGGCGCATGGACAACGGCTCGCCGTACATGGTGATGGAATACCTCGAGGGGCACGACCTCTCGGAGGAGAAGAACGCCGCCAGCGTGAGCATCGAGGACGCGGTCGACTACGTGATCCAGGCCTGTGACGCCATGGCGGAGGCCCACGCGACCGGGATCATTCATCGAGATCTGAAGCCCGCGAACCTGTTCTTGTCCCAGCGCCCCGACGGCTCCGAGATGGTCAAGGTGCTCGACTTCGGCATCTCGAAGATGACCCAGCCGGACGCCGTCAGTTTCTCGCTGACCAAGACCGCCACCGCGATGGGGTCGCCGCTCTACATGTCGCCAGAGCAGATGAAGTCGGCGAAGACGGTCGACCATCGCACGGACATCTGGTCCCTCGGTGTGATCTTGTTCGAGCTGCTCTCGAAGACCACGCCGTTCACGGCCAACTCGCTGCCGGAGCTGTGCGCGGCCATCCTCTCGGACTCCCCCCAGGACCTGCTCGCGCTGCGGCCGGACGTGCCAAAACCCCTGGCCGCGGTCGTGATGAAGTGCCTCGAGCGAAATCCCGTCGACCGACCGCAAAATGTGGCGGAGCTGTGCAATGCGCTCGCGCCCTTCGCGCCCAACCGCTCTCATCGGCTCGTCGAGCGCATCGGGAAGGTGCTGTCGCGAGCGGGACTCACCAGCAGCGCTGGCCAGCTATCGATCTCCGTCGAAACTGAGAGCTTGGTCGACTCGCCGAACGAGCCGGCGGCAACCACGATTGCCTTCGGGGAAGGGGCGCGCACCAACGCGGCGTGGACCGAGACCAGCGTCAGCGGCGCGAAGAAGAAGTCACCCATCCCGATGATCGCCCTGGCTGCAGTCGGCGTAGCGGCGCTCGGTGGCCTTGGCATTTGGCTGACGCGCACGCCGACACCGAGCCCCGAGCCCGCCGCCGCCAGCGTCGCTCCGGTCAAGACCGAGGCACCGAGCGTGGACCCCGCGCTGCCTCCGACGGTGGAACCGTCTGCAGTAGCGTCGACGGAGCCGGCCGTGACGGTTGCCCCGAGCACGTCTGCGGCTCCGCTTCCCACGGCTGCGGCGCCTCGACCCAAAGCCGAGCCCAAGGCCCCGAGCAAAAACGAGCCGAAACCCGAGCCCAAGCCCGAGCCGAAGCCCGAGCCCAAGCCGCCGCCCAAACCCAAGAACCCCCTGGACATCGGACTCAAGTGACCACCCGAAGCGAACCCCGTCGCGCACCGTGGAGCTCTGCTCTGGCGCTGCTGCTCAGTGTTGCCATCGCGGCGCCGCATGCCCTGGCGCAGCCCGCGGAAAAGAAGCAGGAGCCCGCCGCCGCCAAGCAGGAAAAAGCGAAGAAGGCCGACAAGAAGGCCGACAAGAAGGCCGACAAGAAGGCCGACGAGCCGGAACCTGTCGCGGCGGTGGCACCCCTATCCGACAGCCTGACTGGCGAAGCCAAGGATGCGTACGAACAAGGCAAGCTGCTCTACGTCGACGGCGACTACGCTGGAGCGAAGCTCAAGTTCGAGACAGCGCACGAGCTTTCGAAAGACCCTCGGCTGCTCTGGAACATGGCCGCCGCTGAGAAACAGCAGCGGCGCTACGACCGGGTGCTCGGGTTGGTCGAACGATACCTGGCAGAGGGCGGAGACAAACTGACCGACGCGGACCGCCTGGAGGCCAAATCGCTGGTCGACATGGTGCGCGCGTTGGTCAGTGAGGTGACCTTGACGGTGAACGAACCCGGAGCGCAGATCAGTGTGGACGGGGACAAGCTCGGAGAGTCACCGCTCACCGCGCCGGTCGTGCTCACCCAGGGCGACCGTTCGTTCAAGGTGGAGAAGCCGGGCTTCCGCGTGTTCACCGAGTCCCGCAACCTGCAGGGCGGAACCAAGATCACGCTCGACGTGAAGCTCGTGCCGATCGTTCATGAGGGCCGCCTGCGCGTCCTGGCGGCGATTGACGAGGTGATCCGCATCGACGGCAAGGTCGTTGGCAAGGGACAGTGGGAGGGCAAGCTGGCGAGCGGCACCCACACCCTCACCGTGACGGGCAAGGGCAAGCGCGACAAACAAACCGAGATCGTGATCGAAGACGATCAGGCGAGGACCGAGCGCGTGACCTTGGAGCTGATCCCCCAGCAGGGGCCTCCGCAAAAAGATCGGGACTCCGGCGGCACCTGGATGTTCGTGACCGGCGGCGCCGCACTCGCAGTGGGCCTGGGCATCGCGGCGTATTTCCTGTTCCGCCCCGAGGGCGAGACGCGAAAAGATCGAGCCTCGGGCACCATTCCGCCGAACTACGTGCCGCTGCGATTCTGAGCCGCCCCTCAGCGGGAGACCAGCCCGAGCTCGGCGAGCGCACGCTCACAATCGTCGAGCACCAGCTGATTGGCCGTGGTCTCGGCCAGACGCTTGGCCAACGACAGCTCCCTGCGGGCACCGACGACGTCACCCGCCTTCGCGAGCAGCTTGCCGAGCAGTGTTCGACCGGAGAGAGCGTCCCAGGTCCACTTCTGCGCCTCGGCATACGCGAGCTTCTGGCCCAGAAGTTTCTTTGCCGCCTCCGATCCGTTCAACGCGTCCAGATACGCCAGCATCATCTGGTTCAGGTTCACCAACCGCTCGGCACCAATACGCTCGGCGACCGACAGCGAACGCGTGAGCACGACGTACGCGCGCGGGAAGTCCTCGATCCGCATGAGACCATCCCCCTGATTGTGCAGGTGGATGGCGACTTCGTGAGGCAAGCCGAGCCCTCGTGCCTGATCGGCCGCCGCCGCGCTCTCTTCGGCGCAACGCGCCCAGTCCCCACGAAATCCGTGGATCAGCGCGCGCACCTTGGCGCGTTCGACGGCCAGCACGGGCTCCTCCCCTTCGCCAAACAGGCTCCTCGCGCGGTCGAGCGCATCGAGCGCCTTGTCGTGCTCGCCGGCGGCGCCCGCTGCCTGCGCCGTCGAGAGCAAACGCCGGTGTTCTTCCTGGGCCCCACCCAGGGCGAATCCCTCGGCCTGCTCGAGCGCCGCGAGCGCGAGCTTGAACTCACCCTGGCGCGCCGCGATCTCACCTTCGGCCATGTGCGCGGCCTGGCTGAGCACCGGGTAGGGCTGAGCCTGGGCGAGCGCACTCGCCAGGAGCCGGAGTGCGTCTTTGTAGCGGCTCAGCGCGCCCAGGATCAGCGCCAGGTTGATGCTGATGCGGACCGCCATCTCGGCGTCGAAGGCGGAGTCCGACTGGATGTGCAGCCACAATCGCTGCACCAGCTCCGGGAGCTTCGCACCCGCGCGCACGTGGCGCACCGCGTGTCCCAGCGCCTCGACCCACTCACACAGCTCCGCGGCGGACTGAGCGCGCCAGTCGGACAGCTCGATGGCGCGGGCGAAATCTCCTGCGGCACGCTCCAGCCGACGCGCAGCGAGATGATACTGAGCGCTGGTGGCGTAGAAACCCGCAGCGCGGTCCCGCTCACCCGCCTCGGCCAGGTGCCGCGCGATGCGATGGGCCTCTTGCTCCGTGCGCTCGGCCAACACCATGGGGTAGGCGTTGGCGGCGCTCCGGTGCAGCTCCATCTTTGCGTCCGGATCGAGCTCACCCAGCACGACCTCGGGCAAGAGTGACGTGGCAAATCCGAGCGTGACCGGATCATCGCGCACCACGAGTTGTTTGGTCACCAACGCGTCCGCCAGCGCGCTCACCTTGCCGAGAGGCAGGTCGAGCATGGCGCCTAGCACCGATACGTCGACCGGGGCCCCCAAGATGGCAGACGCCACGAGCAGATCTCGTTCGCGATCGGGCAAACGCCGCACACGATCGATGACCAGGGTCCTGAGCGGTCGCGGCACCGCCAGCACACCGTCGAGCGCCATGCGCGCGACCTTGGCATCCTTCACCTCGATCGCGCCGGACTCCCGGGCCTCGCGCAGGAGCTCTTCGACGAACATGGGGTGTCCCCCCGCGCGCTCGAGCACGAAGGCAACCAGCTCCGGCGGAGCTTCTTCCACCCCCAGCCTGAGCGCGACCAGGCGCGCGACGTCGGTTTCTTCCAGATCGTCGAGGGTGAGCTCGAGGTAACCCGGGACAGCCTCGTACGGCGCCTCGTCGCGCGGGCGACCCGAGAACAGGAGCACGACGCGGCTCGTCGCCAGCCGCGCTGCGACACTTGCCAAGACGGCCCCCGACTCGTCGTCGATCTCGTGGGAGTTGTCCCAGGCGAAGATGTGAAGTCGGTCCTCGGCGAGGCTGGCGAACATGCGCGAGACCGCGGCAGCCAAGGCCCCGGGGCCGACCGCCGCGCTTCCCGCTACTCCGAGCGCACTGAGCACGGCCGCAATTTCCACACCCACCAGACCGAGCGCACGCAGCCGGGGCTCTACCGACAAGATCACCGAAGGCGGATCTCCCTCGCGCACACCACACATCGCGCGCAGCATCACCACCAGTGCACCGTGCGGCTCTTCGCGCCCGCGCGGTAGGCACTGGGCTACGTGAGCACCGATGCTGAACGAACCGCGGGCAATGCGCGCGATGGCCTCGTGCAGCAGCCGAGTCTTGCCGATGCCGTGGGGCCCAACCAGACCCAGCACCTGGAGCTGGCGGCGACCGGCGACCTTGAGCGCCTCTCCCAACCGCCGCAGCTCCGGCTTTCGCCCGACGAATTGCTGTTCGGCCGCGTCGATGGGACGCTCCGCTCCGACCAGATAGGGCGGGCCCTTGCCTGAAGCACCGACCGGCTTGAGCTCGAACTGCCCGCGCAGATTACGAGCCGCCTCGGCGGAGATCACGACCCGCCGCACCGCCAGGGAGCTGAGTCGCCGCACGCCGGCGAGCGCGGACTTGACCCGCTGGTCCTCGACCAGCGCACCCTCGTCGTCGAGGCACAAACGCGCGAGCTCGACGACGACGCTGAGGTCGTGCAAGGCCGAGTAGGCGCGCACGGCGACCAGCCCAGCGCGCACCGCGTTCTCGGTGTCGAGGGTGTCGAGACCACCGAGACCGAAGGCCGCGGCCACTTCGCCGGGGGTCTCGGCCAAGAGTCGTCCGCCGTAACGGGTGAACAGCTGCCGCAGGTGCTCCCGCACCTCGGGTTTGTCCGCGCGCGAGCCGAGGCGCACCAAGAGCAAGGACAGCTCGCGTTCGTTCTTGAGCTCGGAGAGTGTTCCGAGAACGCTGATCTCCTCCTCGGGAGGCGCGGCCGGCACACTCACGTCGAGGAAGGCGGGGCGACGCAAATCCGAGCGTGTCACCTCGAGCAGATCCTCGACCGACTCGGAGCTGGGTAGCGCCGGCAGGCGACGTCCTTCGAGTAGATCGGCCAGATCTTCCGCCGCGAAGCGCGCGCCCGCGACGTAACGCTGCGCGACCAGCTCCTCGTACAGCTCGCCGCTCGAGGCATGCCGCTGATCCGGGTTCGGGGAGAGCGCACGCTCCACGAGCGCACACACACCGACCGGGAGCTCGGGCCGCGCCTCGGCCAGAGGTCGGAAGACTCCGCGCACGATCGCAGCCCACGTCTCTTTGGCGTTACGCCCCGAGAACGGGTGCTGCCCCGCCAGCAGGGTGTAGAGCAGCGCGCCGAGCGCGAACACGTCGCTCTGCGCGGTAGGCGCCGCCCCCGCGAGCACCTCCGGGCTGGCGCTGCTCAGCTTCTTCACGATGCGCGGGTCGCCGAGCCGGTTGTCGCGCGTGTGCTCCCACAGCGCGCGCACGACGCAAAAGTCCGAGACCTTGACCTCGCCGTCCCACGACAAGAGCACGTTGTTCGGCGCCACGTCCGCGTGCACGACACCCAACAGCTCGAGCTGTTCGTCCCGCCGGCGATGGGCGTGATC
Organism: Myxococcales bacterium; assembly: GCA_016706225.1. Lineage (NCBI taxonomy): Bacteria > Pseudomonadati > Myxococcota > Myxococcia > Myxococcales > Myxococcales bacterium. The sequence continues at coordinate 810,910 of JADJKB010000022.1, forward strand.
GAGAGCCTTTGCGATCTCGGAGGCAACGAACAGCGAAAACCCCAGCGGCGCGCCGGTGCTTGCCCGCTGCCAGGACGAGCTCACACTGCCGAGGTCTCGACCCGCAACGTGCTCCATGGCCAGGTAATAACTGTCGCCGGAAGGTTCCTCGACCCGGCCGAGGTCAAAGACCTGCACCACGTTGGCGTGGCTCAGGCGCACCGCGAGCTGCGCTTCGCGCACGAAGTGTTCGACGAAGACGCTGTCCTGGGCCAAGGCCGGCAACAGCCGCTTGATGACGAGGGTCTTCTCGAACCCCTCGACGCCGAAGCTCTTGGCACGCCAGGTCTCGGCGATCGACCCCTCCCCGATGCGTTCTTCGAGCCGATACCGGCCATAAGTCCGCTGGGGGTCGCCCTCGGTCATCGCGCTTTCATGCTTCGCCTTCGGAATCGCCGTACATTGCCTCGGCGATCTCGAAGGTGGCGTTCTCCAGCGCGGAGTACGCTTCGCGCAGCGCAGTCAGGTCGGACCCGCCATTGAGGCCGGCCCGAAGCGTCTCGAGCTTCTCGCGCACTCCCGCTACCTTCTCCGGACCCAGGAGATCGGCGTAACCCTCGAGCGCCTGCTCGGTGGTGTACATCAGCGTGTCGCACTGATTCTTCATCTCCGCCATGTCTCGGCGAAGCTGATCCGTCTCTTTGAACTTGTCGCCCTCGGCAACCAACGAGTCGATCTCCGTCTGATTCAGGCCGCTGGTCGGCGTGACACTGACACTCTGGCCACGCCCAGTCCCGAGGTCCTTGGCCTCGACCGATAGAATGCCGTTGGCGTCGATGCGGAAGGTCACCTGGATCTTCGGCACACCGCGCGGCGCCGGCGGAATTCCGCTCAGCTCGAAGCGGGCGAGGCTGCGGTTGTCGGCGGCCATCTCGCGCTCGCCTTGCAACACGTGAATCGGCACGAAACTCTGGTTGTCGACGCTGGTAGTGAAGATCTCGCTCTTCTCCGTCGGCACCGTCGTGTTGCGGCTGATCAGCCGGGTGAAGACCCCACCGCCGGTCTCGACTCCGATCGAGAGCGGTGTCACGTCCAGCAGCAAGACCTCGTCGATGACCCCGCCGAGCGCGGCTCCCTGCAGCGCGGCGCCGATCGCCACCACCTCGTCCGGGTTCACGCCCTTGTGCGGATCCCTCCCGAACAGCTCCTTGACGGCCTTCTGCACGGCCGGCATGCGGGTCATGCCACCCACCAACACGATCTCGTCGATCTTGTCGGGACCGAGCTTGGCGTCGCTCATCACGGTCTTGCACGAGGCGATGGTGCGATCGACGAGCGCGCGGGTCAGCTGCTCGAGCTCGTTCCGCTTGAACTTGCGCTCGAGGTGCAACGGGCCCGCCTTGCCGGTGGCAACGAACGGAATGTTGATGTCGGTCTCGAGGGACGACGAAAGCTCGTGTTTCGCCCGCTCCGCAGCCTCTTTCAGCCGCTGCAGCGCCATGCGGTCCTTCTTCAGATCGATGCCGTTCGCCTTCTGGAACTCGTCGGCGAGCATGTCGATGATCATCATGTCGAAGTCTTCGCCGCCCAGGTGGGTATCACCACCGGTCGCCTTCACGTTGAAGACGCCGCCGGAAATTTCCAGAATCGAGACGTCGAAGGTGCCTCCGCCCAGGTCGTAGACGACGATGCGCTGCGCCGTTTGTTTGTCCAAGCCGTAGGCGATGGAGGCCGCCGTCGGCTCGTTGATGATGCGTTTCACCTCGAGGCCCGCGATGCGTCCTGCATCCTTGGTGGCCTGGCGTTGGGCGTCGTCGAAGTACGCCGGAACGGTGATCACCGCCTCGGAGACCGGCTCACCCAGATGGGCCTCGGCGATCTGCTTGATGGTGCCGAGTACGACCGACGAGATCTCGGGTGGGGACATCGCCTTGCCCTGGAGCTCCGCCCAGGCGTCCCCGTTGGGGCTCTCGACCACCCGGTAGGCGACACCAGCGGTGTGTTTTTTCACCTCGTCGTCGTCGAACTTGCGGCCCATCAGCCGCTTGATGGCGTAGACGGTGTTCTCGGGATTGGTCGTGGACTGCCGCTTCGCGACCTGCCCAACCAGGCGCTCACCGCTCGCCGTCACTGCCACCACGGAGGGGGTGGTGCGCGCCCCCTCGGCGTTGGGGATTACGCGCACTTCCGGCGTACCGGCGGCGTTGGTTCCTTCGAGCACCGCGACACATGAGTTCGTGGTGCCGAGGTCAATGCCAATGATCTTCCCCATGGGCGTCCGAGCTTACCCCGGGTGTTACCCGAGGGAAGAGCGCATTTACCCGGGTTCTTCCGGAGGCGCCGGGTTTTCCGAGACTTTGGCGGGGCCCTTCGACACGGCAACCAGGGCCGGCCTCAGCAGCCGCTCGCCCTGGCGATATCCCGACTGCACTTCCGCCACCACCACGCCCGCCGGATGTTCACTGGATTCGAGGTGCTGAATCGCCTCGTGGACGGCGGGATCGAAGGCCAGACCGACGGCGCCGACCCGCTCGATTCCCAGCTTGCCGAGGGTGTCGAGGAATTGCTTCGAGACCATCCGCAGCCCGTCGGCGAGAGCCTGAACGTCGGTTGCCGCGTCGGCGTGCAGCATCGCACGATCGAGGTTGTCGAAGACCGGCAGGAGCTCCCGCAGGATGTCCTCACGCCCGTGGAACTCGGCGTCGGCCAGCTCACGCCGTGTGCGTTTGCGGAAGTTGTCGAAGTCCGCCGCCGTGCGCAGCAGCTGCTCTCGGAATTTGGCTGCTTCCGCCTTCGCCTCTTCCAGAGGGTCCGGAGGAGCGGCTGGGGGCGGGTCTACCGGGTCGGGGTTCGAAGCCTCCGGCTCCGCTCCGTTGCCTTCACTCGCGGGATCGTTTTCGTCACTCACGTCGCCCGTTCTATAGCCGGAAAGTGCCCGATCGCAAACATCACGGCCTGGCCGCACGTGGCGCCTGAGCACAGGGTGCCTGGCGCAGCGCCACGAGCACGCCGCCGGAGGAGCGTCGATCCGGGGCGGCGGGGGTGGGGTTCTCGGCGAACCAGGTGTCGACCTGGCGTGGCAAAACCCAGAAACGGCTCTCGCCCGTGAGCGGAACGATGACGCTTTCATCGGCTTCATCGCGCCCGTAGCGGGTCTCTTCGAGCCAAAAGCAGTACTCACCGCTGCCGGGCGCAAAGAGGTGCATGCCGCCGCTCTCGAGCGTCACCCGACTTTTCGACACCGCTCCGTCCCGCGAAATCTGCGCCAGATCGTGGTCACCGCTGGGCATGCGCAGCTCGGCTCCGGCGGTCGGGTTCTCGGTGCTGCTGGGCTCAACTGCGACCACGGTCCGACCGTCGACCTGAACCTCGATGCGACCCGCGGTCAGGTTGAGGACCCTCACCACCGGATGGTGGAGGAACCAGCTGCTGGGTCCGCCGATCAACGCTACCACCGGGCCGACCACCAACCACGGCGCGAAGCGAGGCTCTGCCCGGGGAACTTCCTCCAGCTCGGCGTCCTTCTGCTCCGCGAGCTCGGCCGCGAACCGGGGATGACAGCAGGCCAGACGACCGTCGGACATCCACCAGACCGCCCGCTCGGCGCTGCTGTGGCCGGGTTCCACCCGGGGCCTTCGCAGACGCAGAAGCAGCGGCAAGCACGCCGCAAACAGCACGACGCAAGTGTTCACCATCAGCCCTGCCGACGGCCAGGCTAGAGGCAGAGCGAGGGCCAGCGTGAACGCCACCAGGCACGACCCGAGCGCCGCAGCCAACGACCGCGTCGTGGCGGCGCTCGCGTGGCGCAGGCAGCGAACGCAGTACGGGATGATGAGCTCGACGCCCGCTCCCCGTCGCTCGACCCGGGAACTTGCCGCGGGGGCCGCGCAACATGCGCAAAACGGCGGTGCGACGACCCCCGTCGGATCCAGCCGCAGCGCTCGTATCGAGCTGCTCGGGGCCGGCTCCGCATCCCGCACGCTGTGAGGTTCCGCTGCCATCTGGTTTCGCCGCCAACCCCCCTTGCTACACCAACATTGTCCCGGGGCTTGCTGGTACACTCAAAGTTAGAGGAGCCCCGCGTCAGAGTGGGCCGAGCCGTTGTCGACCATGACCGCAGACCCCGCACCCGGACGACTCGTAGCCGGGAAGTACCGTCTGCTCGAGCGTGTCGGCACCGGCGGGATGAGCGAGGTGTACCGCGCGGAGACACTCGACGGAAGCCGCACCGTGGCCGTGAAGCTGCTCCTGCCGCACAAGACGGACGATCCCACCTTCGCGGCCCGGCTGTTCCTCGAGGCGCAATCGGGATTTCGCATCAACCATCCGGGCATCGTCACCGTGCACGACTCCGGGCAGTCCACGCTCGGACCGTACCTGGTCATGGACTACCTGGTCGGTGAGAGCGTGGGGCGTTGTTTGTTCGAGAACGGCCGCTTCCCCCTCGCAGCCGCCTTGGCCACCATGCTGCCCGTGCTCGACGCTCTCGGGGCCGCCCACCGCGCGGGGGTCGTTCATCGCGACATCAAACCCGGCAACATCTTCTTCGCGTTCGAGGAGGACGAGATCGAGATCAAGCTGCTGGACTTCGGCGTGGCCAAGGCGCTCTGGCCGTCCGGCGCCGGACCGCGCACCAGCACCGGGGTCGTGATGGGAACCCCGGACTACTTGTCGCCGGAACAAGCCAACGGCGAGCAGGCGATCGATCAGCGCAGCGACGTGTTCGCGGTTGGTGTCGTGTTGTTCGAGCTGCTGACGACCCGCCGGCCGTTTCACGCGCCAACCGCCGTCGCAACGGCCTACAAAGTGGCGCATTCGCGCACGCCGCTGCTCAGCGAGGCCGGCGGACCCAGCGACCCGACGCTGCAAGCAATTCTGGAGCGAGCGTTGGCCAAACGCGCCGACGAGCGCTACGCCACGGCGCGCGAGCTCGCCGACGATCTCTCCAGGCTCGCTGGCTCGATCAGCGAGCGTCGGCAGGCGCTCCACGAGTTGCTCCGGCCCGAGCAGCTGCGGCAGCGCCGCCACAAGAGCGGCGAGCGCCCGATCTCCACCCCGCCCGGCACCCGCCGCGACTCGGTGGATCCGGCCGTCGCCTTCAATGCCCCCATGGAAAGCGGCCCGATCGCCGCCCGCTCACGACCCCTTCCGACCCCCACCCACTCGAGCGGCAAACCCGAGGCCCGCGGCGCGGTATTGCGCGCCATTGACCTGTACACCCAGCAGGTCTTCGGCACCGAAGCCCGGCGACGTGTGCTCGATTCACTGTCCAAGACCGAGGCCATCGAGTTCGAGGAGGGTACGCACCAGGCCATCGTCCTCTACGACCTGGAGATCTTGAACCGCTACACACGCGCGGTGACGCAGGGACCTGCCATGACGAACGTCGGCTGGGCCCGTACTGCCGGCGCCGCTGCAGTTGGTTCCGAGCTGGGCGCACTCCTGAGAAGTGCACTCCGCCCCGGCGACGCGCCCACGGTGTTGCGCCGCCTCGTGCCAGTGCTCTCGCGTTTGTTCTCGTTCGGCAGCTGGGAGCTCGAACCGACTCCGAGCTTGTGTGTCGTGCGTGTAAGCGACATCGAAGCGCTGAACGCGCCGATCCGGCAGTGGCTCGTCGGCGTCATCGAGGGCTCGCTGGCAATGGCGGGCGTCCGGGCACGCTCCACTCTCGCGCGGGGTGATCTCGCCTGGGCGCCACAGATGATCGTCGACATCGTCAGCTGAGGCCGCTGGCGCTGGTCCCGAGGCTCGTCCCTTGGTAGACCGGAGGGCGGATGGCCGACCTCAACGCTCCGCAAATGGAAGCCGCCGCGCACACCGAGGGTCCGCTCCTGGTGTTTGCTGGCGCCGGAAGCGGCAAGACACGCGTCATCACCTACCGCATCGCGAATCTGCTCTCGCAGCACCGCGTCCCGCCGTATCGGATCTTGGCGGTCACCTTCACCAACAAGGCCGCCGGTGAGCTGAAGAAACGCCTGGAGCAGCTGGCCGGAGCCGAGGTCACTCGAGATCTCTGGGCCGGCACTTTTCACTCGGTGTGTGCGCGCCTGCTGCGGCGCTATCACGCGGAGGTGGGGCTCGGCCCGAAGTTCGTGATCTACGACGATTCGGATCAGAAGGCGGTGGTCGCGCGCCTGCTCAAAGAGCGAGGCCTCGACGACAAACGCATGCCGCCGCGCTGGGTGCTGTCCAAGATCCACAGCCAGAAACGCGAGGGGCGGGGCCCGGGCGATCTGGACCGCGAGAGCGGGTTCGACGCCGAGCTGATCGATCTGTTCGAGGGCTACGAGAAGGCCCTGCGCAGGTCGAACGCCGTCGATTTCGAGGACCTGATCGTGCTGGCCATGCGGGTGGCCGAGAACCGGCAGAGTGAAGCCGGCCGCGAGCTTCGCCAGCGGTTTTTTCACGTTCTGGTCGATGAGTTCCAGGACACCAACCTGACTCAGTACCGGCTGGTCCGAGCGCTGTCAGCGTCCACCCAGAACCTGTGCGTCGTGGGGGACGACGATCAGTCCATCTACCGCTGGCGCGGCGCCAACGTGCAGATCATTCGCGGGTTTCGCCGGGACTTTCCTGGCGCAACAGTGGTCAAGCTCGAGCAGAACTACCGCTCGACCGCCAACATCGTCGGCGCCGCGCTCGGGGTCATCGCGCCGGCTCTCGATCGCGAGCCCAAACAGCTCTGGACCGACGCCGCGCGCGGCGAGCCGGTCCGCATCCGCGCGGTGGGCAACGAGCGCGACGAGGCAGCGTTCGTGGTCCGCAGTGTGCGTGGGGAGCTGCATCGCGGCGTGGACGCCCAGCAGATCGCGGTGTTCTACCGCGTCCACGCCCAGTCGCGCGTGATCGAAGAGGCGCTGCGCACCGAGAACGTTCCGTACCAGATCATCGGCGGAATGCGCTTCTTCGAGCGCGCCGAGGTCAAGGACCTGGTCGCTTACCTGCGCCTGATCGAGAACCCGAAGAGCGACGCGGATCTGCTCAGAATCATCAACGTGCCCGCCCGCGGCATCGGCGACAAGACCGTGGAAATCGTGCTCGACCGCGCCGCCGAAAGCGCGCTCTCCGCCTACGAAGCCCTGGTCGCGCTGGTCCGCGAAGGCCGCCTGACCGGAGCTGCCCGCGCCAAGCTGAACGGCTTCGTTGCGCTGATGGAGAGCCTGCGCACCGCGGCACCGGAGCTTGCCCCCAGTGAGCTCGCGGGCCGTGTGCTCGAAGAGACTGGTTACCGCAAACGACTGCGTGAAGAGGACAGCGCCGAGAGCGACGCGCGCATGGAGAACCTGGAGGAGGTCATCAGCTCGATCCGCGAGTACGAAGAAGACGCCGACACGAAGGGTGAGACCCCGACGCTGATTGGATGGCTCGAGCGGGTTGCCCTGGTGAGTGCCATCGATGCCGCGAAGGACGTGCCCACCGTGAGTCTGATGACGGTGCACGCGGCCAAGGGCCTGGAATTTACCAGCGTGTTCTTGACCGGGCTCGAAGAGGAGACCTTCCCATATCGCGGCATGGACTCGGATGGCATCGACGACCTCGAGGAGGAGCGCCGCCTCGCCTACGTGGCCATCACCCGCGCACGCGAGCGCCTGTTCGTGACCCACGCGGAGACGCGCATGCTGTTCGGTCGCACGCGCTACTGCGCGCCCAGCCGATTCCTGCGAGATTTTCCAGAAGACTCGGTGGTGCGCGAGGGCCTGCCCCGGGCGCTGCCGGCGAGCTACATCACACGCACGAGTGACGACGAAGGCTGGTCCGCACCGCGGCCGCGTGCGCCCGCGTGGCAGACCAGCGTCGACCAAGCGCGCGCACGCATGGTGGCTGCGCTGTCACCCGGGGAACGGGTGGTCGATCGCGAAGCCTTCGACGACGTGGCGCAGAGCGACGAGGATTCGCCGAACATCCGACCCGGAGACCGCGTGCGGCACAAACAGTTCGGACGCGGCGTCGTCGAGCGCGTCGAACACGACGGCAGCGTCACCGTCGTCGCGCGTTTTCCCGGTTTCGGCTCGCGGCGCGTGCGCGCAGAGTGGCTGGAGCTCGGCTGACGCCCAAGCCTCAGGCGTGCACGTCTTCGCCGAGGTACGCGGCCCGAATGCGCGGGTCCTCCCGCAGCTCTTGGCAGCTGCCCGAGAGCACGATTTCCCCCGTCACGAGCACGTAGGCGCGGTTGGCCGTCTGGAGTGCGAGCCGCGTGTTCTGCTCCACGAGCAAAATGGTGATGCCACTCTTGGCGATCTCGCGGATGGCGGCGAACACCTCTTGCACGAGCTTCGGCGCCAATCCCAGGCTCGGCTCATCCAGCAACAGCAGCTTCGGCTGCGCCATGATGGCCCGCGCGATGGCCAGCATCTGCTGCTCGCCACCGCTGAGCGTGCCGCCCTCCTGGCTCATGCGCTCGCCCAGGCGAGGAAAGAGCTCGACCGAGCGCGCGATGCCGCGCTTCTGCTCCGCCGCGGCCCGCCGCTTGAAACCGCCGAGCTGGAGGTTCTCGCGCACCGTCAGGTTGCCGAAGATGGCGCGCCCTTCGGGCACCAGCGCCACCCCGTCGGAGACGATCTGGTGGGTCTTCCTCCCGTTGATGTCGGCACCGAAGATCTTCACGCTGCCGCTCTTGAGCGGCACGAGGCCGACCAGGCTCTTCAGTGTGCTGGTCTTGCCGGCACCGTTGGCGCCGATCAAGGTCACGATCTCGCCGGCCGCGACCTCGAGCGAGACGCCTTTCACCGCGGCGATGCCGCCGTAGCTCACGCGCACGTCCTTCACCTCGAGCGCGGGCACCTCAGCCATTGGTGGGCTCCTCTGGCGCGGGGTTGAAGGGCCGGCTGACCGCCTCGTAGTCCTTCACGGCCTCCTCGGGATCTTCTTCTCCGAGGTACGCCGCGAGCACCTTGGGGTGCTCCTTGATGTGCTCCGGTGAACCTTCCGCGATCGTCTCGCCGTGGTCGACGACGTGGATGTTCTCACACACCGACATCACCACGCTCATGTTGTGCTCGACCAGGACCACGGTGAGACCGAGGTCGTCACGCAAGAACCGGATCTGCCCTTCGAGCTCCCGGGCTTCCTGGCTGTTCATACCAGCGGCGGGCTCGTCGAGCAGCAGGAGCTTTGGCGACAGCATCAGCGCGCGGGCGATCTCGAGCCGCCGCTGTGAGCCGTACGGCAGGCTGTCCGCCGGCTCTGCCGCGAGGTCCTTCAGGTTGAAGATGTCGAGCAACTCGGCGGCGCGGCGCCTGAACTCTCGCTCGTCGTCCATGTAGCGCTGATTGCGAAACACGGCCGAGAGCAGCCCCGCTTTGTGGATACGAAACCCCGCGACCATCACGTTCTCTTCGACGGTCATCGAGCGAAACACCCGGATGTTCTGGAAGGTCCGCGCGATGCCGCGGGCCGCCACCTTGGCGGGTGCCCAGCCGCTGATGTCCTCGCCGTCGAAGCTGATGCGACCGCCGTCGGGTTGGTAGACCCCGGTGATGACGTTGAAGATGGTGGTCTTACCGGCGCCGTTCGGACCGATCAGGCCGAAGATCTGCGCTGGCTCGACCTGGAAGCTCACGCCGGCCACGGCGCGCAGGCCGCCGAAGATCTTCTCCATCTTCTCGAGCACGAGCAGGCTCACTTCGCCGCCGCCTTGCGCTTGAACAGCGAGAGGGACAATTCCCGCGTTCCGAGCAGCCCCTGCGGGCGGACGATCATGATGATGACCAGAAGGAGCGCGTAGAGCACGAGGCGATACTCTTGCAGATCGCGCATCAGCTCCAGGGTGACGGCCAGGAAGATCCCACCAATGACCGCACCCGTGATGGAACCCAACCCGCCGATGATGATCATGACGATCATGTCGATGGACTTCTCGAATTTGAAGTCCTCCGGACGAATCCCGCTCTGCATGTGAGCAAATAACCCGCCGGCAATCCCGGCGGTGGCCGCGCTGATGGTGAACGCCGTCACCTTGAGGCGCGTGGTCGGTGTGGCCATCGCCTCGGCGGCGATTTCATCCTCGCGGATGGCGATCAGCGAGCGTCCACTCTGAGAGAAGGTGATGTTACGGACGATCAGGATGATGACCACCACCCACAGGTAGACCCAGAAGAAGTTGGAGTACGGGGGCAACCCCGCCGGGTCGTCGCCGAAGTAGCCGGTGGCCGAGCCCAGGGCCTTGGTGTTGTTGAACACCAGGCGAATGATCTCGCCGAACCCCAGCGTCACGATGGCGAGGTAGTCCCCCTTCAGGCGCAGGCTCGGCACGCCCACCAGCACGCCGGTAATGCCGGCCAAGAGCGCGCCGACCAGCAGCGCCAGGTTGAACGTCACGGCGTTGCTGATCGCGCCGGCTCCCAGCAGAGCCGTCACCCGCGGTGCGAGCTGCACGCCAACGTACGCGGTGCCATACGCGCCGACCGCCATGAAGCCGGCGTGGCCGATGGAGAACTGCCCGGTCGTGCCGTTGATCAGGTTCAAGCCGACCGCCAGGATGATGTTCACGCCGGCGATCATCACGATGCGCTGCACGTACTCGATCAACCCGGCCTCCGCGCCGAGCCCGATGCCGTAGATGCCGGCGACCACCGCCGCCGCGACCACGAGGCGGATCAGCCAGTGCTTCGGCTCGAGCTTCGTGACCTCGGCCATCACACCTTCTCCTGGCGCACCACGCCCAGGATGCCCTCCGGACGCAGGATCAAGATCACGATCAGGATCATGAACGTGATGGCATCCCGGTAGTCCGGGCTCACGTAGCCAGCGACGAGCTGCTCGGCGAGGCCGATGAGCAACCCGCCCAGCACCGCACCCGGGACGTTACCAATGCCGCCCAGCACCGCTGCGACGAAGGCCTTCAGGCCCGTCAGCACTCCCATCAGCGGGTTGATGGTGATCTGATCGAGGCCGAACAAGATGCCGCCGGCGGCCGCCAGCCCCGAGCCAATGGCAAAGGTCGCGCTGATGGTGCGATCGGTGTCGATGCCCATCAGCTTGGCCGCGTCCAGGTTCACGCTCACCGCGCGCATCGCGCGTCCCGTCCAGGTGCGCTGCACCAGGTACCAGAGCCCGATCATCAGCACGACCGTCACCAGGAAGATGGTCAGCTTGACGTTCGTGACGATGACGCCGCCGAGCTCGTAGCGGACTTCCTTGATGATGGGCGGATAGCGGCGAGGGTTGGGCGTGAACACCAGCATGCCCAGGTTCTGGAGCAGCAGGCTGACGCCGATGGCGGTGATCAAGGGTGTCAAGCGAGGCGCCGTCCGTACCGGCCGGTAGGCGAGGCGTTCGATGGTCACACCCAGCGTGGCCGAGACCAACATCGCGAACAAGAGCACCGCCACCGCGAGGTACAGTGGGAATCCTCGCCCGCTCTTCTCCAGGGCTTCGATGCCCAGAAAACCCGCCGAGTAGTAGCCGGCGTAGGCGCCCACCATGAAGACCTCGCTGTGCGCGAAGTTGATCAGCTTCAAGATGCCATAGACCATCGTGTAGCCCAGAGCGATCAGGGCGTAGATGGAGCCTAACGAGAGGCCGTTGATGATCTGCTGGAGGAGCTCGCTCACGGCGCGACGGTGGCGGCAAACTTGGCTTTGCCGCCCTCGATCTTGAGTACGACCGCGCTCTTCTGCGCGTTGCGCTCCGGGTCGATGGTGATCATCCCGGTCACACCTTCGAAGCCCTTGGTCGCGGTGATGGCGGTCCGCAGCGCGTCGCTGTCGGTCTTACCCGCGCGTTTGATGGCGTCCATCAGCACCGCCGCCGCGTCGTAACCGAGAGCACCGAGCCCCGTGGGTTCGATCCCGTACTTGGCCTTGAAATCCGCCACGAACTTCTGCGCCTTGGGCGTCGCGGCGTCCGGCGCAAAGTGGTTCGAGAAGTACGAGCCGTTCATGGCGTCGCCGCCGATCTTGAACAGATCCGGCGCGTCCCAACCGTCGCCTCCGAGCAGCGGGAGCTTGACCCCCAGGCGCTCGGCGGTGCGGGCAATCGCGCCGACCTCGGCGTAGTAACCCGGCAGGAAGATGGCCTGGGCGTCGGTGCCCTTGATCGCGGTCACTTGCGCCGAGAAATCGGTGTCGCCTTGGCCGTAGGACTGCTCGACGACGATCTTGCCGCCCATCTTCTCGAACGACTCCTTGAAGGCCGCCGCGAGCCCGATGGAGTAGTCGTTCTTCACGTCCTTCAGGATCGCGACCTTCTCGACCTTCAGGTTCTCTTTGGCGAACTTCGCCATGGCCTTGCCCTGAAACGGATCGAGGAAACACACACGGAAGATGTAGTCCCCGACCTCGGTCACCTTGGGATTCGTCGACGAGGGGGAGATCATCGGGATCTTGCGGCGCTGCGCCACGCGCCCGCCGGCCAGCGAGAGACTCGAGGCCACCTCGCCCAGAATCGCGACGCTCTTCTCGACGTCGATCAAACGCGTCACGGCGTTGGCGGCCTCGGCGGAGTCGCCGCGCGTGTCGAGCGTCACGATCTTCACTTGCTTGCCGAGCACCCCGCCGGCGGCGTTGACCTCGTCGACGGCCAACCGCACGGCCTTGTCGGTGTCCTGACCGAAGTGCGCGGTGCTGCCGGTCATCGAGGCGTAGTGGCCGATGACGATCTCGGTTCCCCCTCCGCTCGAGCTGCCCCCGCCGGACGCGCCCTTCTTGCAGCCATTCGCGGCGGGCAGGGCCAGAGCGGTTAGAGCGATGAACAAACTGCGGCGACCGAGACGCATGCTCCCTCCAAGGTGCTGGGCACTCTGCCCACGAAGCCGCGGGAACCTACCACAGGGCCGAACTCGGCCGAGAGAGGCAGGGACCGGGCGAAGGCTGTATAGTGGAAATCATGCGGCTACGAGGCTGGGTTTCGCTCGGGGCAATCGCGTGCGGGGTCTGGGTCGGCCAAGGCTGCGGCGGGGATCAGTTCACCGACAGCAAGGGAACTGGCGCGGCAAGTGGGTCGGGCGGAGGCGCGGGTGACGGGGGCGGCGTGGGAGGCACGACCGGTGGCGCAGGCGGCGCGGCGGCGGGTGCGGGCGGTGCACCCGGCGGGGCCGCTGGTTCGGCGGCCGGTATGGGTGGCACGACCGGTGGCGCGGGCGGCGCGACGGGCGGCACCACCGGCACCGGCGCGACCGGAGGTCTGCCCGCGTGCAGCGGCAGCGGGGTCTGTGCGCCGGCGGTCCCCGGAGGTTGGCAAGGGCCGCTCACCATCGTCGACGCCAACAGCAAGACGGCACCCGCTTGTGGTGGTGGTTATCCGAACGAGATCTTCGTCGCGCACAATCAGCTGAGTGGCAGTGCGCCGGCTCCGGGCTGTTCGTGTGTGTGCGACGGCAGCAGTGCCACGTGCAAGAGCGTGCAGGTTGCTGCCTACAACAACGCGGGGTGTACGGGTGCGACCTGCTGTGCAGGCACCCCCTGCACTACCGTGACCCTCAATTCGGGTGCCTGTGTGCAAGGCGGAACTTCCCTCTGCTCTGCTGTCTCTCACGCCATCATCAGCGCCACCACCACGCCTTGCACACCAGCCGTGGACGCGAACCTCGACAACATCGCGTGGACCCGCAGCATCCGAGGCTGCGCCCCCGCCGCTCAGGGCAACTGCGGCTCGTCCGGGACCTGTGTGCCAAACCCTGCCGCGCCGACCACAGGAAAGCTGTGTATCAGCAAGGACGGGAACCAGCCCTGCTCGGGTGCATACACGCAGGCGATCCACACCTGGAAGACAGACGACAAACGCGGCTGCGCCATCGGCTCGTGCGGCTGCACGTCGCCGGCGTGCGGCTCGATTCAGCCCTTCGGCGCCTTGAACTGCACCGGCACGCCAATGGGAAGTGACGCGGTGCCCCTGGCCTGCAACACCGCCATCCCGAGCGCGGGCGTCATGTCCATGAAATACACGGCCCTGGCAAAACCGACCTGTGCTCCAACCGGCGGTCCCAAGGCAAGCGGTGAGCTTCAGCAGCAAGAGCTGACGGTCTGCTGTTTGCCGTGAGAATTTCTTGTTTCTTGTCTCGGTGGAAATCTTGTTTTTCGGAGTCTTTGTCGCGACCACCGAACTGGAGTTCTTGTTTCTTGTCTCGACCACCGAACTGCCCTGCGACTGTTCCAATGGCAAAGCCTTGCTCCGGCGCAGTTTCAAAATCGACGTCGAGCGCTGTGAATGCGGCGGCCGCATGAAGCTCAAGGCACTCGTCATGACCAGCGCTGGCATCGAGCGCCAAGACATGGGTCCAAACCGGGGTGGTCGGCCTGGTCGCCGGAGGCCTGGTCACGCTCTACGGATTGGTGCTGGCGGTGGGAGGGGCTTCGCAAGCCGACGAAATCGAGAGCTCGTGCGCTGCCAAGTGCAACTCAAGTCAAGAGCGGGAGATTCAAAGCCGGCGGATGAACGCTCGAGTGGGAACGGTCGTCGCTGCGGCCGGAGGAGGCCTGATGGCGGGAGGGGGTGTCGTCCTTTTGCTGGTCCCGGTGAAGTCAGCAACGGAGGGTGACTCTCTAGGGCGCTTCGGAGCAAACCTCCGCGTGCAAGCGCGCTTCGCGCCGCACGACCCGGCCCCGGCGATCGCGAGATCGCGCCGACCTTCAGGGCGGCAGCACGGTGAAGCCAGCGAGATCGGCGGCGGTCCTCAGCTCGTCGTCGTAGCAGACGAACCACCGGCCTCGCGGCTGCCCACGGCAGTAGATCATGGCCGCACCGAGCTGAAACGCATCCGCCGCGCGCAGCGGGTACTTGGTGCTCGCGTGGACCGACAGGCGCCAACGCCTGGGCGACCTGGCGGCGCAGACGCTGGTGATACGCGACGGGCGCCGAGCTCGAGCGAACCCTGTGAAGCGCCGTCAGCGCTCGGAGCCCTCGACGAGAGGGTTCGCTGTTCTCAGCGGGGCGAAGCGGTTGAAGTCACGGTCGGCGGTCCAGAGCTCCGCGACTCCGTGCGCGATGCACAGCGCAGCAATGCGTGCGTCGTGGACCTTGGCCCCGCTGACCTGGGATGACTGGAGCAGAGCTGCCAGGGAATCCCAGTATCCCTCCTCTTCGGAGAGTAGTCGGACGGCGGGCGAGCCCAGCCACTGACTGGCTTGCTCGAGCGCGAGATCGAGCGGTGTCGGTGCCTTGTAGATCCGAGCGTTGGTGACGTTGGCCACGAACTCGTGGATACACGGCCAGGGCAGCGCCCAGCGCGTTCCACCCTCGACCAACTGGCGCACCACCTGCACGGCGCGATCGTGGAACGGGGAGTCGCTTCGGTGCGAGTACACCAGGATGTTGGTGTCGACGGCGATCACGCGCCGCGCCCTTCGTACGTCAGGTCGCGCAGCCGATCGCTGTCAGTCCATTCGAGCCCCTCGACGAGGCCCCCGCCACCGAACGAACAGTCCTTCATTCGGTACCGGTCGGCCGTCGGCCGCTCGCGTTGGAGTATTTCGCTGAGGCCCTCGAGCAAGAGCGCGCGAAGCGAGGTCTTGCGCTCACGCGCGAGTTTCTTGGCGCGTTGGAACAGGCTGTCGGGGATATCCAACGAAGTACGCATTATGCTCATGCATATCTCATGATATGCGCTTATGCAACGACTTCGGTCAGCGCCGAAGGCGGCCGCGCGCCAGCCGCAGCGCTGCGGCCGTCACCCGGGCTCAATCAGCAAGCCGGGCGCACGTCCTTCTCGGAGTTCTTGTTTCTTGCCTCGACCACCGAACTGCCGTGCGACTGTTCCAAGCGGGTGAAACAGCCGGCGCCGGGCCCGGCCGGTTTTCGCACTCGGGTCTTCGTTCCAGTACGTGATCTGATCGTGCCAAGACCCCGGGTGCGGTTCCGGGGCGGCCTGCGGCCGGGCCCACGCATGAGCCGTGACCCGGAACGTCCGGGCCCGGTTGTCATGAGTACGGCCCCCGCTCAGAACGCGATCGGCACGTCGATCTGGATGATGTGGTTCGAGTCGTACGTGTCGCCGTCGCCCTGGGGTTTGTCCAGGAAGCGCGCGTAGGCGATGCCCGGCCGGAGCCACATGCTCTCGCCGACCTTCAGGTGAAGCCGCGGTCCGATCGCAACGCTCAAGTTGTCGGCGGTCGAGTTCTTCGCCTCCACCGGCGGTTGTTTCGGCTTCGACAGCCAGCGCTGGTAGTTGAGCTCGGCACCGATCGACAGCTCGGGGATCACGAAGTACCCGACGTGCAGACCGCTCGTGAAGTTGGTCTTCGACTTGTCCGGATTGACCTTGTCCCCCTTCACGCGCATGAGCTGGAGCACCGTAACCTCGGCTTGAATGGTGAGGTTGCTCGCCACATACGCAAAACCCA
The DNA here is from genome assembly GCA_016706225.1 of Myxococcales bacterium. NCBI lineage: Bacteria > Pseudomonadati > Myxococcota > Myxococcia > Myxococcales > Myxococcales bacterium. Next base: position 827,166 of record JADJKB010000022.1, read on the forward strand.
CGCCGGGAAACGGCGTGAAGTAGTTGGTCGCGAACATGGCGTTGTCCATGTAGCGACGCGCGCCCATGCCCCCGGCAAGCGCCACGGACTTCTCGGCGTTCGGGCTGTTTCCACCGTTCGAGCCCAGCGGTAACGCCAGTCCCAGAAACAAGCCGAGTTTCATCTCGGGGCTGAGCGCGATGCCGTAGAGCCCACCAATCACCGGGTTCAGGAACGCAGAGCCGCTGGCACCACCAGGAGGATCCGACGGTGAGTGTGTCACGTACCCGAGCCGTACGAGCGGCGCGAAGTCCGGCGTCACTTTGTACGCGAAGAGCAGGGACGTCGCGATGATGTTGCCACCAGAGTCGGCGCCCTTCGGTTTGTACATCTGGATCGACGTGTCGAGGCGGGCGACGTTGCCCGGCGCGATGGGGCGCAACTGCCAGGGCAACGAGTACGGGGGCTTCTTGGGTTTCGCCTCGGCGGTTGCGGCTTCCGTCGGCGCAGCTTTGGGAGCGGCTTCCGTTGTTACCGCCGGTGTCTCGTCCGCGGGGGCTGCACCGTCCGTGGGGGCTGCACCGTCCGCGGGTGCCGCGTCATCTTGCGCGCTGGCGACACCAGCTCCGAGCACCAAAGCCAACGAGATGGGAACGATTGCAGCCCTCATGATCGACTACCTCCTGGCGTTGCCAGCGTGAGATGGGTTTCGAGCGTGACCCCGACGCGCGGGGCCAACTCGGAGCCTGTTTCGCACGGCGGCCCTACAAGGCGCATGCCCAGAATTTGGGGCACATGACATCGCTCAGCTCGATCACCGGATCGCCGCAAAATCAACTCACTGGATAGCCAAGTCCGGTGAGAGCCCCGGCTGATATTCTGCGCATGACCCGCGTCTTCACGGCACGATTTGCGCGAAACGAAGCCCGGACAACAACGGAGGGTCCGCCAGAAACGGCGTGCGCCGTGCGCGATCAGAGATCCAGATCCTGCGCCGGGTTGGTGCGAGGCGGTCTCGCCGACGGGCGTGCGGGGCTCGCTCTCGGGCCCGCCCTGCCCGCCGCCGCTGCGGCTGCGCTTGCAGCTCGCGCCGGGGGCAGCTTGCCCTGGTCGAGCGCACTCTTCACGATCTTCAACCGCTCCAGCGGCGCACCGAGCTGTTTGGTTTCGGTCCACAGACGCACGGCCTCGGTCAGCGCTGCGCGGGCTTCCTTGTTCCGCTTGGCGAGCAGCAGCGCGTCTCCGTGGGCGAGCCACGCCGCGACGTTGCGAGGTTCGACCGCCACGGCGCGCTCGGTGTGCGCGTGCGCAGCGTTGCCGTCACGCTTCTCCAGCGCGCGCTCCGCCAGGAGCACGTGCGCCATCACGTTGTCGGGATCTTCTTTCAGCGTTTGGTTCGCTTCGCGCTCCGCAGCATCGTCGAAGCCCGCCGCGTGATGTGCGAGCGCCAGTTGCGCGCGAAGACCCGGCACCGGCGATTTCGCCAGGGCACGCTGCAGCTGCTCGATGGCATCCGTGCTGCGACCCGCGGCAGCGTAGGCACGCCCGGCCGCCGCGATGGCAACGACCAGCTCGGGCCCCAGGGTCTGCGCGGTCTGCGCTTCCCGAACGGCCTCGTCGGTCTTGCCTGCGCGCACCAGCGCCGATGAGAGCCCGACGTGGGGCAGCGCGAACGACGGATCGACCGCGGCAGCGCTGCGCAATGCCGCCAGGGCTGCGTCCAGATCACCTCGCGAGAGATCACGCATGCCCAAACAAAACGGCCGAGCGGCCTTCCAGCGCTCGCTTGGCCGCCGCACTGCCGCCGTCGCGCGTTCGAAGTCGAGCGCGGCAGTCTCCCACTCTCCGGGTGAGACGGAGCCGACCTCTCGAGAATAGCGATCGAGTGTGTCGAGCCCGAGCCGGGGCTCTCGCTCGGGATGCGCGGCGGGTGCGCTCGGAGGTTCCCTCGGACGCTCGCGTCCACGCAGCGCCTTGACGGCACCGATGCCAACGAACACCGACAGCACGACGAGGCCCACCCCGACCGCCCATGGCAGACGAAACGACGGTGGCGGCGCCGGCGCCAAGGCGGAAGCGGCGGTGGTGGTCGCCGCAGGTTCCGGCATGGCGAGCGTCTTCGGCGGGGCCACGGATGGAAACGGTGTCGGCATGGCCTGCGTCGTCGCCAGCTCGTGGAGCGAGACCTCCCGGGCCGCCGCCTCGAGCACACCCGCCAGCTCGTCGGCGCTCGCATAACGGTCGTTTCGATCCTTTGCGAGACAGCGTCGCAGGATGCTCTCGATCACGCGCGGCGCGCCCGGATTGTGGCTCGCGACCGGCGGGGGCTCGTCGCGGGTGGTGGAGACGATGATGTCGAGCGACGAGCTCCCCTGGAATGGCCGGACGCCCGTCACCATCTCGTAGAGCACCACACCGATGGCGAAGATGTCGGTCCTTGCATCCACCGATTCACCCCGCGCCTGCTCCGGCGCCATGTAACCCGGTGTGCCGAGCACCCGCCCCTCTTCGGTGATCGCGGTGGCGGCTGCAGCTTTGTCACTGGACTCGGCGGCCTCCGGCTTGGCGATGCCGAAGTCGAGCACCTTGACGGCATCGTTCGGCAGAACCATCACGTTCTCCGGCTTCAGATCCCGATGAACGAGGCCCGCCGCGTGCGCGTGGGCGAGGCCGCGCGCAACACCAACCGCAATGTCCAGCGCGCGCGACGTCGACACCCGAGTCGCGGTCATCAGGTCCCGCAGACTCTCTCCGGCGACGAGCTCCATCACGATGAACACTCGCCCATCGACCTCGTCGATCTCGAACACCGTGGCGATGTTCGGATGACTCATCTGGGCCGCGGAGCGCGCCTCGCGCAGAAAGCGCTGGCGGCGCTCCGCCGACCCGACGAGCTCCGGTGGCAAGACCTTGATCGCGACTCGCCGCCCGAGCGTCTCGTCGAGCGCCTCGTAGACCACACCCATGCCACCTGCGCCGAGCTGACGCTGAATGACGAAGTGGGCGAGTCGGGCGCCGGGGCCGAGGGCGGTCATGGTCTCTTTCGCACCCGAGCTCCGCGGGCGCCGAACCCTCAGCTTAACCCAAGCCGGACGACCCGGCTTGACGCCCGCCCTGTTCGGCCCGACGAAGCGCGAGGCATGAACAAACGGCTGGAGATGCTGGAGAAGCTGGTCGAAGGCGGCAAGGCCGACTCGTTTGCGCGCTACGCGCTGGCGATGGAATACAAAAAGGCAGAACGCCCCGACGACGCGCTCACGACGTTCGAGGCGCTGCGTGCGGCCGATCCGGACTATCTGCCGATGTACTTGATGGCTGGTCAGCTGCTCATCGACAATCGCCGGGGTGATGAGGCCAAGGTGTGGCTCAGCGCGGGGGTCGAGCTCGCAAAAAAACAGGGCGAGAGCAAGGCCGTCGCGGAGCTCGAGGCCGCGCTCGCGGTGGCCTGAGGCATCGCAAGAAGGCTCAGCCGACCGCTGGCGGAGGCAGCGACCAGCCGCTGCCCTCGCGACCGCCACCCTCGATCGGCGCGTCGTCCTCGGCCGCACCGAGAAAATCGAGGATCTCGGCGCGGCGCGCGTGGGCGTCGCTGCGCCCCAGATCGATCAGGCGGCGTGCAAAACCGCCATCGAACAGCAGGTAGCTGGCGAGATCGGCGTCGTCGATGCGACCGACGTCGATCAACCGGAGTAGTTGTTTGGTCACGAGGGGACCCCCGCGCAGCTTGCCGGCGCGCATGTACTCGGCCGCAATCTTTCCAATGCCCTCGGTGGGCCGCACCACGAGTGTCTCGATGGGACGAAAGCTGTGACCGCCGCGCATCAAGGCAGCCTCGTTCAACTTGTCGACGAAGTCGGGGCCGAAGCTCGCCTCCCCGCTCTGCATCAGATCGTTCAGCAGGTTCACGAACCCGAGATCGTTGTCGAGGTGGTCGAGCAAGAGCGCGTTCATGATCTTGCCGAGCAGCATGGTGGCACTGGGTGAAGCCAGCGGTCCGGTCTTGGCGTGAGCCACACCCCGCACCAGTCGCGAAGTACCAACTACCAGGACGTGGGTGGCGCCCAGGCGGATTGCTGGGGCGATGGGGGTGTTCTGGCGCACTCCGCCGTCGACGTAGAGCTGGCTGCCAATCTGCACCGGCGGAAACAAAAGTGGAATGGCCGCCGACGCCAGCGCGTGCTGCGGGCCGATGCGCTCGGAGCGGATCAGCGTGCGGGGCGGGGCCCGCGTCGGCAGCGAGGTCGTGGGCGCCGTCTGCATGAAGATCACGGTGCGGCCCGTCGCGACCTCGGTCGCGGACACACTCAATGCCTTGAGCACGTTGGCCTTCAGCGTGCGGGTCACCGCGCGCCAGGGCACCTCACGCTGCACCAGGCGCGCCATCGGCGACACATCGAAGAGCCCGGCCCCACTGCCGCCACCGTAGAGCACGCGCGGGAGGCTGACGGCTTGGCGCCAGCCGAAGCCGAGCACGTCATCGAGCGCCAAACCCGACCAGACGTCGACCAGGCGGCGCATGCCCAAGACCGGATCGCCCATGTGCGCCGCCAGGTAGGCGCTGTTGATCGCGCCCACGCTGGTGCCGCAGATCACGTCCACGCGCGGCGGCGCACCGCGCATGCGGGCCAGCTCGTCGAACAGGTACCAGAGGACACCGACCTCGTACGCGCCGCGGGCTCCGCCTCCAGATAGGATGACCGCGAGCCTCCGGTGTTGGGGCTTCTCCGTCACGAAGCGCGCACGCTACCCGATCTCGTCGTCCGACTGAACGTCTTCTCGCGCCTCGGCCGGCGGTGGATCGCTGGATTGAGGAAAGTCCGAGGGCAACGGCGGCGGATCGACCTTGGGCTTGGCGGTCGAGAGGTCCGGCGCCGCAGGTGGTTCGCTGCCGAACAACTTGGCCGTTGCGGCGCGCTTCAAGAACTGCTGTTTGAGCTCGGGGTCGCGGATCGAGTCGTACAGCTCCAGGGCGAACTTTCGTCCGCGTCGCCGCATCTCGGTGACCTGTGGCGAGCCCGCGCGCTCGAGCGCCTCGAGGCACAGCGCGCGCGTCTCGAGCCCGTACTCGGAGCCCTGAATCGTCTCGATGGCTCCCATCGCCGTCGTCGCCAGCAAGATCCCCGTGTGGGACTCACCGATGTCGGCGCGTGCCGCTGCTTCGACCGCCATCGCGTAGAAATGGTACGCCACGTAGGCCTGAGCCTCGGCGGCCTGGCGCGCATCGAACGCGAACATGACCGCGCTGCCGGAGTCGTCCGTGGCCCGAGCCAAAATGGCCCGCAAGATCTTCTCGTGCACCGAGTCGTAGGCGCTGCCGGTCACGGCGGTGAGCGCGCCGGCGTCACCGACGAACGTGTCCGCCGCGGCCACGTCTCCGAGCTCCATCAGGACCTCGGCAGTGCAGAGCAGTGTATCGGCACGCGCGTCCTGATCGCCGTAGCGTTCGTGAGCTTCCCGAGCGCGCTTCAGGTAGGCCAACCCGCGCTGGATGTCACCGAGTCGCGCGTAACACTGACCGATGTTGGAGAGCGTCTTTGCGATCTGGAACCGCCCGCCAATGGCCAGATCGATGCGAATTGCGTCCAGCGCCAGGGCGATCGCGTCTTCGAAGCGTCCCAGCACGAACAGCGCGTAGGCCAGGGAGTTCTTCGCCCGCGCCTCCTGGCGACGCGCGCCGGCCTGGCGGAAGACGGCGATGGCCTCGGCGTGAGCGTCGACGGCCTCGTCGGTGCGCCCCACCCGGCGCAAGAGGGTGCCGCGCGTGCGCAGCACCTCCGCGCGAAAACGTGGCGGCACGTCCGGGTGGTCGGCGGTCTTGAGCGCCCGGTCACAGGCAGCGAGGGCACCCTGCATGTCACCCAGGTCGCGGAGCATCTCGCTCATCAGCGCCTGAGTCTGAGCCTCCATCACCGGCATCTGTGACTTGTGACTCATCAGCTCAGCGCGTCTTGCACTGGTCAGCCCACGCGCGAGGTGCCCTTCGTCCTGTTCGAAGCGCGCGGTACGGAAGAGCGCGGTCGCGACCCACGTCACCGAGTTCGACTTGCGCGACAGCTGCCGCAGCGCAGTCAGGTGTTTGCGCCGCTCGCGCCAGCGGCCTTGAAACCGGGTGATGTTCTCCAGCGCCTCGTGGGCCTCGAGCCGGCGCAGATCGTCGGCGGGCAAGAGGGCGATCGCGCGGCGATAATAGCGCGTCGCCAGCTGGACCTGGTAACTGGCTCGGGCCACTCCGGCCGCTTCCAGATAGAGCTCGGCGGCCTCGGCGGAGGCTTTGCCTCGCGACAGGTGGCGCGCGACGATGGCGGCGGTGAGCCCGCGGGCCAGCGGCGTTCCTGCCAGATACTGCCCAAGACGACGGTGCATGCGCTCGCGCGTGGGTTTTTCCAGGCCGCGATAGGCGACGTCGCGGGTGAGCGGGTGGCGCACGTCGATGGTGTCGCCCTTTGCGTCACACAGCCCGCGAGCGCACAGGCGAATCACCGGCTCTTCGGCGCTCTCACCCTTCAGGGCATCGAGGTCTTCCATTTCGAGCGGACCGCCCGCAACGGCCAACCACTCGACGATCTCCTGCTCCTCGATCGGCAGCTCCGCCAGGCGATCGGCGATCAGCTGCTCGAGGGTCGAGGGCAGCGCGGGGCCGGCCTCTTCTCCGGGTCGCTCGACCCGCACCAGCTCCTGGCTGTCGTCCGGGCGTTCGCGAAGCTCCAGCGTGCCGCGCTCGAGCAGCGCGTCGACCATCTCGATGAGGAAGAACGGATTGCCCGCCGCCCGAGGCAAGAGGTCGGAGCACACTTGCTCGACGCCCTCGCGTGCCCCCAGTCGGGCCTGCAACAAGCGGATCTGATTCTCCGCCGACAGTCCGATCAGCTCGATGCGCACCAACCCGTCGATGTACGCCGCGGTGGCCTCGTCGGGACGCGTCACCAGCACCACCAGGAGAGGGATCGGATCAGCGCGCTTGAGGAGCTCGGCCACCAGCTCGAGACTGGGCCGATCACTCCACTGCAGTCCTTCGATCATCACCACCAGTGGGGAATCGAGGGCGGCGCGCGCGAAGAAACGTCGGATGCCCGAGCTGATGAGCTTTTTGTAGTGGGCGACGTCCCCGTCGTCCGAGGCCGCGGCCACTCGGCCCACCGTGAGCTCGGCCATCCGGAGCACGATCTCTGCTCCCTGCGCCCCGACCGCGAAGTCTCCGAGTACTTCCGTGATGGCCCGGGACACCTCCTCCAGTGACTGATCGGACTTGGTGCCGGTGAGCTGGCGAACCCAATCGCCGACGTTCGCGAAGGGCACCTCGGTTCGCGAAGGAGAGCACTCGACGCGCAGCACGCGTGCGTCAGGCGGGAGCTCCGACAGAAAGGTCGCAGCCAGCGCCGTCTTCCCGATGCCCATCTCGCCGTACACCACCCGCGCCATCACCTGGCCCGTGCCACCTTTCGCACCGGGTGTGAGCGCCTGGTGATAAGCCGCGTGCAGATCGGCGAGCTCCGAATCACGACCGATGAGATCGCTCGGAGCGTGGGCGCTCTCGTGCAAACGCTCATCGCGGGTCAGGGGTCGCACCAGCGAATAGATCCGCATGTTTTGCGGCAGATCGCGGGCCAATGCGTCGTCCAGCACGATGGTGGGTGCGTCGCCCCACACGAAGTCGCGCCGCACCAGGCGATACAAACCTCCGGCGACCCAGGTCACGCCGGCCGGGGCGCGTTCACCCAGCAGCCCGGACAGGTAGTCCGCAGCTTCTTGCAGCGCGTGCTCCACCAGATGACCGCCCTTGTCGCGTCGGCCGGTCGCGATCCCTCTCACGATGCCGACACTCGCCGCGAGCGGAGTCGGCAGGTCGTCGGTCGTGCCATGAATTGCTTCGTGCACGTCGACCGCCAACCAAGCGGCGTCGAACGCAGCGCGCGCGGGGTTCGCGGTCAGCCCGACGACGGCCCGCGCGGACGTGGACAACGACGGTGAGCCGCCGCCGACGGGAGTCTGACGCGCCTCCCAGGTCCAGCGGGCCGCGCGCTTGAAGGCGATCTCGTCCAGCGTACCTCGGAGCTGCTCCAAGAAGCGGGTCGCGCCGCCGGGCCCCACCGCCTTCTCCAGCTCGTCGATGCCCTGCAGGCGCAAGGTGACGATGGCCACGTGCCGCACTTCTCGCCCGGCCTCGCGCGTGCGCCGCGGGTGGATCGGCCGACCGGGTCCGGTCGCCTCGTCCGTCGGAAGCACGACCGGCACCGCCGAGCCGACGCTGCCCGTCGTGGAGGAACCCCCATCACTCTCGTCGTCGCCGAACTGACTCTCCGCCTGGCCTCCCATGCCGTCGTCGACGCCAGGTGAGGTGTGCTCGCGACTGACGAGCTGCGAAAGCACGCCCTCGAGCACGTGTGCGTCCACCATCTCCTGTTTTTGAAACAGGACACGCGTGATCGCCGCAGCCATTTCCCGCGCGTTCTGGAAGCGATCGGCGGCGCCCTTGGCGAGCGCACGCATCACGATGGCCTCGAGCTCCGTCGGCACGTCGCGCGCGAAGGTGCTCGGCGGTTCGACGTTGCCGGTGCGCACGGCGTCGAGCAGCTCTTGCCCCTCGGCCGCTCCGTGGAGTGGCCGACCGGTGAGCAGCTCGTGAAACACGACTCCCAACGAGTAGATGTCCGTGCGCCGGTCCGCCTTCTCGGCGCGGGCCTGCTCCGGCGACATGTACGCGGTCTTGCCCTTCAAGACGCCCGGCTCTTCCCGGAACAAGTTCGCGGTCGCGATGCCGAAATCGGCGACCTTCACCGCGCCCTCGAAGGAGACCAGGACGTTCTGCGGTGACACGTCACGGTGGACGATCTCGAGCGGCGCGCCGCCTTCGTCCTTGCGCTCGTGGGCGTAGTGCAGACCCTTGGCCACCTCGGCGATCAAATAGGCGGCGACGAACGGCGGGATCTTCTTCTGGTTGCTCCGCGCGGCACGCATCACCTTGCGCAGGTCGGGCCCCTCTACGTACTCCATGCTGAGGAGCTGTCCCTCCTCGCCATAGTCCTGAAAATCGTAGACCTGAACGATGTTCGGGTGGTTGAGACGCGTCGCGAGCTGGGCCTCTTCGGCGAACATCGATCGAAACCGCCGCGACGAACCGAACTGCGGCAAGATTCGCTTGACGACGAGCAGCTTGTACGTGCCCTCGGCTCCGCGGCGCTTTGCCAGAAACACCTCGGCCATGCCGCCGGCGCCAAGCCGGCGGATCACCTCGAAGTCAGCGAGGCGCTCGGGTACTGGGTGTGGCGGCTCGTCGCTCATCCGTCGGGGCAGGGGATCCTACTCCGACGGGGCGCGAGGGCGGAACGGCTGGAAAAACCCGCGCCCATCCGAGCCTGGGGCAGCGCCGGCGAGCGCTGAACTGGCGGGGAAGCCCGGGTGTTTTCGCTGCCAAAGAGGCGAAGATTGCCGGGAAGAACGCCGCGAAAGTCGAGACCATGGCCCGGCCCGAGTAGACTCCCGCCCACGATGCGTCTGCCTTTCTTCGTGCTCGCTTCGGCCCTCGCGTTCTCGGCGGCCGGCTGCGGCACCACACGACAGGCAGGACCGAAGACCCCCTCGGAGCTGAACGGCACGGTCGTGGCCGCGAACGTCGGTGACGAGAAGTTCGCGAGCAGCGCTTACCAGATCCTGTTGTCGAACGAGCTCACGAACGAGCGAACGGGACTCCTGGCGGGTGTCGTGCGTCGGCAGCTCGCGCGGGCCGCCGCGCGTTTCGACGGGGAGAACCGCGATGCAGGTCTCACTGCACTCACTGGAGCGCTCTACCTCATGCGGGTCGGCGAACTGCGCCACGAGATGATCGAGGGCGGCGTGCCGGCGTTGCGCGCCGGCGCGGCGGAGGTCTCGCGCGTCGGCAGTGAAGGGCGCGCTCGTGCGCTCTACGGCATGCTGCGGACGCTGTTGCCGGATGGTCAGGAGCGCCGCGACGTCGACGCCCACATCGAAGCACTCTCACACTGGTCGCGCTCTGCCGGCACGGCAGGTCAGATGCAGGCCGCAGGGAGCCAGCAGCGCGCAGCGACCGATCGCGCGATGGTCGAGCCGAAGCAGGAGGCGGTCGACGCCGCGCGCGACGGCACCATCGTCTGGATCAAGAAGGCACTCGAGTTCAACACCAGCGAGGCCGCACAGTCGGCTAACTTCGAGCGTGAAGAGGCGGTCGAGGCCTACCGCGCCATGCGCGCGGGCGGCGCGACCCTGGTGGCAATCTACCTGCGTTACGGCGACGCCAAGGGTGCGCTCGCAGCCCTGGAGAAGGGCGATCTCTTGCGCATCGTTCCGCCCGGTCTGGTCGAGCGCCTGGAGCACGCGGCAGAAGACGACGACCCCTCGGCCTGGTCGGATCTATACCGCCTCTACAGCGACTCCGACGGTGCAGACCGACCCGAGACGTCGCTCAGCCCCGCGCTCGCGAAGGCCGCGGCATGGGGCATCGCAGTGGAGTTGTTCCGCGCAGAGCCACGCTCACTTCGGGGTGCCGGCCCGCTCGCGGTCGAGCTCGTCGACAACGGCATGGCGGAGGTTGCGCCCGCCGTGCTCGCGCCTGCGCTCGGCAACGCGCCGTCTGCGCAAGATCTGAGCTGGGCCTCTGCGCTGGTCCTGCGGGCCATGCTCGGGGAAGCCGAGATCGGCGAGCACGCGGCGGCCCGACGCACCTTCAAGACCGCCGAGCCCATTCTTGCTCTCGCGGACGGCGCGCGCTTGGTCGGCAAGGTGCGCCCGACTCCGGCACGCTTGCGCTACGTCATGGGTGTGCTCGAGACTCGGGCCGGTGAGCTCGGTCGTGCACGTCCGCTGATCGAAGCTGCCACGAAATCCGAGCCGTCGCTCGAGGCGCTCAACATGTTGGCGGCAATCGATCGCCAGCGCGGGGACTCCAAGGCGGCGCTCAGCTCTCTCGACCGAGTGGCCGCGCTCGCGCGCAAATATGGAGACGCGGGCGCGGGCGCGGAAGCACTCGTCGCCATGTTCGAGGTGAACCGCGACAAGGGCAGCGTTGCCGAGGCCAAGACCGCGCTCGATGCAGCGCTGAAGGCTGCGCTGACCGCCCGCGAACAGGCCAAGACGGTCGCGGACCAAGCCCGTGCCGAGCGGGTATTGGCCCGGGTCTTCGAACATTTCGGCGCCACCGAGCAGGCCAAACGCGCAACGGATCGCGCGTTCGAGATCTCACGTGCGGACTTGCGACAGCTGACCGCCACCGTGCTCGACGCCTCGCGCCGAGCGTTGACCGGCGGCGACGTGGCCACGGCGCGCCAGGCTCTGCGCCAGGCACGCGAGGGCAGCTTGGCGGACGAAGATCTGGTCTACGCGGCGCTCTGGCTGAAGCTGCTGGAAGATCGAGGCGGCAACTCGAGCGACGGCGCCGTCGAAGAGGCGCTCGCAGCCATCGGCGACCAGAGCGGTTGGCCATCGAAGCTGGCGGCGTGGGCACGCGGCAAGCTCAGCGATGAACAGCTCGTCAAAGCAGCTCGCACCCGCGGGCAGAAGACCGAAGCAAAGTTCTACACCGCCATGTTGCGGCGAGCCAAAGGCGCCGGCGAGACCAAGAAGGATCTAGCGGAGGTCGCCGCGAGCGAGGCCATCGAGCTGGTGGAGGTCACGATCGCCCGCGACCTCTTGGCGCGCGAGACCGCACTTCCGTTGAAACTCCCGGACGGCGTCGCGGTTCCCTGATCAGTCGTCGAGCTTCTTGCCCAATAGGCGCTCGGCAACGTGCTCACCGAGCTGCTCGACCAACAGTTTTTCGACCGTGCGCTCCGTGGCCCGGCGCTCTTCTGCGTCCGTGAACTGAAACTCGATGCCCATTCCGGCGGGGTTGGCACGGGTGGCCTCTTCGGTGGGAGTGATCCAGCACACTCGACCCTTCAAGCGCAGGGGCTCCGCCATCATCGGAACCCCCAAGGCGAAGATGAACTCGGTGCCCTCGGGCAGCGGACGCTCGGTCGCGATGAAGGTCCCACCGCGAGAGATGTTGCGCGTGTAGTCCGCAAAGAAGGTGTTCACCCTTCGGTATTCCACCTTGAGCTCGATAGGCAGACGATCGGTGTAGCGCCTATCGCTGGGCGGGTCCGACGTACTCATCCCCCCCGAGAGTAGAGCGGCCCGGGCAAATCGGCCAAGCCGCCGTCGCGTCCGGCCCGGCGTTCGACATGGCTCAAAGCGCTGCGCATGCCGTGGTATGGCCGATTCGTGCGTGATCCTTACGCGGTGCTCGGCATCGACCGTGGTGCGACGGAAGCGGACGTCAAGACCGCCTTCCGGCGCCGCGCGCTCGAGCACCACCCGGATCGGAACCCCGGCGACGCCGGCGCGGCCGCGCGTTTCAACGAGATCAACGCGGCCTACCAGATCCTGAGCGACCCCGACAAACGGGCAGCGTGGGACCGCTACGGCGAGGCGGCCTTTCGGCCGGGCGGAGGCGCGGGCGGCGGCGTGTCGTTCGTCGATCTCGGCGGCTTCGACGGCATGTTCGGCGACATCCTCGACGCATTCGGGATCCGCGGCGGCGATCGCGGCACAGTGCGGGTGAAGGTCGAGCTCAGCTTCGAAGAGGCCGCGCGCGGCTGCACCAAGGAGCTGAGCTACGAGCTCGTTGATCGCTGCGAGGGCTGCGCGGGCAGCGGCGCCGAACCAGGCACGAGTGTGTCGACGTGCGTCGCCTGCAACGGGCGCGGAAAGGTCCGCTTCCAGCAGGCCATCTTCCCGATCGCGGTCGAGCGCGCGTGCTCACGCTGTCGCGGCACCGGCAAGCTGCCGAGCACACCGTGCAAGCTGTGCTCTGGCGCAGGGCTCGCGAGGCACGAGAAGACGCTCGAAGTGAGCATCCCAGCGGGGGTCGAGGCCGGCGCGACCAAGGTCGTCGAAGGCGGCGGCAGTCGCAGCGGTCCCGAGCGCCCGCCGGGCAACCTCGAAGTTCTGATCGACGTCGCGACGCATCCATTCTTCCAGCGGCAGGGTGACGACGTCACGTGTGCCGTCCCCATCAGCTTCGTGCAAGCGTCGGTGGGCGGAGAGGTCGAGGTGCCGACCTTGGAAGGCAAGGTGAAGCTGCGCGTTCCGCCCGCAACCCAGCCCGGCACCATTCTCCGCATCAAGGGCAAGGGCCTGCCCCACCGGCTGCGGGGTGGACGCGGCGATCAGCTGGTGGAGATCAGCGTCGAAGTCCCGACCGACCTCAGCGCGCGCGCGAGAGAGCTGCTGGAAGAGCTGGGCCGAGAGCTGGGCGAGGACGTGCAGCCCAAGCAGAGGACGTTCGTGGAGAAGCTGAAGGGGTTGTTTGGGTGAAACTCGCCATCACCTTCGACTTCGGGCAGACCTTGGCCGAGCTGGATCTCGAGATGCTCGCACGACGCGTCGCCGAGCGCGGCGCTCGACTCGACGCCGCACGGGCGGGTCGAGAGCTGACTGCCGCCTGGGACGCCTATGGCGCGGCAAAAAAAGCCGGTCTCGTTGCCCACGCTGCGTGGTGTACGTTCATGCGTACGCTGCTCGCACGCTCCGGCGTCGAAGAGAGAGTCGCCGCGGACCTGGCCGAGTGGCTGTGGACGGAACAACCCTCGACCAACCTGTGGCGTAGACCCATCGCCGGCATGTTCGAGCTCGTGCAAGAGCTCGACTCGCTGGGGCTGCCACTCGGGGTCGTGTCGAACTCCGAGGGCAAGCTCAGTGAGCTGTGTACCGAGCTCGGCATTCGCAAGAGCTTCCGAGCCTTCGCCGATTCGGGCGTGCTCGGCTTCGAAAAACCCGAGCCGCGCATCTTCGAGTGGACCGCCGACCTGCTCGGAGTCGCCACGAGCGAGCTGATCCACGTCGGTGACGCCTGGGAGGCGGACGTGGTCGGTGCGCTCGCGGTCGGCGCGCGCGCGATCTGGTTCGGGCCCACCGACTCTCGAACCCTGCCAGCCGGTGTCCTCACCGCCGTCGATGCCGAGGGCGTGCGCCGCGCGCTCACGGTTTTCGGCGCGCTACGCTGAGTGAGGCGTGAGGGCCTCTCGCAACTTCTTCACTTCGTCGCGGACCTGCCGCAGGTTGGCCAGCGCGGCTGGCGACAACCCCTGACTCGACGAGCCGTGCCCCGGCTCCCGGTCTCCTAGCCCCGCGTCACGGTAGGCCTTCAAGAGCTGCAAGATCCGATCACGAACCTCCTCGGCGTTCTCGATGCCCGCCAGCACGCCGCGATGAGTGGCAAACGCCTTTTGCTGCTCGGAGCCACCGCCACCGCCGGCGGTGTCGATGCGCACGCTGGAAATGCCGAGCATCCGGTCCACGGGTCCTTGCTGCACGCTCACGTTCTGCACGTTGGCGAACGTGAACGTGCTCTCGCGAATGACCAGCGCACCCTCGCGAATTCGCAGGGCACGATCGGTGACGATGTAGTGGCGCATGTCGTAGTCGAGACGTACGACGAACCAGTGCATCACGGTGAAAACAACGGCCACCAAGAGCACCAAGCTGAGACCGAGCGCCGCCCAATGAGCTTCGCTGGCGAGCGCACCCGCAATGCCGAGCACCTCCGGCAACATGGTCAGAAAACCGACCAACCCGACCTGCAGCGAGCGAAGCGTGAGCAGCCGCGGCGAAGCGCGAAACACCCGCGTCATCCCCGGTGAGCCGGCCGGCGCCTCCGGCGGTTCGGTCGGCGCCGCGAGCAGCCGCAGCACCAGCGAGCGCGTGGGCTGATACATCACCGTGCCTCGAGCGTCTGCCGGAGGGCGCGCAGCTCGTCTCGGATCTCCCCGAGCAACAGCTCCGCGCTGTCTTCGGTCGCCGGTTGCGGCTCCTCCCGGTGACTCGCGCCGCGCATGCGTGAGTACAAGAAGTCTCGAACGGTCTCGTATTCGGCGAGCCCCTCGATGCTCATCTCCGCGCCGGAAGAACCCGCCGCGGTCTGAAGCTGAATCGTCGCCAGCCCGAACCAACGCTCGAACAGCCCGCGACTCAGGTGAATGTCCTGCACTCGGGCGTAGGTCAGATAGATCTCGCGGCGCCAGAACACACCCCAGCTCATCGCAACCCCCTCCGCGTCGAAGCGATAACGGAGGGTGTGGTAGCGGAAGTAAAACGGCAGAAACGAAAACCAGAACCAGGGCCCCAACAAGCCGAGGGCAAAGGCGCGCAGCGCGTACAACCAGAGCAGCTTGGGGCTGGGGCGCTCGATGGCGTAGATGGTGTCGGCCGAGGGCAGCGCAGAGTCCGCGAGCGACATGTCGCGGCGTAGCATCCGCGCGCGGCGGGGTGATAACAAGTGGATTGACAGCCCGAGCTTGCTCGAAGCGCGCTCCTCGACAATCCTTGGCGGCGTGAAAACCAAGAAGATCGGCCTGCTCGGCGCTGGAAACATGGCCGGAGCTTTGATCCGCGGCCTGCTGGCATCCAAGACGGTTGGACCGGAGCAGATCCGAGTCAGCGACATCCGGACCGAGCGCCTCGAGGAGCTCACGAAGCTGCACGGCATCGCGGCGGAGAAGGACAATCGCGCGCTGGTGAGCTGGGCCAACCTGCTGGTGCTGGCGGTCAAACCGCAGGTCATGGACCGCGTGCTCGACGACGTGGGCGCGAGCATCGAACCCGACACGCTGGTTGTGTCCATCGCCGCCGGCGTCCCGATCCGGTCGATCGAGTCGCGCCTGCACACCGGCGTCCGAGTGGTCCGCGCGATGCCGAACACGGCTTCCATCGTGCTCCAGGGGGCCACGGGGATCGCGCCGGGAGCGCACGCGACGCCAGAGGACGTGGAGGTGGCAAAGACTCTGTTCGATGCCACCGGCCGCAGCGTGGTCCTCGACGAGTCGTTGATCGACGCGGTCACGGGTTTGTCTGGGAGCGGGCCGGCCTACGTGATGCTCATGATCGAAGCGATGGCGGACGGCGGCGTGAAGGTGGGCCTGCATCGGGACACCGCGCTCTTGCTCGCTGCGCAGACCGTCTACGGTTCGGCAAAGCTGCTCCTGGATACCGGCGAGCACCCCGGACGTCTGAAAGACATGGTGACGAGCCCCGGCGGTACGGCCATCGCCGGATTGCACACGCTGGAAGCGGGCGGTCTCCGACGCACCCTGATCGACGCCGTGGAAAATGCAACGCTGCGGGCGACCCAGCTGGGCGAGCAGATGGCCAAGAAGCTCGAGCGACCCTGAACTGATGGTTCCGCCTGACCGCAGCCTTCGGGTAGGCTGCGGGTCATGCAGCCGCCGCCGGGCCCGCCTTACTCACCCCCCGGGGGCCCGCCAGGATATCCCCCGGGCGGCCCACCCCCAGGTGGACCCGTCGGTTTTGTCCCGCCGCCCGCTGGCAGTTATGGGGTGCCGGCCATCGAACCCGCGAGGCCAACCGACTCGGACGCCGTCATCTCGTTGGTGCTCGCGGTGGCCACGATGTCGACCACGTGCTTCCCGATGGGTTTTGCTGCGCTCTACTTCGGTAACCGCGCGCGGCAAAAGGCCAAGGACGAAGGCGACACCGGCCACAACGCAACGCTGGCCCTGGTCGGCAGCATCATGGGCGGCATCTTCGGCGGTATCTGGCTGCTCTTCTGGCTGCTCGAGGGCGGGCTGATCCTGTTCGGTGTTGGCATGGCCGTGTTCAGCGCCCCGTGACCGTTCCAAGAAATTCGTGATCACGCAGCCAGCCGGAGGACAATCCGGTTCCAGGCGTGCAGAGAGCGGCAGTACTGGCGGTCGTTGCAGGGCTCGGCCTCTCGAGCTTTGCGCTGGCGCGCGCCCTGGTGAAGACCCCGAACACTCCGGCGTGGCCCGAGACCGGGGCGACCCTCCGCCATGTCGACTCGGTCTTCCCCGCCGGCTTCGGTCGACGGCGGGTGTACATCGATGCGGGGCACGGCGCTCCCGGCAACACGGGCAACCGGAACGCATTCTGCGTCGATGAACAGGAGTTCACGCTCGGCTTGGCGGAAGAGCTCGGCGCAGTGCTGATCCGCAGCGATCACTTCGACGTGAAGCTGAGCCGCGGCGCCGATCGGCTCGTGCCCTACGCCCAGCGAGTCCAGGAGGCGGAGGCCTGGCCTGCCGACGTGCTCGTGAGTCTGCACTCGGACGTGCGCGGCAAGACGGAGCTCTGGCAGCCGAGTCCCGGAGCACTTTGCCCGCGCAGCCGTTCGGCGCCGGGTTATTCGCTGCTCTGGTCGGACCAGGGTGAGTCGCCGTTGGTGGACCGGCGTCTGGGCCTCGCCCGAGCGCTGTCCGAGCAGCTCGGCGCCGCGGGTTTCCTTCCACTTGGTGTGGACGAATACTCACCCACTTACGCGGCAGACCCGAGCCAGCCTGGGGTTTTTGTGGATCGCCACCCGACCAGCGAAAGGGTCTTCGTGCTCTGGCGACCCAACCTGCCGTCGGTCATCGTCGAGACCCACAACGCGGTCGACGATCGCGAGGCACTGCGCTGGAGGCAACCCGAGACGCGCGCGGCCTTCGCGGCCGCGGTGATGGCGGCGCTGGTCGCGGCTCTCTGACCCGATGTACCGAAGGGTAGGCGCGGGTCTTCCATGATCCGGCGCACAATTCGTGAGACAATCTGCCCCATGCGCTGGCTTGGTCAGGTTGGAGTGTTCGCGGCTGTGATGGGCTTCTTCTTCTCGGCCTGCTCCGGCTCCGACGGCGGAGGCGGAACCGCGGGTGGCGGGGCCGTCGGGGTCGGCGGCGCAACGAGCGGCGGAGCGAAGGGAGATTCCGCCGCGGGCGGTGCATCGGGTTCGAGCGCGGGCGGCGCATCGGGTTCGAGCGCGGGCGGCGCATCGGGTTCGAGCGCAGGTGGCGCGGGCAACTCTGGCGGCTCGGCTGGCAGCGCCGACGCGGGTCTGCCGGACGTGTCGTTCACCTACGACCCGCCGGACGCAGGTGCGGACGATGCTTGCGCGGCGGTGACGGCGTCGGCCTCCAGCCCGCCCGTGGACATCATCTGGATCATCGATCAGTCCTGCTCGATGGCCACCGAGATCGCGCAGGTGAAGGCCAACGTGAACGGCAACTTCGCGACCATCATCCAGAACAGCGGGCTCGACTACCGCGTGATCATGTTCGCAAACTACGCCTACCCGACCGCCGCACGGCAGGTGTGCGTGGCACCTCCGCTTGGCGCCGCAGCTTGTGGCCAGAACAACCCTCCGAAGTTCTTCCAGGTCAACCGCAGCATCGAGAGCTGGGACTCCCTCTCGCTGTTCATGAACACCACCTACTGGACTCAGATCAAAGCCAACCTCCGCCCCGGGGCCTACAAGGCCTTCATCGAGGTGACGGACGATCAGTCCAACCCCACGACCGCGGCGCAGTTCGATACCTTCCTGCTGACCGGCGCCGGCGCCGGTTATTTCGGCACGACCGCCAAGCGCAACTACGTCTTTCACTCGATCGTCGGCGTGAATACACCGCTGGCGCCGACGCAGCCCAAGACGACGAGTGTGTGCTCGACCGCCGTCAACGCGGGTCCGCAATATCAGGATTTGAGCATCCTCACCGGCGGGCTGCGGCACCCGGTCTGTGACACCAACTACTCCGCGGTCTTCAACAACATCGCCAACAACATCGTGAAGGCCGTGGCCTGTGAGCTGCTCACGCCGCAGAACAGCGACGCTGGGGTCATCGATTGGACCAAGGTGGAGGTCCAGTACACCCCCGGCGGCACCGGCACCCCGACCACCTACCTGCAGGTCGGTAGCGCGGCCGCCTGCACGGGCAACGGTTTCTACTACGACAACCCGGCAAATCCGACCAAAGTGACCCTCTGCCCCTCGTCTTGCACCACGGTGAGCGCGGACAAATCAGCGAAGGTCGAGCTGCTGCTGGGCTGCCTGGGAAGCTGAGCCCTCAGCCTTCAGGCTGCTCCTCGTCCACCTCGATCACGAACCTCCCGTGATCGAACGGCCTGCCCGGCGCCCGCTCGATTTGCACCAAACGCTCGCGCTGCCCGCGCGCCGCGTGCTCGAGCGCACGATGGTGACAGTACGGGTTGTTGCCGGCGCGCCCGAAGAACGTGTGCGCAGTCCACGTGCACCCCGCTCGGCACTCGTCCGCGTAGTAACACTCGGCGCAGTAACCCCAGAGATCAGCGCGTGTGCGATCACGAGTGAACCGCAGCTGCCGCGTCTCGTCCCAGATGCGAGCGAGGGACTGCTCGCGCACGTTGCCCCCGACATAGTCCGCCGTCGGCAACGATGGACAACCCTTGATGCTGCCGTCGGCCTCGATGCCCAAGGCGTAGGTGCCGGCGGGACAGCCTCGCCAGATGCGCCCGCCCTCGGTGCCACGGTTTCGGAGCACGCTCTCGTGCGGACCGAAGTAGCCGATGTTGTTCGCCGGCCAGAACGCCACCCCTGCCCCGCGCCCGCGCTCCGCGAGCGCCGCCAGGCGTGGGTAGAGCTCGAGCAGCTCCCAGGGTTGCAACAACCACTCCGGCCGATCCGCAGCCCGCCCCATCGGAACCGTCAACTGCACCTGCCAGCCCTCTGCGCGCTCCGCGATCAGCAGCTCGAGCAGGCCCTCGAGATCCGGCAAGCTCGAGCGATTGAGTTGGGTGTTCACCGTCATGCCGACGCCGGCCGCGCGCAGGTGACGCATGGCAGCGAGCGCCGCCTCGAAGCTGCCGAGCACCCCACGCTGCCGGTCGTGGGCTGCGCGCAGCCCGTCCACCGAGATGCTGACCGAGGCGAGCCCCGCGCGTTTCGCTTGCTCCGCTCGTTCGCGTCCGAGCCCGCGGCCGCCGCTCGTCATGCCGCAGCGCATGCCGGCGTCGACGATGGCCCGAGCAATCGTCGTCCAGTCGTCGCGCAGATAGGCCTCCCCGCCGATCAGCGTCACCTCCCGCGCACCGAGCTCAGCGAGCTGCCGGACCAGCTCGAGTGCTTCGTCCGTGGTCAGCTCGTGCGCGCGGGGTTTGCCCGCGCGCGAACCGCAGTGGGCGCAGGCCAGATCACACGCGAGCGTGAGCTCCCACACCACATAGATCGGGCGCGGCGCCTCGCCGACGACCGCGGCCCTCATTGCCCCGAGGTGTCGTCCGCCGCGTCGTCGACCCCGGCATCAACATCCGCGTCGCTCCCGTAGTCGTCCGGCATACCGTAGGCGCAGCCGATACCGATGGTCATGGCGCCGAGCCCCGCCGCGCCGACCAGCGCGAGCTTGACGGCGCGGCGCCGCGAACGCCCGCGCGCGGCAGCGCAGAACGGGCACTCGGTCTCTTCGTCTCGGATGTGGCGCTTGCAGCCGTCACACGCGACGAGCATCACTCCACCCACTCGATCTCGCTCGCCGGCTGCGTGCGATACTTCTTGTCGACTTCGTCCATCAGCTCGAGGAACCAGCTCTCGATCTTGGGACCCTTCTCGCGCACGCTGTCCGCGTAGAAAGTACCGCGAATGCACTCCGCCTCGTCCTTACCCGGACGGCAGCGGCCATCGACGTACACCATGATGGCCTTCGGCAGCCGCGTCGCGGTGGAGTCACCAGGGAAGTTCATCCAATTCGACAGGAAGATGATGGCGGCCTTCAGGTCTTCCGGCGTCTGCCCGTACCCGTGCAAGAGGAAGATGACCGGATAACGTTTGGTTTGCAGATCCTTGTGGGCGTACCCGGGAGGCAGGTTCACGCTGACCGGACCGGTGCGCCCCCGCGAATCGGTGAAGACCCAGTCACAGGCACCGTTCACCTCGCACGCTGTCGCGCCTGCGACGGGTTCGATGTTGCTCGACTCGTCCTGGGTGCGCGGTGAATCCGGCCAACGACTGCCGATGAAGTAGAGGGCCGACTGCAAGCGCCGGGCGATCTCGTCGACGGTCCCGACGTGCTGCCCGGAGCCGAGGTCGACGTCCTTCTGCACCGGGTCGATCTTGCCGTAGCGCAACAGCACGCCGCCGGGGATCGAGCTGAAGTCCAGCTTGCTACCTGTGAAGTTCTTCACATCGGCCGGGTTCTGACCCGGAATGTTGTGCGCCTCGGTGTAGTAGTGCGTGACCCGGTTGCGCGATGACCAGGCGCCGGCGAGAGCAGCGGCGTCGACCGCGAAGTTGAACAGATCGCGAGTGCCACCATCCGTCCACAGGTCGAGCCGCGAGATTGCCTCATCGTCGAGCGGCTGTTTGTGTGTGCCCATCGGCAGCTGTTCGATGACCGTCCGCGAGTCGCGCTCGAGGAAGGTGCGATAGCCCGCCGCGTAGTCGAACTTGCCGTTGCCCTCGCCAAAGTCGTAGGGGCTGCTCTTGGTGTTCGGCACGCCGTCGAGCCCGTCGTCTTTGAACGGCTCTCCGGCGTCCCAGCGGTAATTCCCCTCTTTCCCGGTGGGGTTGTACTGCGGATCCCAGTCGTCGCCGTTTGGATCTTCGTTGACCCCGAGCTTGTAGCCGGGCTCTTTGTCGCTCGGCAGTCCGTCGGCACCGAAATCATCGAAGGGCTCGTGCCCTGCCCGGATCAGCGGCTCGTCCAGATCACGCACCCCGTTGCCGTTGTAGTCGACAGCCAGCGCTAGCTCGAGCGGCTTGTCGTTGTTGGTCGGCTTCCATGTGTTCGCCCAGGGTGACAACGACGAATCCTGCGGAGAGCCGTCGCACACGGTGATGACCGGGAACGTGCCCTTCGGATTGAACTCGTCGTCGAAGTAGTTGCTGAGCGTCGTGGTGTGACTACAACGTTCCTTGGGGCACTCGGTGGCCAGTTTCTTCTGCGCTTCTTTGTCCGGGCCGTCGAGGGGATCGATCCACACCGCACACTCCCGCCCCGGGTGGTCGCCGACCACCGACGGGTCCGTCGGGGAGATGCCGGCGGGCAGGTTCTCAGCGCCGGGCGCCGGGTTGTAACCGTTCGGGTTGCCGAACATCAGCGCGAGGTCGCGGAAGATCTGCACGTACTCCTCGCGCGGGAAGCTGCCGCCGTTGCCAGTCTTCGGATACTCGTACCACCACTGGTTGAACGTGCTCGGGTGCTCGTAGGGCAGCTCGGTCTCCGGCATCGGGGGCAGTGCTGCCGGCGGCGTCGTGCCGTCATTGGGGGTCCAGCCGCCCAGGTGGTTGCGCTCGATGTGTCCGAGCATCCAGGTCCAATCGACGGGACCGCCGAGTGGTGCGAGCACGTCGAAGCGCTCGTGGTTTCGGAGACCGAACATCGCGGTGCCGCCGCCGCCCATCGAGATGCCGATCAAGGCGCGGTGGGTGAGCTTGCGCATGCGCTTGCGCTCCCCGCCGTCGGACTGCACCACGGCCTGGTAGGTGCCGAGCCGCGGCGCCATGAACTCCAGGGTATAACCGGCGTCGCCGCGCACGATTCGCGGGTTGGCAATGGGAATGCTGCGCGGTGTCTGCGCGCGCGGCCCGGTGTAACTCACGGTCACGTGCCGAAGAGTGGCGCCCTCCGGCATCACCGCCGGATTGATCGGCAGGCTGAACGGGATCTCGCGCTTCAGGCGTTTGTCGATGGGACCAAAGGTCACTGCCGGACCCATGGCGGTGAACCCCTCCGGCACCTGATCCTTGGCGCAGCCAATCGTCACGTCGAAGGGCTGCACACTCCACAAGAAACTGCCGCTGTTTGGCTTGGACCCGCCCGCTTGCAGCCCGATGCCGGCGAGGGCGAGCCCACCGCTACCCTTCACCGTCTTGCCGTCGTCGAGCTTGCCTGCGCCCGAGCCCGAGCAGGCGGGGATGTCCGGCGTCATCACCTCGACCGGCAGCTCGGCGGTGGCGTTGGTGCCGTCGCCCTTCGGGAAGCTCGCGGTGAGCTTCGTCTGCCCGAGTCCCTTGGCCGTGAGCGAGATCTTGAACTTCGATTTCGTCAGGTAGAGCTCTTCCGCCTTCGGCGCCACCATGATCGACTCGTCCCCGGACTCGAACGTGATCTTCGTCGCGACACACACGTCCGGCTCGACGATGACCTCCACCACCCGAGTTTCACCCGGCGCGATCGCGGTGAACGACGGCTGGAACTGGATCTTCACGAAGCCGGGGTTCGGCGGCCACTCACACAGCTCACCCGGGCCGGGCTTGGGATAGTCCGGCGGCGTGGTCTTCTTGGTGGCGCCCTCGTCGTTGTCGGCGCAGCTGGCTGAAGAAAGCGCGCCGATCAAGCCGAGCGCGGAGAACGAAACCCAGAGTGAACGAACTCTACTGCGACGTAACAATCTGCCTCCGAACGCGAAGCGTAGCGGGCATCGAGCGGTTTGTCGGCGTCCTTGGCCAAATCGGGCGAATTACCGCGGAGAGCAGGCGGTCGGCGCCCTGGCCTGACGCAGGTCCGAGAGCACCCGACGCCACGCACGATGAAAGTGTCCGCGTGAAGGGGCCGGGGGGGGGACAGCCTCACTCCACGCGGACGCCGATGAGGTAGCAGTCCGCGTTTGAAATTGCAAATACTGGGAAGGAATGAGGTTATGGGCGCGACGAGGGATTTCGGAAGCGCACTTCAGCGTCTTTCAGGTTTGCAACCCAGAGCGCGTCCAACTGCGCTAACGCACACAGCGGAAGCCCCAACGACGCCCGAGTCGACCACGCTCTTGGAGCACCATCGGGATCGGCTCCTGCCCGTTGGCTCGCGCTCCGAGCTCCGCGCGGGTCACCCGCGCCGGAACGTCGGTGTCCGCTTCCGCGCTCAGTACTTGTACGCAGAGTCCCTCGGGCTGGAGCAAGAGCTTTGCTTGAAGGTCACGCGAGCGGATCGCGTCGGCGCTCTGCAAGTAGTCGACATAGGGTTCGACCGGAGGTTCGCCGACGAGCAACCAGCCCTCGGCCCCCGGCGCACAGACCGGCGGTGTTTGCCCCAAGGTCTTCGGCTCGACCTGCACGACGTCCAGCGCCTCACCGCTGGTGGCGTCCACCGAATACACGAACCACGACGTCCCCGCACCGCGCGTGCGCCGAGCTTCCACCCAGATCCCAACCGCGTCGCTGCGCGCGTTGCGCACCAGGTTCACCATCAGCGTCGTGTTCGGACGCCAGCCACTCGCCATCGGATAGTCGCGCACCTGCGCGACTCGACCCGCGTCGACCTTGAACAGTCGAAACGTGCTGTTGGCAATGTAGGAACCCAGGTACCAGGTGCTGCCCACCTTCACCACGCCGGACAGCTGATAAAGGCCCCATTTTGCCGCGTCGAGCACCGCCACGACACCCCGGCCTTCTTCGAACAGATAGAGCTCGGTCGTGCCGCGTGCATTGACCAACATCGCCGCAGAGCGGCCCGAGGGCTCGAGCACCGGTGACCACGCGCTCGGCTGATTGTAGTCACGATTGAAGACCTGTGACGCACCGATCGCGTCGTTCCAGGGAGAGCGCACCGTGGCGGAGGACCAGACGGCGTTCTTCAACGCGTACGGATCGTAAGCGCGCAGCAGAAAATTGCCGACGCGATCCCAGGCAGCACCGCGCGCACCCCAGACGTAGCCGCGCACCTGCGCGCCGAGGTTCTCGGTGCCGAGATCGAAGCCGAGCTCGGCTGGTTTCTTCGTCGGAGCGGCCGTGCCCTTGAACGAGATCCACTCGCTGCTCTTGAGCTCGTCCGGCGAGGGCGCCGTGGTCGCAGGCATGCCCCAGCGAGGACGCCCCCAGGCGCCACCGACCATGCCTACCTCCTCGTCCGGCGCGGCGCCCTTCTTCTCGGGTTTGGGTGCGAGCCCTGCCATCTCTCCGGTGGGTGCACAGGTGAGATTCCAGCGCCCACCTTTGGCCGACGGGAGGCGCGAGAACTTCGGCGTATCGACGACCTCGACGTCATCCTTCTCGGTTCGCCCGCGCCAGCCTACTCGCATCCAAGCGCCCGCGACACAACCGACGCGCGAGCAGCCACGCTCGGCGGACAGCGAAGCCTTGGCACGCGCCACCGGATCGGCGGTGTCCGACGGCAGATCGAGATCGCTCCAGGTGAAACCCCCATCGATGGTCTCGGTGGCACTGCCACCGCGCCCGAGCACGAGCGCCAGATCGGTCGAGACCAACGCACGGTCGATGTCACTCTCGATGCGTCCGACGTGTACTGCCCCGTCCAGATCGACGCGCACGCCGACAAAAGGCCCCGCGGCAACCACCCACCCCGACAGCTGCTTCTTCCACTTGGCCTTGGCCGCGGGCGCCTTGGCCGCGGGCGCCTTGCTCTTCTCCGCGCCCGGCGCGTTCTTGCCCTTCTTGCGCAGCACCTTGGGGGGGGCGGGCACACTGCTCGGCGCCGCTCCTCCTCCTGCCGCGTCCCGCTCGACGAACCCTTCCAGCCACAGGCCCTTCTTCAGCATTGCGAGGCTGGCAACATCGTCCTTCGGCAACTTGAGCCGGACGGTCTTCGCGCTGCCGTCGGCCGCAACGACCGTCAACGTGCCGGGTGCACCCAGGCGCGGAGGCACGAGCACGGCGGTACCCCCGTCGGACAACGCCACCAGGCGCTCGACGCCCAGATCACCGCGCACACGCATTTCACTCTCGCGACCGCCACGCGTACGGATGCAATACGCGCCGACTGCACCCGCGGATTTTCCCTTGCACGGACCGCGTACGACCAGCGCACCGTTGCCGCTCGGTGCGACGAAGCGCGGCTCCTCGAAACGCATCACTGGCTCGAGCGAGAGCGGCTTCTTGAACGCGTACACCGTGGTCGCTCCCTGCTCCTGACCACAGACGAAACCGAAACCCTCACCCAAGGGCACACCCGTGCAGCTCGCGCCGGCGGGAAACGCCTGCTCCTTGAAGTCGAGCAGGCGCCCATCGCTGAGCCGGACCCGCCCGAGCACGCCGTCCTTGGCCACGATCGCCGTGTCGGCGGTGTCGGGCATACCGTGCAAGATCGCCTCGCGCAGTGGCAGCCTCCCGAGCGGGCCAGCCGCAGTGGGAGGCGGTGGCTCCGGCGGGGTCGGCACACTGGCGGTTGGCGCGCCCACACCTCGGCGGCCGGCTCCGACGAAGGCTGCGTCGTCGTCATTGGCCTGCACGCGCTTGCGCAGTCGCCCCGACGGGTCCAGCACGAAGCGACCTTGGGCCGTGTTGATCGCGATCTCACCGCGCTCGAGGAAGACACCGTAGCTCTGCGAGAGACCCAGCGGGCGCCAGCTCGCGCCCGCGTCGAAGGTCGCGAGCACCCCGCGAAAGGGAACCTCGACGACCGCCAGCCAGGCGTCCGCGAACGCCATGCCCGAGTAGGCGGGCGACGGCGGCAGTGGGCCCAGATCGGTGGGGCTGCCCGTGTCTGGATCGAGCGCCACCACGTCGAAAGAGCGCTGGTCCTGGAGGTAGATGCGATCGAAGCCGTCCACCACGCGCTCGACGTCGAAGTCGACGTTGGCGAACGGCGTCAAATCGTCGGTCCAACCGCTCGACTTCCAGACATGGGTCGAGCCCGAGCCGGACGCGTAGAAGATGAAACCCGCGCCCAACCGAGCCGGCAGTCGCAGCGCCCGCACCTGCTTGCCCGCGGGAAAAGTCTGTCGGCTGCGATCGAGCGAACCGTCGGGCCTCGCTAGCACTCGCATGCCGCGCGAGATGAAGCGGGTCGTGCCGTCGGGATCGTTCTCGACCAACGACGCCGACGCATCCGGCAGCGCCACGACACGAGCCGGAGTGACCACTCGGACGGGCGGCATCGCGGAGCCCCGGCCACTGAGCGCGTCTGCGCCACCGCCGCTCGAGTGGGCGCACGCGACTACCCCGATTGCCGTGCAGGCAAGCGAGGGAAGAACGCGCCGGAAAAGCATCGCGGCCCGAGCGTAGCAGATCGACCGCGAACAGCGGACCCCGGCCCAGCCGGAAAAACTCCGCTGAATGGTCGCCGGAAGGCGCACTCTGAGCTACGTTCCGGGCGCGGCGCAGGGCGCCGGACCACTCCGGCCGGCTAGGCCGGCAGGTCACGGCCCGCGCTCATGGAGAAGCACGATGAGCATGGTAGTGGCAGTGGTCGGTGCAACGGGTGCAGTCGGACGCGAGATGCTCCGCACGCTGGAGCGACGCGACTTTCACGCGGACCGCGTGGTGGCTCTGGCTTCGGGCAAGTCCGCCGGCATGAAGCTGCCGTTTCGCGGCGCTGAGCTCACGGTCGAGGAGCTCACTCCCAAGTCGTTCGACGGCGTGAAGATCGCCCTGTTCAGCGCCGGTGCCTCGGTATCCCGCGAGTTCGGACCCATTGCTGCCGCGGCCGGCGCCGTCGTCATCGACAACTCGAGCGCGTGGCGCATGGACGCCGAGGTTCCGTTGGTCGTGCCGGAGGTGAACCCGCAGGCGGTCATGCACCGGAAGAAGGGCATCATCGCGAACCCGAACTGCAGCACCATTCAGCTGGTGGTTGCCCTCAAGCCACTGCATGACGAAGCGCACATCAAGCACATCATCGTCAGCACCTACCAGGCAACGAGCGGCAAGGGGCACGCAGCGGTCGCGGAGCTCGAGGCGCAGATCGCCGCCATCGGGGCCGGGAAACAACCCGAGGCCAAGGTGTTCCCGTCGCAGATGGCGATGAACGTGCTCTCGGACTGGAAGGCCGGCGAGAACGGCTACAGCGAAGAGGAGCTGAAGCTGGTCAACGAGACGCGCAAGATCATGGGCGATGCCGAGATCGGCGTGACCCCGACCTGTGTGCGAGTGCCGGTGGTGACGGGCCACAGTGAGAGTGTTCACGTGCAGTTCCGGCGGCCGTTGACCGCCGCGCGCGCGCGGGAGCTCTTGCGCAACGCCCCGGGAGTAGAGCTGGTGGACGACGGCGACTACGCCCCGGGCAAGGAGCCACAGCCGCTCCACTCGGCCAACACCGACCCGGTCTACGTCGGTCGCATTCGTGACGATCTGGCGGTGCCGGGCGCGCTGAATCTGTGGATCGTTGCCGACAACCTGCGCAAGGGCGCGGCGCTCAACGCCGTGCAGATCGCCGAGCTCATCGCATGACCGAGTCTCGCCGCCCCAGCTCCCCCGGCGCCGAGGAGATCCTCGGCCTCTACTTCCCGGTGCTCGATCACGGCTTCGTCTCGCTGGTCGATTACATGGGCACCGACGAGTGCATCGAACGCGCGGCCCGCGTGAGCTACGGCTACGGCACCCGCAAGGCGCAGCTCACCCGAGGCCTGTTGCGCTACCTGCGCCGCCACCTGCACACCACCCCGACCGAGATGGTCGAGCTCAAATTCCACTGTTGCATGCCGATGTTCGTGGCGCGGCAGTGGATCCGGCACAGAACGGCCTGCCTGGCCGGCGACGCCCAGCTGTATTTCGACCTTCCCGGCGCCCAGCTGCGCGGCGGACGACAGCGACACAACGTGGCGATCGCCGACTTCCACCGCATGTGGACGACGGGAACGGAACACCCCATCGCCAAGAAGAAGCCGCTCTTCGTGAGCCGGATCGATGCCGAGTCGGAGTACACGATTCCGGAGCTCGCGCGGCTGGTCGAGCGGCGCGAGGAGACTCTGCGAGAGTACGTTCGCAGCGGCGCGCTCGACTCGCGGAGGGGCGCGCCGGCTTCCCGCGAGGCGCCCGCCACCACTTCGGCTGTTCCCCTCCCGGGACCTCCGGGGGTCGTCACGAAGCGCGTCACCCTGGTTTCTGGTCGCGCTTGGCACGCCTTTGCCCTGCGGCAACCGACGGCGAAGGTCCCGATGCGCGAGCGCCTCTCGAAGATGCGCCTTCGCAGCTGCGATGAGAAGACCGGGGAGATCATCCACACCCAGATCGTCGATGTCTGGGAGAGCGGGGTGAAGCCGGTGTTCCGCGTGACGCTGGAAAACGGATACTCCCTCGAGATGTCGAAGGACCATCGGTGCCTCACCGAGCGTGGTTGGCTGACGTTGGAGCAAGCGACCGGCCTCCAGCTGTCGGAGCGCGGGTCGGTGAGCTGGAGGCAGGAGGCGCCCGCATTCTCGGTCAACGGAGCACCGGCGTATCGCGATCGCGAGTGGCTCGGCGCGCAGCGCGCGGCCGGGCTCAGCGTCGACGAGATCGCCCAGAAGGCCGGGATTTCTTACCACTCGATTCGCAAGTATCTGAAGCTGTTTGGTCTTGGATTCACGGCTGGAGAAAAGGCACGCCTGTCCGGGCTCACGCAGCGCGGGCAGAGGCGCACGTCAACCAAACCCAGGACGCTGAGCCCGGAGCATCTCGCCACCATTCGTCGCGCCCGATCGGGGACCGCCTCCAACTTCTGGAAAGGCGGGACATCGACCGAGCGCGAGAGCATCGGACGCTGGACGACTCAGGCGGCCGCACGCGTGCACGCGCGGTTCGGGTACGCCTGTGCCGTCTGCGCCGCCAAAGGCCGACTCCACGCCCACCACGTCGATCCGGTTTGGCACAACCCGTCGCGCGCGCGCGACGAGCAAAATCTCATCTCCCTCTGCAGGCAGTGCCACGACCGCTTGCACGCCGACAACCTCGAGCTCGCGCTGCTCGAGGCCGTCGCGTCGGGTTCCAGACTAGAGGGCTTCTGGAGCGGACGCGAGAGGCAACCTCGTCCGAAGGCCAAGCGCGGCCCGGCAACGACTCGCCTGGTGCGACGTTTCTCCAAGGTCGCTCGCATCGAATACGTGGGGCAACAGATGACCTACGACCTCGAGGTCGCCGGTCCCTACCACAACTTCGTCGCCAACGGCTTCGTCGTCCACAACAGCGTGAACGAGTACAGCGGGCGGTACTCACTCATGCCGATGCTGTTCTACACACCCAGCGAAGCGCAGCTTCAGACCCAGAGCGCCCAGAACAACCAGGGGCGCAGCGGGCAGAGTGTGCCGACGGAGCAGTACCAGGAGGCCATCACACGCTGGAACGAGATCCGGCGCCTGTCACAGTCGGCCTACGAGTGGATGACCAACGAGGAGATCGCGCGGGAGCTGGCCCGCATCGATCTGCCGCTTTCGACCTACACGCAGTGGTACTGGAAGATCGATCTGCACAACCTGCAGCACTTCCTCAAGCTACGAGTGGACACCCACGCTCAGTGGGAGATCCAGGAGTACGGGCGTGTGATGGCCGGCATGCTCAAGAAGCTCGCGCCGCACTCGTACGAAGCGTGGATCGACTACGACGTGTGTGGCGCGCGCATGAGCCGGATGGAGCTCGACGCACTTCGCAAGCTCGTGGAGGAAAGCGAGCAGGGACTTTCGGCGCGTGCGGACGCGCGCCTCGACACGGCGGCACTGGAAGCGGTTGGGCTGTCGAAGCGCGAGCTCACGGAGCTGCGGGCCAAGCTCGCGCCAGCAACGCGCCCAGACTTCGAGCTCGACCTGTCCCAGGCTCGCTCCGCGGAGCACTTCGCCGAACGCATGAACGCCGCGGTGCCGAAGGTCGAACGCGCACCGACGGAGTGACGACGTTCAGCCGTCGGGCTCCGGCCGATCGAGCGCTTGATCCTCGAACGAACGCGGGTCCTCCAGCGGCTCGAGGTGGGTCAACACGTGTACGTTGGGGACCGCCGCGCGGATGTCCTTCTCGATCTCCTCGAGCAGCTGGTGACCTCGCTCGACGCTCCAGTCGCCCGGCACCAGCACGTGCAGCGACACGAACCGCCGCGCGCCGGCCTGGCGGGTGCGAAGCGCGTGAAACTCGAGCTCGGGTCCCGCGTAGCGGTCCAGCACCGTGCGCAGCGCCTGCTGCTCTTCGGGCACCAGCGCCACATCGAGCAGCCCGCGCGCGGAACGCTGGATCAACATGACGCCGGAGCGAACGATGTTGAGGGCAACGAGGATGGCCACGATCGGGTCGAGGCGCTGATAGCCCGTGACCGCCACCAGCCCAACCCCAATCAGCACACCCGCCGAGGTCCAGACATCGGTCATCAGGTGATGCCCATCCGCCTCGAGCGCGATCGAGTGGTGTCGTTTGCCAACGACGAGCAGCACTCGCGCGACCGCCAGGTTGATCAGCGACGCAGCCAGCGACACGACGAGTCCGAACTCGAGTTTCTCGATGGGCGCGGGTTCGAGCAGGCGCTCCACCGCAGCAAAGGCGATGGCCGCGGCCGCCACCAGGATCAGCGCGCCCTCGACGCCGCTCGCGAAGTACTCCGCCTTGCTGTAGCCGTAGGCGTGCTCCTCGTCCGCGGGTTTGGCCGCGAGCGTGAGCATCCACAGCGCGGTGATCGCAGCGATCAGGTTGACGACCGACTCGGCGGCATCAGAGAGCAGCCCCACCGAACCCGTCAGGCGCCAGGCCGCCATCTTCAGCGCGATGGTCGCGATCGCCGCGGCGATCGACAGCCAGGCGTAGCGGGCGAGCTTCGGGGTCGACATGATCGTCGGACTCGGCGAGAGCATAGTCTCGCAGGAGGGCGCTGAACGCTCGTCGAGCGCGGCCGAAGTCGATCGCCGGCGGCTCACGTGCGCCCAGGGTCACAGGGCTCTCGACGGGCGGTTGCGCGGGCGGGTCACCTTGCCAATGGCCACAAATCGCGCTATCTAACCGCCGCTCACGATTCGTATGGCCGTCTCGGCCAGTGACGCCTGGGCAACCGGCGCTCCCGAAATTGTGACGCAAGCGGCAAATAGGCCGCCAGAAAGCGTGTTTTTTACTTCATGAACTCATTCAGCCCCGAGCGGCTCGGGCGGACGCCCGCCCGCAACTCCTCCGCTCGCTCCGACGGCCCCACTCATTCTGGGCCGCGCGATGCGCGGACCCACACGGCCGACCGCGTCGCAACGCCGCGACACGTCGAACCCTCCCCCGAGGTCCTCGCCTCACCCTTCACTCAGCTTGGCCTGGAGCCGAGCCTGGTCCGCGCGGTTTTGCACGAAGGGTACGAGACCCCCACCCCGATCCAGGTTCAGGCGATCCCGGCGCTGCTCGAGGGCCGCGATCTGCTCGGCTGTGCGCAGACCGGAACCGGCAAGACGGCCGCCTTCGTGCTGCCGATCTTGCAGCGCCTCTCCAGGACCCCAAACGCGCGAAAGATCCGCGCGCTCATCCTGTCGCCCACGCGCGAGCTCGCCGCACAGATCGGTGAGCGCACCGAGGCGTACGGCAAGAACACCGGCCTGCGTCACACCGTGATCTACGGCGGCGTGGGCCAGCGCCCGCAAGAGCAAGCGCTCAGCCGTGGCGTCGACATCGTGGTCGCCACTCCGGGTCGGCTGCTCGATCTCATGTCCCAGGGTTTCGTGAAGCTCGACGGGCTCGAGGTGTTCGTGCTCGACGAGGCGGACCGCATGCTCGACATGGGGTTCATCCACGACGTGCGGAAGGTGATCAGGGTGCTGCCGAAACAACGGCAGACGCTGCTGTTCTCCGCCACCATGCCCCGCGACATCGGCGAGCTCGCCCAGACCATCCTGGTGAACCCGGTCAAGGTCGCCGTCACTCCGGTTGCGTCCACGACCGAGCTGGTCACGCAGTCGGTGTACTTCGTCAACAAGGCCGACAAACGCGTGTTGCTCGAGCGAGTGCTCCGGGCGGAGGGGGTCGAGCGCACGCTGGTCTTCACCCGCATCAAACACGGAGCGAATCGTGTCGCCGAGCAGCTCGGTCGTGCGGGCATCGCCGCTGCGGCAATCCACGGCAACAAGAGCCAGAACGCGCGCGAGCGTGCGCTGGAAGACTTCCGACGCGGCACCATCCCGGTGCTCGTGGCGACGGACATCGCCGCCCGCGGCATCGACATCGACGGCATCTCCCACGTGGTCAACTTCGACCTGCCGAACATCTCCGAGAGCTACGTGCACCGCATCGGCCGCACGGGCCGCGCTGGTGCCACGGGCACTGCGGTCTCGTTCTGCGACGGAGAGGAGCGGGCGTTCTTGCGGGACATCGAGCGCTTGATTCAGCGCAAGGTTCCGGTGGCCGACGCCGCATTGCTTCCGGCAGCCACGAGCCGACCGAGCCTCGATGATCGTCCTCGGTACAACGATGGTGGCGCACGACGCCCCGGTGACCGAGAGCCGCGCCGCTACGAGGCGCCGCGCAGCGCTGCCAACCACGGCCCCACCACCCCACGCAATGACACCGCGCGCTCGGCTACGCCCGACAGCGGCGCGAGCCGCCCGTCGACGGGAGGCGCCCGGCGTCGGCCCCGCAGCTTCCGCGCCGGCCACCGCTGAGTTGACCCTGCGCGCCAAACCCTTGGCCTCCGACGCCAGGGGCTTGGTCGGAGGAATTTGCTGAATTCGGCTGAGGTAACACTCGGCCGGAGGTCAGCATGTTCAGGCGTTTCTCGAAGCTCGCCACGTTCGTATTCCTGTCACTGGGTCCGTGCGCCTGCGGAGGCTCGGACGACGCGGGCCCTGCGGGTGGAAGCGGAGGCGCAGCCAGCGGCGGGAACGCCGCCACGGGTGCCTCGCCAAGCGGCGGCAGCGCCGGTGCAAACACCGGCGGCGTCACCAACACGGGAGGCGGCGCGGGCGCAAACATCGGCGGCGCTGCAGGCAGCGGCGGAAGTGCCGGTGCAAACACCGGCGGCGCTGCAGGCGTCGGCGGTGCAGCTACCGGCGGTGCAGGCAGCGGCGGCGCGCCGAGCTACACGACCATCGACCTGCTCGCGAACCAGAAGTACCCGGCTCGCGTGGCAGTCGACGCAAACAACGTCTACTGGAGCAGCGCCGAGCTGCCCACGGACTCGACGCTCGGTGGGCTCTGGCGTCTGCCCAAGCAGGGCGGGACCCCGGAGCTACTTCACTCCGGGAATGGCATGGTGGACTTCACCCTGGATGGCTCGAGTCTCTACACGATGCAGGGCGCATTCTTCGCCGACGTGATCTCGGTCTCGATTTCAACCAAGGCCGTGAAGGTCCTGGCGAACCAGGTCGGCGCCAGTCGGGTCGCGACCGACTCGACGCACCTCTACTGGATCGGAACCAACTCGAAGGACCTGATGCGCGTGCCCAAGGCCGGAGGAACGAGCCAGGTACTGACGACCACGCTCTCGCAACCGCGGGCGCTCGCCGTCGATGCAAGCTACGTCTACGTCTCCAACGATTTCGGCGGCGCACTGCTGCGCTTTCCCAAGACCGGAGGCGCAGCGACCCCGTTGTTCACGGCGCCGAGCGGCTCGGGAGAAATCGACCTGATCGAGGTCGGTCCGTCCGCGCTCTACTGGGAGACGTCCGGGTCGTACACAAAACCTGGCGTCGTCTACGAGCTCACCAACGGGCAGAGTCAGCCGAAAACGCTGGCTGGGACCAACGATGTACTCTGGTTCGCGCTCGACGCGGCAAACCTCTACGTTGCGACGAACGTCTCCCAGAATGCCGCGGCCGTGAGCGCGCGCCCCTTGTCGGGCGCCGCGTGGAACAACGTGGCGCTCCTCGAGAACAAACCCTCGACCTTCGTCGTCGACGCGACGCACGTGTACTTCACCAGCTACAAGGCCGGGGTGGTGGCGCGCGTACCGAAGTGAGGCGCGTCGGGCGCGAGCTCAGCCGCGGTCTCTGCCGCCACCACGGTTCGAGGCCGACACGCGCGGCTCGAGCTACAGCGAGGGCGAGTCGTCCAGGTCCAGCTCGAGCTCCACGCTCGCGCTCGGGGGCAGCTTTGCGATGGCCTCTTGTACCATGCGAACGTGCTCGGTCTCCTCGTCCCGCAGCTCGGTGAACAGCGCGCGGATCTCGGCGTCGCTGATGTGCTCGAGGGCCTGGTCGTAGAAGTCGTAGGCCTTCTGTTCCGAGGACAGCGCGACCTGGAAGGCCTGCAGTGTGGACATCGTGGAGCGAGGGGCACCCATGTCTGGTGCCTCGACGTCGAACAGATCGTCCAGCGTGACCCGCGCAGGGGTGACCCCGAACAGAGCCTTGCGCCGCTCGGCGAGCTGCTGACCGTGTTTGGCCTCGTTCTCGGCCATCGATGCAAAGACCGAGGCCGGGTTGTTCGTGCCACCCTGGCCGAGCTGCGCGGCGAACATCTTGTAGCGCCGGTAGGCCTCGAGCTCGATGAGGGTTGCGAGATCGAGAGCGTCCATCAGGCTGAGGGTGGCGTAGTCGAGACGTGTGGACATGGTTGACTCCGAGGCCAAGTGAATACGGTTGGCGGCGCTCGCCGTGCGCCTGCGCGCAGCGGCTTCATACGCCCCAGATTGTGGTCGAACCAGCCGAAACACTCCAAGCGTCGTTTTTGCGCAGGCGTCGGCGCCGGCCCCATCGCGCTCACGCGCGCTGAAATACCAGCGCGGCGTTGTGTCCGCCGAAGCCTGCGCTGGTCTTCAGCGCATAGCTCAGGTCGACGGCGCGAGCCTCGCGCACCAGATCGATGGCAAACACCGGATCGAGACGGTCCACGTTGATCGACGGGTGGAGCCGCTGATCGCGCAGTGAACACACACACACAATCGCCTCGGCAGCGGCCGCGCCACCGAGCAGGTGCCCGATCATGCTCTTGGTCGCGGAGATCGGGATCGCCGAGAGGGCGTCCCCGAAGGCTGCCCGGAGCGCCTGGTACTCCGCGACGTCCCCCGCCGGCGTCGAGGTGGCGTGCGGGTTGATGTACCCGACGTCGGCCGGACCGACGCCGGCCTTGGCGAGCGCGGCATCGATCGCCAACCGCAGCCCGAGTCCCTCCGGGTGCGGGCGCGTGACGTGCTCCGCGTCACTCGACATGCCCCACCCGGCCAGCCAGGCGAGCGGGCGCGCGCCGCGGGCGAGCGCGTGAGCTTCACTCTCGAGCACGAGCGCCCCCGCGCCCTCGCCAATCACAAAACCACCTCGGTCGACATCGTACGGTCGCGAGGCTCGCTTCGGATCCCCCTCGTACGCCTTGGCCAGCGCACGCGCGTTGCCAAAACCCGCGATGGTGCTCGGGCAAGTCGCAGCCTCTCCGCCGCCCGCCACCACCACGTCGGCGTCTCCACTCCCGATCAGCAGCGCGCCGAGCGCGATGGAGTGCGCGGCGGTCGCGCATGCACTGGCAACGTTGAAGCTCGGTCCCATGAAGCCGAACTTGGTGGCCACCAGCGCCGACAGCGCGTTCGGCATCGACGAGGGAATGAAATAGGGCGACACCGCCCGCGGTCCACGCGTCGCCGCGCGCTGCACCTGTTCTTCGAAGATCTCGACGGCGCCTTGGCCCGACGACACGAGCACCGCAACCCGCGTCCGGTCGACGTCCTCGAGCCGCGCCTGCCGGATGGCCTCGGTCGAGGCGGCGAGCCCGAACTGAACGACGCGTCCGGTGTAGTCGATCTCGCGTTTGTCGAGCACCGTCGTTGGATCGAAACCACGCACACTGGCAGCAATGTCCGTGCGCAGCTTCTCGGTCGAGAAGTCGGTGATGAAGTCCACACCCGAGCGCCCCGCCAGCAGTGCTTGCCAGTACGTCTCGACGTCGAGCCCGAGGGGGCTCACCATCCCGAGACCCGTGACGGCGACGCGCGGCATCGCGAACCCGTAGCACGGGCTTCCCCCGGGCTGCACGCACGGGCGCCGGAGGCATTCTCGACCGCGAGGTGCCCGCCTCCCGTCAAGCGAAGAGCGCAGGCGCTTCACGGGACTTGATCGAAATCATTTCGACTCCACTACTGAGCCTCCCGGGGGCCGTCTTCAATTGACCCTGCGCCGCGAGAGTGTTCCGACACGGAGCACATGTCCGACTCGGACCCCGGGCTGGCGCTGCTCACGAGCGCCGACCCCATTCGCTCTCCGCACGAGACTCTGATCGGCGCCCTCGAAGCCGCCGTGAAGAGCGGTGCACCCTTCCTGACCCTGCACCAGGGGCGGCAGCGTCACGCGCTCTCCTACGCGGACGCCCTCGCGGGTGCCTGGCGCATCAGCGCCACCCTACGCAACCGCGGCCTTCAGCGCGGTGACCGCGTTGCGTTGTTGTTACCGACCTCGGCGCTCTTCGTGCAAGCGCTGCTCGGCTCGATGCTGGCCGGCGCCATCCCGGTGCCGCTCGCGTCTCCCATGACCTTCGGTGGGGTCGAACGCTACCTGAAAAATCTCACCGTCATCTTGAACGACGCGGGAGCCGAGTGGCTGATCACCTATCCGCGCATCAAGGAGGCCGTGGCCGGTGACACGACCCTCTCGTCTCTGCTCGGGAACGTGCTGGTCGAAGCGGACATCGACGGCTCCGCTCCGATCGATCCACGCGGTCCCTCGCTCTCGGGCTCCGACACCGCCTTCTTGCAATACACCTCTGGGACCACCGGCAAACCCAAGGGCGTGATGATCTCTCATCGCGCGGCCGTGTCCAACACCTACGCCATCGCCACCGGCATGAAACAGACCGACGCCGATGTCGGCGTGAGCTGGCTGCCACTCTTTCACGACATGGGTTTGATCGGCGCGCTGCTGCGCTCCATCTGCCACCCCGGACCGCTGCACGTGATGCCACCCGAGCGTTTCATCGTGAAGCCTGCCGGATGGCTGCGCTTGATGAGTGAGGTCGGCGGAACGCTGTCTCCCGCACCCAACTTCGCTTACGACCTTTGCACCGCCCGTGCCGGCGAGCTCGACGGAGTGCGCCTCGACACCTGGCGCGTCGCGCTCAACGGCTCAGAGCCCGTTCATGGGCCGACCCTCGCGCGGTTTCAGGAGAAATTCGGGCCGCTCGGCTTCGATCGCGGGGCCATGATGCCGGTCTACGGCATGGCCGAGGCAACCCTCGCCGTGACGTTCTCGAGCGTGGGCGAGGGGCCGCGCGGGCTCGACGTGGACCGCCGGGAGCTCGAGGAGTCCGGACGCGCGGTGCGCTCGAGCGAAGCGAACGCTCGCCACGCAGTCTCGGTCGGCAGACCGCTGGCCGGCACTTCCATTTCGATTGTCGATGCCTCGGGCAAGGTCGTCGCACCCGGCGTGGTCGGTGAGGTGCGCGTCTCCGGTCCCTCGCTGATGGACGGCTACTTTCGCAACGAGCAAGCGAGCTCGCAGGTGCTCTCGGACGGTTGGCTCTCGACCGGCGATCTCGGCTTCGTCGCCGACGGCCAGCTGTTCATCGCCGGCCGCGCGAAAGAGATGGTGATCAAGGCGGGCAGGAACCTCTACCCGTACGACGTCGAGCGCATCGTCGGCGAGCTTGCGGGGGTGCGCCTGGGCGGTGTCGCCGCGTTCGGGCGAGAGAACGAGAGCACTGGCACCGATGACCTGGTCGTCGTCGCCGAGACCAGCGAGACGGACCCTTCCGGTCGCGAAGCGCTGACGAAGGCAATTCGCGGCGAGGTCCTGGCGGTGCTCGGCGTCGGTGTGGACGACGTGCAGCTGTGGAGCGTCGGCAGTGTGCCGCGCACGTCGAGCGGCAAGATCCGGCGCAAGGAGTGTGCGCGCCTGCTCACGGAAGCGGGTCCGACGTGAAACGCGCGCTCGTCATCGGCGGGACCGGGTTCATCGGGGTGAACTTGATCGACGCGCTGCTCGCCGAAGGTGTCCCGGTGCGGGTCACAACGAGGCCCGAGAGCGCGACGCTGTTGCTCAGGAAACGCGCCGTCGAACGTGCTCCCGCGTCGCTGGAGGACGGCGAGGCGCTCCGGCGCGCGATGGACGGCTGCGACACCGTGTTCTTGAGCGGCGCGTATTACCCACGCTACTCGCTGGACCTCGACGCCGCACTCGCCGTTGGAGTCGCTCAGATCAGAAACGCTTGCGAAGCTGCGCTAGCAGTCGGCGTGGAACGCTTCGTCTACACCTCCACCATCGCAACGCTGGGGCCCGCGCCAAAGGACTGCCGCGCGGACGAAGGGGATCGCCTGTCGTCGATGCCCGAGGGCAGCGTCTACCGCGGCGTGAAGTGGGCCATGGAGCAGGAGCTGGACGCGGCGGCCTCGCGTGGGCTGCCCAGCGTGACCCTCTTGCCCGGTGGCTGTGTGGGACCGAACGACGTACGCGTCGGCACCGGAGCGTTCATCGTCGGCGTCGTGCGCGGCGTCTTGCCGTGGATCGTCGACGGCACGGTGAACATGGTCGACGTCGCCGACGTCGCAAGAGCCCACGTGCGAGCCGCAAGCGCCGAGCCCGGAGCTCGCTTCTGCGTCGGAGGTCACGATCTGAGAATTCGCACGCTGCTCGAGCGTGTGGCCAACCGCTATGGAGGTCGAGTCCCCACTCTGGAGCTTGCCGCCGACGAGGCGCGCGCGCGGGCAGAGGCCGACGAGCGCGCCGCCGCGCCCAAGCGCGAGCGAGTGCCGATCCCCCGCGAGATGGTCGATCTGATCACGACGGGCCAACCCGTCTCGAACGCCCGCGCCGAGCGAGAGCTCGGTCTGCGATTCACCCCCTTGGACGACGCCTTGGACCGCGCCTACGCCTGGTTTTCGCGCCTGAAGCTCGTCCCCCCCACGGAACCACGGAGGCAGCATGAGCACGCATGAAAACCCCCATCGCGATCGCGTGGTCGCGATGGTCGCCAAGATCTTGAAGCTCGACTCGAGCAAGATCAGCGGCAAAGACCGCTTGCGCGAGGATCTCGGCATGGACTCCCTCGCGAGCCTCGAGCTGCTCTCGTGCATCAGCGACGAGCTCGACGTCGACATCGAGCTCGACGAAGCCATGGAGCTCGTGACGATCGACGATGCGTGTGCCTTCGTGGCGCGTGTCACCTCGGAGCAGCGTGGCGAGAGCGCTACCTCGTAGTCCGCTAGCACTCGGGCTGGAGAGCCCCGCCACCCTCGGCGCAGGGCTCGCGGTAGCGCACGCGACCCCCGCCGAAGCAGAAGCGCTTCCGCTCGTGCTCGCGGAGAGCAAACGCCTCGTCGCGACCCTCGCGGACGCCGCCCGCATCGATCGCGAGGGCTGTATTCCCGAATCGCTCCGACAGGCGGTCGCCGAAGCCGGCCTGTTCGGCCTGACCGTGCCGGAAGAGCACGGCGGCGCCGGCTTCTCGCTCAAGAGCGCCTGCGCGGTGATCGCGGACATCGCGACCATCGAGCGCTCGACGGCGATCATGATCGGATTGCACTCGGGCCTCGGCACTCGCCCGCTGGTCGAGCTCGGAAGCGACGAGCTCCGCGCGCGCCTGCTGCCCGAGATCGCGTCGGGCGCGCGCATCGCCGCGTTCGCGGCGACCGAGGCGGAGGCGGGCTCCGATCTCACCGGGATCCGCACCACCGGCACCGTCACCGACGCCGGCATCCAACTCGACGGCGAGAAGGTCTACGTGACCAACGGCGGCTTCGCCGGCTGTTTCACCGTGCTCGCGCGCACTCCGGGCCTGGGCGGCGCGCGCGCGCACTCGCTGGTCCTGATCCCACGCGAGACCGTCGGCGTGTCCATTGGTCCCGAAGAGGACAAACTCGGCATCCGCGGCTCCTCCACGCTGACGGTGACGTTCGAAGGCGCAACCGTACCGAGCTCGATGATCCTGGGTGAGCCGGGACGCGGCATCGATCAAGCCCACGCGGCCCTTGCGTGGGGCCGCACGTTGATGGCGGCTGGTTGTGTCGGAACGGCCCGCGCTGCCCTCGAACAAACCCTCTCCCACGTCACCTCGCGTCAGCAGTTTCAGCGCAGCATCGGCGATTTCAGCGCCTCTCGCGCGCAGGTCGCGCGCATGGCCGCTCAGCTCTACGCCGCCGAGACCCTGGTGCGCTGGGTCGGTCACGCGCTCGCCGCTGCTGAGCCCATCGACGAGCTGTCGTTGGCCGCGAAGGTCGTGTGCAGCGAGACGAGCTTCGAGATCTGCGACCGCGCCATTCAGTTGCACGGCGCCTTGGGTTTCATCGAGCCCACCGGTGTCGCGCGCCTGCTGCGCGACTGCCGCATCACGCGCATCTTCGAGGGCGCGAACGACGTGCTCCTGGTCCGGGGTGGCGCGGCGGTGCTCGGCAGAAAACCCGGAGCCGACAGCGCGAGCCTCGCCCCCTCGCTGAGCGGGCCGCTGGAGCGCGAGGCGAAGGCCTGGGACTCACTCCGCGCTCGCTTCGTCGACGCAACCCTCAGCGTGCGCACCGAACACGGTGTCGGAGTCGTACGCCATCAGCTGGTGCTGCAGGCGGTGGCGCGCGCGAGCCTCGCCCTGACCGCCGCGCTCGGCTGTCTGCTGCGCGCCCACGCTCGCCAGGACGACCTCGAGCTCTCGCTCGCCCGTCACGCCACCGAAGACCTGATGCTCGAGGCCGAGCGGCACCTGGACGACCTCGGACGCGCCGTGCGCGACGAGTCCCGCGTGCACGCCCTGAGCGAGCACCTCTACGCCCCCTTCCGCCGCACCGCGGCCCGATCCCCGGAGAGTCCCGAATGAAGCTGCGCTTCGTGTATCCCAAGTTTTCCCGTCACGCCGAGCACCACCCGGAGCTACGCGAGGCGGTGCCCTGCAACGAGTACTTCGGGCCGCCGTCCCTCGGCATTGCCTGCCTCGCGGCGGTCACACCCTCGACCTGGGAGTACGACTTTCGCGACGACCGCGTGGAGGACGTGGGTCTCGACGACGACGTCGATCTGGTGGCGCTCTCGTTCTTCACTCCCGCCGCCACGCGCGGGCTCGAGCTCGCGGACGCCTTCCGCGCCCGCGGCAAACAGGTCGTCATGGGCGGCATCTTCCCGACCATGATGCCGGACGTCGCCCAGGCGCACGCCGACGCGGTCGTGGTGGGTGAGGGCGAAGGCGTCTGGAACGCCGTGCTCGAGGACGCAGCGAAGGGCAAGCTGCACCCACGCTACGGCGGCTCGGCGGTCGATCCGTCCACTCTGCCCCTGCCCAAGGTCGATCTCTACATCGACAAAGAGACCGACGCCTATCGACCGGACGACTACCCGGTGCAGATCGCCCGCGGCTGCCCGCTCAAGTGTTTCGCCTGTGTGCTGCCGACCAGCATGGGCCCGAAGCTGCGACACTTCGGCACCGAACACGCGCTCGGCCAGATCGAACAGCTCGCCGCCCGCGGCAAGCTCGGCTCGTTGACGGAGGACACGAGCCTGTTCTTCGGCTCCGGCACTCAGCGGCGTTTTGGCTGGCTGCTCGACGCGCTGGCTGAACGCAGCGGTCCCGCGCCCATCAGCTACCTCGGCACCAGCATGCCGATGATCAGGGCGACCAGCAGTGAGTTTCTGCACCGCATGCGCGCGGCGGGCATCAACATGTTCTATCTGGTCGGCGGCTTCGATCCGTTCACCATGAAGGCCTTCACCGGGCGTGATCCCGACGCACTGTCGAAGGCCCACGACGCCGTCCGCAAGGCCTTCGATCACGGCATCGAGCCCTACACGTCGTTTTTGGTCGGCAACGACGACGACGACGAGGGCACCTTCGATCGCATGCTCGAGTTCGCCACCAAGGCGGGGATCCGGAAGGCAGAGTTTGCCATCCTGACGCCGTACCCGGGCACCGCCATCTGGCATCGATTCCTGTCGGAAGACCGCATCATCAGCCGCGACTGGTCGCGCTACAACGACGCCAACGTGGTCTTCAAACCCAAACACATGAGCCCCGAGCGGCTGCTGGCGGGCTACCTGTATCTGTGGAAAGAGTTCTACCGCACGCGCCAGGATCTGCGAGAGCTCGGCCGCGAGGAGCGCACGATTCAGTTCTGACGAAAAATGCTCTAACCTGACCCCATGTGGAGCGGGTGGGTCGCACTCGGGGCGTGTGCGCTCAGCGCCTGTTCGCTCGAGGTCGCGGAGCTCGAGCCGGCCAAGGACGCAGGCGCCGGCGGCGTGGCAGGAAGCACGGGGGGCGGCGCTGGCAGCGGTGGCGCGGGCAGCGGCGGCACATCCACGGGCTTCTGCGCGAACCACACCGATGCGGCACTGTGCAAGGACTTCGACGACGGCAAGGCACTCGGCTTTGGTTTCAACGGCGTCGAGCTGGCACCCCCGTGCACGCTGGTGCTCGACACTCAGGCCTCGAGCTCGGCGCCCAACGCGATGCGCAGCCTGATCCCGGCAGGCACACCGGACACCGACAGCTACGCCTACGCCTACGGGGACTTCGCACCGACCGCCAAGGACGTCACGCTCGCGTTCGACATTCTCACGGACGTCTCGAAGATCGGTGCGAGTGCCGACGTGGCGTCCATCAGCATCGATCCATCGGGCAAGTGGCACGTCGCGAACTTCGAGCTGTATCCGCAAGGCGCGCACATCGAATTGGGGTATCCAGACACGAGCGGCCAGACGGTCTA
Organism: Myxococcales bacterium; assembly: GCA_016706225.1. NCBI lineage: Bacteria > Pseudomonadati > Myxococcota > Myxococcia > Myxococcales > Myxococcales bacterium. The sequence continues at coordinate 870,083 of JADJKB010000022.1, forward strand.
CAAAGACTACGGTCTCACGGCTTTCCCACAGAAGGGCAAGTGGTCGCGGGTCGTGATGCACATGACCCGCACCGTGAAGCCAAGCTTGACCGTGACCATCGACGACAAGGTCGTGGGCTCGGAGTTCTTGCCCGACGGTTACATGAACGACGGGCTACGCATTCGCGTCGGCGTCAGCTTCGCGCCGAAACAAACCCAAGATTTCACCGTTCACTACGACAACGTATTGGTCGAATTGAAATGAAGCTCCGGAGCGCTGTTCCGTTGGCAGCGGTCCTGGCGTTGGCGTGCCAGCGAACGACCGACCCCGAGCCAGCGAACACAGCACCGCCGCACCCCACTGCCGAAGTCGCTCCGGTCGAGGTCACGACGTCCGAGCCGCCCGCACCCAGCACCGCGGCATCCACGGACGCTGGGATGCACCCCGACGCGTCAGACGCGGGACCCGGCGACTCGCCAGACCCGCCTGCCGACGCCGCGCCACCCGCGACCGCCTGCGCACCGGCCGCACACCCACCGACCCTCGACGTCTACCTCCGGTTTTCCACACGCAGGCAGAGTCTGGGTCCCAGCGCTCCGCGCCTGGAGATGCTGGTCGCCAAGATCACGGCGGCGACCACCAAGCTCAACTACGAAGTCTGGGCAAGCCCGGAGCCCACCAGCTGCGAAGCCAAGGCGGACGGCGCGGACATGCTCGTGCACTGCATCACCGACGAGGCGCAGATCAGGGCCCGGGTTCACGTCGTGGGTGAGGAGTTGGTGGTGGACTCGCTCGGGCTCGGCGCGCTGATGCTGGAGCCGGTCGGTTCGCGCAGGAAGCCAGCGACAGAGCAGTCCATGCAGCGGCAAGCCAGCGTCAAGGTCCCTTGCGGCACCCGTCTCCGGGTTCACCCGGCCAGCCGCGGCCCGTTCTGAGCTTCACGCCCTGACGAAGACGGACTGCACCACACCCGTCGCGTGCGCCTCACTGGTCTCGAGCCGCCACTTGCGCGCGGGCACGCCGTCCAAGAAGAGCGACGGTCCCGCGCCGAGCATCACGGGAATGGTCGCGAGCTCCATGCGGTCGACCAGGTCGTGCTCCAGGAACAGCTTCACCACCCCGCCTCCGCCGCACAGGTACACGTGCTCGTGTTTGCCGCGCTCGCGCCACCTCGCACTGTCGAAGGCCTCGAAGGTCTCGTTGTCTACCGCGACCAGATCATCGCGACGTGTGATCACCACACAGGGACGGTCCGAGTACGGCCAGGGGTCGAAGCGCTTGCACACCTCCCACGTGCCTCGGCCCAGCACGGTGACGTCGACCGTCTGGTAGAACGCCGTGTAGCCATAGTCCCCGCCACGGCCACCGGAACCCGCGAGCTCGAGCCACTCCAGATCGTCGTTCTCTCCCGCAATGCGCCCGTCGATCGAGGTCGCGATGTAGAGCGTGATCATGCGCAGACGCCCGCCGACCTCGCACGGAGTCAGCTCGAGGAGGTTGGGGATGGGATGCTGGGCTCGCGGCTAATTGCCGCGCTAGGCAGCGGGCGAAGTCTTTTCAGAATTTTGCACTGAGGTGAAGGCCGTACTGGCCGTCGACGCGAGCGCGCACCAGGATTGGCGCCGAGCTCTCACCGCCGAGAGCAGAGTTCGTGGGGAGCACGCGAACGGAGACGTCATCACTCGCCTGGATGTCCTTGGCGATCGAAATGCCCCCGAGCAGCGACTTGTAACCGCAGCCATTCTGATTGCAGTCCGGCCGCTTGCGTTTTTGTTTCTTGCGCGGCGGGCCTTGATCCGTCGCCGTTCCGAGCGAGGCGAGCAGGCTGGTGGGCAAACGTAGCGTCGCGGGCAGCTCTGTCGAGGGGGCCGCGTCCCACTTCGTGTCCTCCGCCCAAGCGGGTGCGCTCACCGCGAGGATCAGCAGGGCAAGGGGGAGACGAAGAGGGGCCACTTCTACAAACCAGGATGCCCGGACGCAAACGACTGAGCAAGCTTCTCGGACAACCGCACACTCATATAAGTGCGTGACGGGCCCACGGCGGAGCACTCGGGAGCACCACCGACGCGCATGTAGGTTTCACTCCGCGGCATGTGCTCGGCTCTCGTCTCGCAGCGGTCTTTCGCAGGGGATGACCTCGAAATTGGGCACGTGTGCGCCAGTTCGACCTGTGGGCGGTAGTTCTTCGAGGGCTGCTCCACTGACACATGCCAAACGGTCGGCTTGCGAACAAAACGCCACGCGACCCGTTTGACTTCCGAAGTTTGCACCTCGAAGCACCCGCTCGCGGCGGAGTCGCCCACGCGCGCCGTGCACGCAAGCACACGCTGGCAGCGCGGCTGAGAGCGCGCGAGCTTCAGTCAGCCAGGTTGTTCGGCGGCTGCTGGCACACCGTCTGCCCGCCCTTGCCGTCGGACATCGACGAGAGCTTCGCGCCCGTGCCGTCGGTGGTGAACGTGAAATCGAGGTCGCACGGCGGCGGCGCCGGCAAGCCCAGAGTCGTCGCGCCGATCCACTGGTTCACGCGGCCCGAGCCGCTGCGCACGATGCCGCCGTGGGTCTTGCCGGGCATCATGCAGGTCTCGAGCGCCGCGCCGTCTGCGTTCAAGCGATCGACTCCGCAGGTGGCAAATCCAGGCGAGACCGAGGTGTCCTTGTCTCCGTACATCCAGAGGATGGGCACACTCTTCGCCGAGCCCGTCAGGTGCGGGCGGGAGCTCTTCAACCGAGGCAACCATTTTTCGCACAGCTTCGCCGCCTCGGAGCCGTCTGTCGCGCACGGGGCGCCGCTCATCGCCGACCCACCGACGCCTTTGACGAACTCGGGGTCGAACGGATCGGCGAGAAACTCTCCAAGCGAGTGGAGGAGAGTGTTGTCGCCCAAACATGCATCCGAGACGAAAGTCTTGACGGTGTCCTGTTTGGCGGGAGCGAACATGTCGGCGCCGTGCCCCGGGCCATCCGCCAGCTCCGCCGCGGAGTAATAGTACCAGGCTCCGGCGCCCGCCAAGAGCTCGTTGCCCTGGATCGGAATGCCTCCGCCGATGAACAAACCGACGCCGAGCATGAGGCCACTCATCCAGAACGGCGCGTAGACGACGACACCGGAGAGTTTGCCGTCGATGCCATGCGACTCGGCCATGGCAAGGGCCGATAGCGCTACGTGCCCACCCTGAGAGTGGCCTGTGAGCACGACTTCTTGTGCCGCGTGGCTCGGGATCATGCTGCGCAGCGTGTGGACCGAGTCCAGAAGTGAGCGTGGAGCGTCGTTCGGCAGCAAGTAACCGCTGACCGGGTTCCCGGCCGCGCCAAACTGTGAGTAGCCCGCGTAGTCGGGTGCGATGACCGGATACCCCGCGCCCGCGATCGGCTCCCACTGCGCCGGCGGATCGCCACCCGCGAGCGTCGCGTTCTTGGAGACGAGGCAGTCTTTGCCCTGACCCACGGTGCCGTGTCCGCTCGCGACGAGCGGCGCCTTGTCCGCGATGGGTGCGTCCGGCAGATAGACCACGCCTGTGGAGAACCCGGGGCTGTTCGTGGCATCACCGCGCGAGGTCAAAAAGAGCACTCGGTAGACGTGGGCACCACTCACGAAGTCGGGCCCGTCGTAACCCCGCGCCTTGGCCTGAGCCAGGAGCTCGTCCTTCGTCAGGTACTTGTCGTGGGCACAGCGGAGCAGCGCGCCGGCGTCTCCGGTCAACGCCGGCGGCGTTGCGTAGACGTCGTCGATGCTGTCGGTGCACGTCGCCTCGAGCAGCGCATCGACGGGTCCGTTTCCGCCGGTGCCGCCGCTACCACCCGTGCCCTGTTTGCTACCGCCCGCGTCGTCCGAAGAACAACCGGCGAGGGGGGCAACCGAGAACAAACACGCGACCCACAGAGCTCGACGCAACATGCGGGGGTTCTAGCCCGAACTCGAGAGCTGAACAAGGCAGCTCGGCGCCAGCACCGGCCAACCCTCAAGTCGCGTTTCGCGTGCGCACGTCGTTCACGAGAACGTCCGAGAGCCGGCTTAGCTTGCCGAGCTCGCGCATGTGCAGGATGGGTACGCCGCCCAGCTCCGCCATCGTCTTGCCCGCGATCCGCTCCTCGTAGTGTTTGGGCTCGAATGCCGCGAGCCGCGTGCGAGGCTCGGTTTCGATACGGCGGAGCACACCGAGCAGCGCGTCGAGGCTGTTCATCTTCATGTACGGGCAGGTCGCGCAACCGCCTTCGGTGCTGCAGCCTTCACCGCCCATGACCCCGGGAACGAGGGTGAGCTCACTCTCGCCAGTTTGTGCGACTGCCTCGCTCGCGACTGGAAAGATGATCTCGACCTTCACGTCCGGCCCACCGGTGGCCGCGACGTCGGCCAGCGTCTGGCGCACACGGCGCACGATGCTCGTGATCATGCCAGCCTCGGTGCCGAGCACGAAGCGAAGCCGGGCGGGCGAGCCGGCGGCCACGGCGGCGTCCAGTTTGCGTCCGATGAACCCCAGGATGTCCGAGGTCGAACCGACCACCCCCGCGTCACGCCGCTGAGCCGAGAGCGCGACGCTGAACATCTCGCCCGGCACCTCGAGGTGCGCGGTGATGAACGCATCCTCGTATTCCTTCCGCACTCGCTCGGCGACCTCGGCACCGAACATGTGGTGCACGACGCAGTTGCCCTGCTCGAAGTAGTGGAACCGCGGGAGCAACGCCGAGATCGTCTCGCGACTGTGTTCGGGGTGGAGCGCACGGATTGTCTCGTCGGGCAGCTCGCGAAGCGACCAAACAGCCCGGCCAAGTTTTGCCCCATGTAAGTGTCCGGCCCGAACCAGACGTGTGAACCAGGGATCTGGGCAAAGGTCTGGAGCACCGTCTTGACCACGTTGCTCGACGTGCAGGTGATGGTCGGTAAGAGCGACTGAGCGTAGGCCTTCGTGCGAAGGCTCGTGTTGATGTAGACGACGTGGAGGGAGCTCGGTGTCTTCTGGGCGAGCGTGAGGTAGGCGCCGTAGGCTGGCGCTTCGGCTCCCTCGGCCAGCGAGCAGCCAATGGCCTGCTCCGCCACGCGGTACACCGGCACGTCTGAATACCCGCTGGCGTCGAGGATCGCTCGCACGTTCTCACTCATGAAGTCGACGCCGAGCACGATGACCGTCGTGGCACCTGCCTTCACCATGTCGACGGCGCGGTCCGCCATCACCAGCGAGTCGGAGATGAAGATGTGCGGCCAGTCGGTGGCGGCGAGCACACCTTGAAGCTCGGGATCCATGTAGAAGTGCGCGACGATGGCCGCGTTCTTCTCGCGCAAGAGGCGCCCGAGCTCGCCCACCTCCGCCGGATCCGGATCCAGGAAAGCCGCCTGCGCTTCGGCGAAGGCACCCGCCGCGCTGATGCCGGCGGCGTCGATCAGGAGCGAGGGAAAAGGCTCGTTGGTGGGCATCGCGGCGTCCTCGCGAGGAGATCTATCACGCAGCGCCCGCCCTGCACTCTCGGACGAAGCGGCGCCCGCGGCGTCGCTCAGAGTCAGGCTCAGTCGGGCTTCTTCCCCGGCAAACGTCCGAAGGTCTTCATCGCGTGGGCCTCGAGCTCGGCGCACCGTTCCCGGGGAAGCGGGTCTTTTTCCTCGGGATCCGTGGCGACGTCGTAGCAGTGCCAGCCGGTGTCCCACGCGCGGGCCTCGAGCTTCAGACTGCCCTGCATGTAGCCCCAGTTCTCGAAGGCACAGCTCCACACGCCGGCGCAGTTCGTCATCGCCAGCGCCTGTTTCGTCACCTCGGGGCGCAACAGGCTGTGGCCCGGCATCTTGGTCTTGTACTTGGCGATGCTCGGCTCGTCGTAGAGGCCCATCAGATCGAGAATGGTCGGCGCGATGTCGACCTGAAACACGTACTCGTCCTTCTTGGCCGCCAGGTGTTTCGCCTGCTCTTCGCTGAGCACACCCGCCGGAGCGTCAATCCAAGCCGGAACGTGGATCTCCTCGTCGAACACGCTGAAGGTGTGGCCCATCTGCCCGTGCTCACGGAAGGCCTCCGCGTGATCACTCAGATACACGATGGCCGTGCGCTGGCCCGCCTCGGTGGAACGCAGGTGTTTCAGCATGCGCGCCACGTGCAGGTCCTGCTGATAGACACTGTTCTGGTAGTAGTTGAAGAAGTGGGGGTTGTCGTCCGGGGCCTTGCTGGTGGTCCAGGGTTGAAAGGGCAGCGGACCGTTGCGGTCGATGTGATACGGGTAGTGCACGTTCGACAGGTGAATCACCGCGAAGAACGGCTCCTTGAGCTCACCTATCTCCGCGTTCACGCGGTCGGCCAGCAGGTTCTCGGGCGCGCCCATGTCGAGATCCGCAGTCGGATCGAGATCCGTCGCGGCCACGAACTTGCTGACGCCCAGGTTCTTCACCCACAGCCGGGCGTTGCCGAACATCATGTTCTGGCTGGTCCAGTAGGCGGTGTCCCAACCGGCCGCGTGGGCGTAGTCGAACAACAGCGGCCAGGTGTGGAGCGTCTCGCGATCTTCGGTCGGCAGAATACCCGCCCAGAGCACCGCCAGCGAGATGGCCGTCGACGAATCCAGCGAACGCATCTGGTTGAGCGGGAAGCGCTTGGGCAGGAGCAGGTTCGACGTCCCGGTGCGCTGGCACTCGGGATCGTATTCGACACAGGTCGCGTCCGCGCGGACGCTCTCGAGGATCATCAGCACGACGTTGCGCGGCGTCGGGGGTTTGGCGCTGAGCGGCTCGACCGGCAGTGAATCCCGAGCGCGCGGGCGCAGCTGGTTCGACTGATCCGTGAGCCCAAGCTGCGTGCGAATCAACCCGCCGACCGCGTTCAAGTAGAGCACGTCCGGCGTCGCGGCCTGGATGTGGCGGTGCTGCGTCGGAATGAAGAACGACGCGATGACGAACACCGGCGCCAGGTAACAAGCCAGGATGCTCGGGATGCGCCGCGGCCGGATCACCCGCCGCGCCACCACGAGCATGGCAATCGCGACGATCAAGGGCGGCGCCTTGGCCTTCAGGTAGTTGCCGATGTCTGCGAACAGCTGGTTCAGCACGCTGTCCATGAAGTTCGACGCAAACAGCGAGACGTCGACGTTCAGGTAGGCGTGGTACTGCGAGTAGAAATAGGCCTGTCCGCCAAACGAGAACGTGATGCCGACCACGAACAGCGCGGCGGCGACCCAGCGACCCCAACCGCTCCTGCGCGAGGCGGCGTAGAGCAGCGTCGACCAGAGCACCAAGCTCTCGGCCACAGCGCCCGCGTACGTCCAGCGGTAATAACCCTGGAAGGTGCCGAGCAGCTCCGAGCGCCTCGAGGCGTCGATGGCAATCACGGCGATGGCCGGCGAAAGCAGCAGGAAGGCCCCGACCGCCTTGCGCAGCCGGCGTAGCCGGCGGCGACGGGCACGCCAAGCCGGTTCGGGCTTGCCCTCCACCACCGGAGGCACACGCCCAACCTGGGCGCGCCGCTCCTGTTCGACGCCTGCTTCCAGGTCCTGCACGGTCGCGGCATCCTAGCGCAACCTCTCGGCCCGGCGAGCCCCGGGCGCGCGAGGCGCATTGAGCGCGCTTTCCGTGGGCGAGACTCGCGTGTCATGGCCATACGCGCCGCGACCGCATCGAGGGCCGCGGCGCGGTCCGCGGCGACCCCACGCGAGCCCGGACAAATCCCGAGCCGCTGGGCGAAATGTGAGCCCTGGCCGGGTCGCTGGTATGCTCCGGGCGCCCTCGGAAAAACCCATGACTTCACTTCGGTCGCGATGTTTGGCGCTCGGTTCGATCACGTTCGTTTGTCTCGCGATGGGGTGCGCAGACAACGACGACGCAGGGGAAGAAATTCCAAAACAACCCGAGAGCAGCGTGCCGCTCTTGGGCGGCGACTGTGATCCGATCGCCCCCACGTACTGCGGGTTGCCTTTCCCTTCCAACGTCTATCTGGCCGACGACCCGGACGGGATTCACGCCAACGGCAAGCGGGTGAACTTCGGACCGACCACGCTTCCACCGCGCCACGACGACTCCCACGCACCACCGGATCTCTTCTACGACCACGACGGGTTCTCTCCCTCACAGGCGCCGCTCGCTCACCTTCCGCTGGCCAAGTGCTCCGCCTGCGCCACCCCCTACAGCATCGAGAAGTCCCTCGAGCCAGACCACCCGACCGTGCTGCTCGAGGTGCCGACCGGGCGCAAGATCCCGCATTGGGTCGATCTGGACATGAGCACCGCCAACGACGGCATCGACGACCGGGAAGATCAGCGGCTGCTCATGATCCGACCCGCCGAGCGCCTGAAGGACAACACCCGCTACATCGTCGCGATCCGCAACGTCGAAGACGTCAACGAGGCGGTCATCGCACCCAGCCCGGCGTTCAAGGCGCTGAGGGACGGCAAACTCTTGTCGAAGGGTACAGCCGCTGAGAAGTGGAGCGTCTACGCCCGCAAGGGCCTGTACAAGGAGATCTTCTCCGAGCTCGACAAGGCTGGGGTCGACAAGAAGGACCTGCAGCTCGCCTGGGACTACTCCACGGCGAGCAAGGAGAACATCACGGGGCGGATCATGGAGATGCGGGATCTCGCTCTGGCGGCGGTCGGGGACGACGGTCCGACGTTCACCGTCAAGAGTGTCGAGGAGCTGCCGCCCGAAGACGAAAACCTGATCCGGCGCATCAACCTCGTGATGACCGTGCCGCTCTACCTCACGACCGCGGCGGTGCACTACGACAAGAAGAAGCCGATGGATCGCCTCAACATCGGCGCCGACGGCAAGCTGAAACAGAACGGCACGATGGAGTGGGACGTGCTCGTGCTCGTGCCAAAAAGCGTGCAGTCCTCGAAGAAACACGGCCTGTTGCAGAACGGGCACGGACTGTTTGGCAGTCGTACCGAGGGCCAGGGCGGTTACCTCGCCCGGGCCGCCAATCACAACGCTTGGATCGCGTTCTCGACCAACCTGTTTGGCTTCGACGAGAACAGTGTGCCCCTGGCGCTCGATCTCTTGCTGGGCAACTTTCAAGGCATCAAGGGTTTTCCCGAGCGGCAGTTCCAGGGCATGGTGAACCAGCTCCTGGCGATGCGCATGATGATGGGCCGCGTCGCCAAGGAAGGCATCAAGGACAGCAAGGGGACTCTGATCCTGGATCCTGCGTGGGTCGACAAGAGCGTGCGCGCGTATCGCGGCGACAGCCAGGGCGGCATCATGGGCGGGACGTACATGGCCGTCAGCACCGACGTCACGCGTGGCCTCTTGGGTGAGACCGGCATGCCCTACAACGTGCTGCTCAACCGCAGCTTCGACTGGCCCGCTTACGAAATCATGCTGGAGTCGGGCTTCGACTTCAACGGTGCCTATGCGCAGCTGATGCTGGGGGCCGTGCAGATGTCGTGGGATCGCGTCGAGCCGGGCGGCCTCGCGCCCTACATGACCGACGACTTGATGCCGAATACCCCGGCCCACCACGTGCTCATGCACATCGCCCGCGGTGATCACCAGGTGACGCCGTTTGGCGCACACATCATGGCGCGGGCGATAGGGGCGGTGCAGCTCGAATCCGACGACGCGGCTCAGCCCGTATTCGACGACTACTACGGCATCGAGCGCGGCAAGGGTCCGCTCACCGACAAGTCCGTGCTCGTCGAGTACGACTTTGGCCTCAAGCCGCTGCCGGTCACCAACACTCCGGCCAAGGACGGCTGCGACCCTCACGACCGGGTCCGCGATCTGACACCCTCGTTCGACCAGCAAGACGAGTTCTTCCGCACCGGCAAGATCAGCTGGTTCTGCAAGGGTGCGTGCAACTGCAACGACGCGGTGACCGACGACCCGAACGAAGAAGATCGCTGCGAAAACACCAAGTGCAAGTGATCCGCGAGCACTAGCGAGGAAGTCCCGGCGGGCGCGCGGCGTAGGACGGCGATGCGCGTCCTCCCGCTCGCCGCAGCTGTGCTCGTAAGCTCGGCCGCCGGCTGCTTGGAGGGGCTGCCGCCGGACCTCGTGGAGCGTAGGGTCGTGGCGCGTGCCCGCGCGACCGACGGCGAGACAGAGGCGCCGGCGCCGCCCGCCGCAGCTCCGAGGGAGCCAGTGCTCGTGCCGCAGACCGGGCATGTCGCGCAGGTCTGGTCCGTGGCATTTCATCCGAGTGGACGCTTCGTCGCAACGGGCGGTTTCGATCACACCATCGGGATCTGGAACACGACTGGCGGGCTCGTGGCGCACCTGGTCGGGCATCACGAGGCGCTGAAGCGCGTCGCGTGGAGCGCCGACGGCAAGGTCTTCGCGTCCATCGCTCGCGACTCGCGCATCATCGTCTGGGATCTCGCGCGGTTCGCGCCCAAGCTCACCATCGAGCACCCAGGCTTCGACCTGGAGCTCAGCGGGGACGGCAAGCGCATCTACACGGTCGGGCCCAAGGCGGAGCTGTCGGTGTACGACGCCGCAACGGGGCGACTGATCGACACCGCGCAAACGCCGAACGGCGAGGGGCGCCAGCTGCTCGGAGTGGCTCTCAGCCCCGACGGTCGCAGCGTGGCCACGGCTAGCCTGGACGGCCGCGTTCACATCTGGGACGCCCGCACGCTTCGGGTTCGCGCCACCGGCATGGCGCGCACCTGGCGTGTGGCCTTCAGCCCCGACGGATCGCTGGTCGCTGCACCCACGGGCGCACACGTGCTCATGTTCGACGCCCAGACCGGCAAGACTACGCGCGACATTCCGCTGACCAGCCCGGTGTCTCAGCTGGTGTTCAGCCCCGACGGCGCGCGGCTCATTGCCGGCGGTAGCAAGCGCGTGCACGTGCTCGACGTTGCGAGCGGCAGGCAGCTCGCCAGCTATTCCGTCGGCATCCTCGAGGCGCTCGCCATCAGCCCCGACGGATCGCTGCTCGTCACCGGCAACGACGACCCTCAGGTGCGGTTGTGGCGCGCCGACACTGGTGCGCCGCTGCGCGCCTTCGGCACACCGTGGGGCGAGGTCCGAGCGGCGAGCTTCGACCCGAAGGGGGAGCGTTTTGCCAGCGCGGCCGCCGGCTGGATCGACGTGTGGGACGCGCGCGTCGGCCGCATCTTGCAGCGCCTTGCAGGAGAGGGTCGTGAGCCCGGTGCGCCCGTCTGGTCAGCGACCGGCAAGCTGATCGCAGCGGGTGTCGGCGACGGCTCCGTGCGGGTCTGGGACGCCGCGAGCGGCGCGAAGGTCACGACGATCAGTAGACCGACCCGCGACGACTGGGGTCCGCGCCTTCAGTTCTCCCCCGACGGGGAGCGCCTGGCGGTCGTGATCGGCGCCAGCGTGAGCATCTGGGACCACGGACGGCAGAAGGTCGTGAAGACCTTCACGACCACGGCGCGCATGATCGCAGGCGTTCTCTGGAAAGGCAGCCTGCTCGTCGTCGGGGGAGCCGACGCAGTCGAGCTCTTCGACACACAGAGCTGGAAGCTCGTCGCAACGCTCGATCTGAAACAAGTGCAGCCCTTCAGCCGTGCAGACGGGCTCTTGTTCTCGCCCGATGCGCGGCAGCTGCTCGTGACTTCGGGACAGTACCTGTCGTTGTGGGATGCTGGAACGGGAGCGCTGCTCGCAAAGACCTCCGGCCGCACGCTGTTTGCTCTCCCGGCGTTCTACCCGGACGGCAAACACATCGTTTTCCCGGGCATGAATCGGGGTGCATCCGTCTGGGACCCGACCACCGGCCGCGTCACGCCCCTCGTCAGCATCGGCGCGGCGGTGCGCCAGCTGCGCGTGAGTCCGGACGGTGCGCAGGTCGCCGTCGCCAGCGACGACAGTTCGATTCGCCTCGTCGACACCCAACACCACACCTTGCTTCGCACCCTGAGTGGACCCCAGGCACGCATCTGGAGCCTCGAGTTCAACCCGAGCGGGACGCTGCTCTTGTCCGCGAGTCATCAGGCTCGCATCCACCGTGTGAGTGACGGCAAGGCGGTCACCTTCCGCGCCCGACCCGACCGCCCGAGCGGCTGGGTGCACACCAGCGACGGTTTTTTTGCCGGGTCGAGCGCGGCCCTCGACTCCGTGCGCTTCCGCATCGGCGCCGATCTGGAACACGCCGAGCTCGTGGCACCGAGCGCCTTGCCACAGAGCAACGAGCGACCCGAGCTGATCGCAGAGCTCTTGCGTTAGTCAGAGCTTGAACACGAACAGATCGGCGTCGGGATCCAGCGCGACGAACAGCGCCTCGTGGGAGTTGGATGGCGCCGGCTCTCCCTTTTTCAACGGCCAAGCCAGGAACGCGCCGTCGTGATCCGGAGACAACATCACCGCCACGCGCACCGCGTGGTGTCGCACGCGCGCCTGCGGTGGGACCGACTCGATGGGTTGATCGGAGGCAGGAGGTGGCGGCGGCAGCGTGCGCGGAATTTCGAGCAGAGCTCGCAGCTCGGCGCCGGCCTTCGCCAGCTCTACGGCGCGCAGATCGGCGCCCGCTTCGGCGGCGGCCTCGGCGGCCCGGCGGACCCAGTTGAGAGCAGAGCGCTGGTCGCCCTGCGTCCAGACGGCGTGCGCCGTTTCGAGGGCCCAACGCACATCGTCCGCGTCGTCGTTCTTTGCGCTTGGTAAGGCTTCGGCTTCCATGTTCCCAGTCGAAAGGGATATCACAGCTGGGTCAGCCAATCGGTGATGAAGTAATTCGCGATGAGCAGGGCGACCGCGCTCTGTACCACGGCTCGCGTGGTCGCCAGGCCCACACCGCGAGCGCCGCCGCTGGCGTAAAAGCCCTGGTTGCAGGAGATTGCCGAGAGCAAGAAACCAAACACTGCGGCCTTGATCATGCCCATCCAGAAGTCCTTGAGCTCCAGGTAGCGCTCGATGTTGGCGACGAACACGCCGGGGTCCACGCTCAACCACTTCACGGCGACGATCCACGCGCCGACCATGCCGACGCAGCCGTAGAGCACACACAAGAGGGGGCCCATCAAGATCGCGGCGACCATGCGGGGTGACAGCAGGTACTGAACCGGGCTGACCCCCATCGTGACCAGCGCGTCAATCTGCTCGGTGACCCGCATGTTCCCCAGCTCGGCCGCCATGGCACTGCCCGCCCGCGCGGTGACCATCAGCGCGCTGAACACCGGAGCGATCTCTCGCGCCAGAGAGATGGCAACGACCGCGCCCACACTGCCCTCCGCGCTGAACTGCCGCAGGCTGTTCACGGTCTGCAGCGACAGCACCATGCCGCTGAAGATCCCGGTCAACGACACGATGAACACCGACTGAACTCCGACGAAGTCCATCGCCGCAAGCAGCTGACTGATGCGATAGGGTGGGCGGATCGACCAGGCGATGGTGCGGCCCGTGAGCAGCAAGAGCTGCCCGATGGTCTCCAGCGCCGCGATAGGCGGCCCGGTGAAGCTCGCGAGCAGGCCGGGGCCTCCGCTCGCCATCCGTTGTTGGGCCACCGCCATCAGTCTCCCACGTCTCGAACGAGGGTTAGCTGCTCTGGCTGAATTCCGCCAGAATTCGCCGCGAGCGCGCACCGGTCGCCCGAAATACCGCGCGCCGCGGCCCGAGCCCCAGCGTGAGCACCAAGGCATCTCCGCCCAGGACCTCGATGAAGGGCTCGCCCCACTCGACGATGAGCAGGCGTCCATCGTCGCGCTGATGATCGAGTCCGAGGTCCCGCACCTCTCGCGGCGTGGACAGCCGATACAGATCGGCGTGCGCGATGGGCGGTTGGGTAGCGTGCTCGTGCACCAGAGAGAACGTCGGGCTGGTCACGCGCACACGCCCTGGAAGGCCCAGGGCTCGGCACAGAGCCCTGACGAAGAAGGTCTTGCCTGCGCCCAGCTCGCCGGAGAGCACCACGAGATCGCCGCCCGACAGGTGCGGAGCCAAACGTGCCGCGAGGCGCGTCGTCTCGCGTCTCGTGGCGAGTTCGATGGGCGCCGCCGGCTTCATCACGGGTTCGCTCGCGGCCGCTTCCACACCACCGTGCCCAGACTGCGCGTCAAGATCCGCGCACCACCAAAACCGCGCGCCTCGCTGGACCAGAGCTCCGCCTGTGCGGCGCCGAGGCGATCAGTAGCGCGCCGATGTAACACCGCCACCGTTTGTGCATCGACGCTTCGTTCGAGGGAAAAATCCGAGAGCGCGATCCGAGCCAGGAGCGCCGCGTCGTGGCCCAGCGTGGTGAACCAGCTCGGCGCGTGCCCGGACTGTGCAACCCATTCGCGTTGGGCAGCGGAGGCGGTCACTCCGGGACGATGCGGGAACGAGCCTGCCGAGAGCGCGAAGCGTGGCTGCAGCGCCTCGAGCTCGGCGAAGATCTCTCCCGCCTCGAGCCCAAGACCCAAGGTCACGCGTCGCCCGGTCTCGGCAGACTCTCGCGACACGTCGCGGGCGCAAGTTGCATCGCCAATGACGAGCACTCCGTCCAGTTTGTCCTTCTTCCACCCCTGGACCGGAAAACGCGGTTGCCCCGCCGCGGCAGCGGCGATCTCACAGGAGATGCCGCCCGCGCCGATCTTGGTTCGAGTGGTGAGTGAGAGCGCGTCCGCACCCGTCGACAATGCCTCGCTCTCGCGCTCGGGGCTCTCGCCGAGCAAAAACGCAGCCCCACTCAGTCCGTTGGCCGGCGCAGAGAGCAGGACCACGGGGATCCCCGTGTGCTCGGAGTACTTCGCCGCCGCGGCGGCCGTCTTCGGGTCCACTCCGGCGATCAGGATGGCCGCTCCCTCTCCCGCAAGCTCGGCGAGGGCGTGCGCCACACCTTCCTCGGAGCCATCGTCCTCACTCGTCATGAGCTGTACGGCGTCGGCGTCGGCCGCCGATGCCGGCAGCCCGAGCCCGCGGGAAACACCGGTCGCAAGCTGGGCCGATCGCCGACGGGCCTCGGCGCTGCCGATACTGAGCACCAATCCGACCGCACGCCCTGCGACGCGCGGCAGGACCGAAGCGGTCGCTGCGATCCGCACGAGCTCTTGCCCGCGTGCTCCACGACGAAACACCTCGATGCCGGTGTCGAGCAGCCGCCGCGCGAGCGATCCGTCTTCGTACTCGATGCACAGCTTCATCAGCCGCTCTGCCACCTGCGGCAAGAGGAAACCCCGTGCGCGCTCGCGCTCGGGATTGGCGTTGGGTGCGTCGTTGTCGGCGACCAGCTCCGTCAGGGCTCCGAACAGCGGCTCGGCGGCGATCTCATCGACCAAGCGCACGACCCGACCGCGCGCCGCATCGCGCTCCTCCGGCGGAGTCTCCGCCAGCCAGTCCCGCATCGCGCGCAGAGCAGCGGTGGGCTTTTGCGCGGCGAGATTGGCCAGCACGCGTTGCTCTCCGAACAGGAAACGCTCATCTGGGTCGATGAGTTTGCCCTCGAGCGGCGCCAGCACACTCAGAGCCTGCTCGGGTTTGCCTTCGCGCAGCAGAATCGCCGCCTCCGCGACGGCGGCAAAGTCTCGCGCCGTCCCGCTGCGACCCTGCCGCGTCAGCCTGACCAGGGCGACCGCCTCGTTCACGCGCCCGCGCTGAACATAGAGCCATGCCAGGTACACCCGCGCGATCCGGACCCGTGGGTCCGCCGGATGCCGCTCGAGAAACGAGACCAGGCTCGGTTCGAGCCGACCGCGATCGCCTGGACTCGCCGTCGTCCAGGCGCGCTGGATGGCTCGGAAGTCTCGCTGAGCGCTGAGCGAGGCTGCCACGCTCGCCTCCGGCGACGTCCGCGTCGAAGCGTCGCTCGCGCAGCCCGTGGCCGACAGCAAGGCACCAAACAGGACGAGTGATGCGCCGAGGACGGAAAGCTCGGATGAGGATGGAACTCGTTCGAAGCGCATCACAAGCTCGCAGGAGAGGCGCTCGTAGAGTACTCTGTAGGAACGAGGACGACATGACGAACCGGCTCGTAAAGTTCGGCTTCATAGCGGCGGTTGGGACCCTCCTGTTGGCGCAAGCCTGTGGCGGCGCCGACGACGGCGGAATTGCCGGCGGCGAGGGCGGAAACGTCAATGTGGGTGGCAAGGGCGGCGGCTCCGCGGCGTCCACGGGCAGCGGTTCGACCGGCGGCTCGGGCGGCGGCTTGATCATCGAGGGTGGGAGCGGAGACGGCTCACTCACCGACGCCAACGCTTGTGCGTCCGAGTCGCAGAAGGCCGAGCTGTTGCCGCTCGATCTCTACATCATGCTCGACAAGTCCGGCTCGATGCAGGGCTCCAAATGGTCGAGCACGGTCAGCGCCATCAACGCCTTCGTCAACGACACCCAGTCACAGGGCATCGGCGTCGGGCTCGACTTCTTCCCCGACAACCCCGAGTGTTCGGTGGGCACCTACTCCACACCGAGTGTGCCGATCGGCATCTTGCCGGGCAACGCCGGCGCCATCACCGGCTCACTGAGCGGGGCGTCCCCCAACGGCGGCACACCGACGCTCACGGCAATGCAGGGCGCGCTGACCTACGCGCAGACTCACGCCATTAAAAACCCGGATCACGTCGTGGTCATCGTGCTCGCGACCGACGGCCAGCCCAACGATTGCGGAAGCAGTGTCTCCGGTGCCGCGGCGGTCGCACAGCAGGGCGCCAGTGGCTCACCCAAGGTGCTCACGTTCGTGATCGGCGTCGGCAGTGCACTCTCGAACTTGAACGCGATCGCGGCGGCGGGCGGCACCAAGACCGCGTTCATCGTCGACACCACCGGCAACGTGAACCAGCAGTTCATCGACGCGCTGAACGCCATCCGCGGCGCTGCCCTGGCCTGTGAGTATTTGATTCCCACGCCGGAAGGCGGCGTCGTCGACCCGAAGAAGGTCAACGTGCAGTACACACCGGGCACCGGCGGCGCACCCGAGGTCTGGTCGAAGTACGACAACGAAGCCGCCTGCCCGCCCAGCGGCGATGGCTGGTACTACGACAACGACCTGAGCCCGACCAAGATCCTGCTCTGCCCGGGCACCTGCACGAAGGTGAAACTGGACGCGAACGGGCAGGTCGATGTGCTCTTCGGCTGCGGCACAAAGGGACCCGCCTAGAGCGCCGAACAGGTTGAACGTCGTTTGTTTTCAGCGACTTGCAAGGTGTTCGGCGCTCGCGCGCGGAGCGCGCACGGCCGAAGGCCGGGGGTTTGGGGCGCAGCCCCAACGTAGGTGTCCTAGAACACGAGCAGCGCAAGCTGATCGGTGTTCTAGAGCGCCGAACAGGTTTGAAGGTCGTTTGTTTTCAGCGACTTGCAAGGTGTTCGGCGCTCGCGCGCGGAGCGCGCACGGCCGAAGGCCGGGGGTTTGGGGCGCAGCCCCAACGTAAGTGTCCTAGAACACGAGCAGCGCAAGCTGATCGGTGTTCTAGGCGGCTCCCGTGCGTGTGGAGGTTCGGCGCGGGCCAGGCTACGGTCCGCCGAGCCCTTCGTGAGTGAAGACCGTGCGCCTCTCGCCGAAACGAATCGGCGAAATTTCGCGCTGCGACGCTGGATGAGTTTGACCGGCGTCGTGCCACTCGGGGTGTTCGTGCTCGCGCACCTTGCGGCGATGACCGAGGCGCTCCGCGGTTCCGCCTCCTTCGCCGGCGCGCTGTCGCACCAGACTCGGTTTCGGTTGGGCGCCGAGGCGCTGCTGCTCGGAGTGCCGCTGTTATTCCATGCGGCGGTCGGCCTGGCCCTCGCGCGCCAGTCCCGCGCGAACGTCGGTACCTACCCCTACTCGGGGAACCTCGCGTGGGTCTTGCAGCGAGTGAGCGGGGTCGTCGTTCTGTTGTTCGTGCTCGCACACCTGTGGGAGACCCGCGTGCGGGTGCTCGTAGGCCTCGGCAGCAGCGCGGACCTGCAGACCGAGCTCTACGCCAGCCTGTCGAGCACTGGGTTCCTCGGCATTCCCTTCGTCGCGGTCGGTTACCTCGTGGGTGTCGCCGCGACCGTGTATCACCTGGCCAACGGCGTCGTCGGTTTCGCCGCGAGCTTCGGGCTCGTGGCGTCGACCCGGAGCCTCGAGCGCGTGGCACGCATCTCCGCGCTGGTTGGCGCCCTCGTCTTTCTGGTCAGCGCAGCCACCGTGATCCAGATCGCAACGGGCAGCATTTCGCCATGGGGCGCGCAGTGAGCGCCAGCACCCAGCTTCCGACGCTCGTCGTCGGCGAGGGCATTGCCGGGCAAACCACGGCCCTGGAGCTGGCGCGCCTGGGTGTTCCCGTGTTGCTGCTGGCTCGAGCGCCCGCTGAAGACGCCGAGAGCAGCGCGCGGCATGACGGGATCGACGCGGCGCTCGGCGAAGACGACGACCCCGCCCGGCACCTGGAAGACTTGCTCGACATCACAGGCGCCGAGTCGCGGCCGTTTCTCGAGTCGATGACCAGCGATGCACCGGAGCTCGTGAGCTGGCTGCTCTCCCTGGACGTGCCCTTCGAGCGCACGCGCCAAGACGAGCTGGCGTTCGAGCAGCTCGCCGGCTCGAGTCGCGCGCGCAGTCTGCACGCGGGCTGCCTCACGGCTCGCCACGTCAGCCGCCGACTCTCTCAACTTCTGCTCGGCTACGAGGCGCGCGGAAAGTTCGAGCGTCACACGGCGTGTGGAGTCGTGGATCTCTTGCTCGACGCCGAGGGGCGCGCGGTTGGAGTGCTGGTCCGATCTTTCGCCACGGGTGAGGTGTCCGCGCTTCGAGCGCACGGGGTCTGCCTGTGCAGCGGCGGACACGCCGGGCTGTTCGTTGCCGACACACTCTCTCCACCATCGCTCGGCGCAGTCACGGGCGTGGCGCTCGGACACGGCGCGCGGTTGCTGTCCCCCGAGCGAGTGAGCTGGCACCCTCACGCCTATCGCGCGGGCGGCTTCGTCAGGAAGCTGCCCCGGCGCCTCGAGAGTCTGGGCGCGAAGGTCGACGCGGGACTCCTGGATCTCACCGCCATCGATCGCGCGCCGCTCCGGATCGCGGCTGGACCCGCGCTCGAGAGCTACAGTCGCGTGACCGGCTCGGATGCCTATTCGGAGCCGATCGTGGTGTCGCGCACACCGGATCGGACGCTAGGGGGTCTGTTCATCGGCCACGATACGGACCCGGAGTCACCGCTCTGCCACAACACTACCATTCCGGGGCTGTACGCCGCGGGAGGGATCACGGGCGCGTATTTCGGGCAGGCAACCACGCCGGGCACGCCGCTCTTGGCCGCGCTGCACGGGGGCAAACGCGCGGCTCGGGCCGTGGCGCGTTTCCGCGACAAAACCGCCGCCGCGACCGGCGACACCGAGCGCTTGGCCCGTGACGCAGAAAAGCAGGCGTTGCTGCGGACCGAGCGTCTGCTCGAACGAAAGAGCAAGAGTGACGATACACCCGCAAAGGTCGCGCACGAGCTGCGGCAGGCGATGGCCCAGCACCTGGCCGCGACCCTCGCAACGGCGGAGCTAAGACACAAACTCGACGAGCTCGAGGGGCGCCTCGAGGAAGTCGGCCTGGGTGACGATGCCTACGTGGCCAACCAGGCTCTCGCCGCCTTCGACGAGCTGTCGCCCGCGCTCGCACTCGCGCGGGCCATCGCTGTCGTCATCGAAGCCGACACGAGCAACGACGCTGTCGCCGGCGCGGCAGCATCGGAACCAGCTCCGGAGGCGCCATGAGCGAAAAGCTGGTGCTGCGTATCTTGCGTCAGGACTCGCCCGCTGAGCTCGAGACCCGTCGCTTCGAAGAGTTCGAGGTCGAGGGCGCAGCCGGGGACAGCATCGCGACGGCGCTGCACACGATCGCCAAGCACCCCGTTACCCGCGAAGGCAAACCCGTGGCGCCGATCGCGTTCGAGTCCAACTGCCGCGCCGATGGCTGCAGCGCCTGTACGATGCTGGTCAACGGACACGTGCGACCCGCGTGTCGCACGCCGCTCCACGAGGCCCGCCCCAAGCGCGGGAGCATCGTGCTCGAGCCGCTGAGCAAGTTCCCGGTCGTGCGCGATCTGATCGTCGACAAGGCTCGACTCCGCACCGCCCGGCTGAAGCTCGGCGCCTGGCTGGACGCGGAAGCGGAAGGCCCGCTCCCGGTCCCGCGAGCCTTGGCTGGGTTCGATCGCTGCACGGAGTGTGGAGCCTGCGTCGAGGCCTGTCCCGAGACGTCGAATGCAGCCTTCGTCGGCGCGGCCGCGCTCAACGAAGTGAGTTTCCTGAACCGGACCGGCGCCGGCGCGGCGCGGGGCGCGGCTCGCCTCGCGGCCGCAATGGCAGCAGGCGGCGTCGCGAGCTGCGGAAAAGCTCGTGTTTGCGTCGAGGTCTGCCCGGAGCGCATGCCGCTCTTCGACTCGATCCTGGACCTGGAACACAACACCACTCGACTCTGGCTCCGGACCCTATTACGCCGCTGACGTCAACCATGCCTCGCTGCTACCTGCTCGCGGTGTCGAGCGGCTCGTCCCTCGATCAACACTCGAACAACGTCACGCTGTTCAACTTGGTCGAGCAGCTCAACATTCCGCCGAATGCACCCCCGCCCCCAGGTGGGTTCCTGCCGCTGGAGCTACACGCGTACTTCGACATCGCCCCGACGGAGATGTCGCAGACCTTTCAGGTGCGCATCGCGATGGTTGGCGAGTCCGGTCTCGAGACCTACACGGAGCCCTTCGACTTCAAGTCCGCGACTCCCCGCTTTCGAACTCGATCACTCGGGTTACCCATCCCGAGTGTGAACGGCATGTATCAAGTGCGAGTCGACGTTCGTCGTGAAGGCACCGGGGAGTGGCGACGAGACAGCGCGGCGTGGCCCATCGCGCTGGTCGAACACACACCACGTCCCACCGTCACACACTGACGGCGACGTACATCAGGGTGCGCCACCGTCGCCGAAGAAGAACGGCTGGCACCCGTTGGGCGTCACGATTCCGCAAGGTCCGTTCGGTGTCATGCAGCAGGGTTTGACCGGTCCAGGGCTAGGACATGCGGCTGGGTTGCACGTCCCCGCGCCGCCGCTGCCGCCAGCCCCGGCCACACCGCCAGCGCCGCCAGAGCCGCCGCACTTACCGCAGCCGAGGGAGGTGACCTCGCTCACACAGATGCCGTCCCAGTTGTTGTTGCAGCAGAAGGGATCTTGCGGGCAGACACACTTGTAGACGCTCGGATCACCACAGCCGGCCCATTGCTGAGTCGTGCAGCAATCGCCGGTGAACGCGCCGCCAGCGCCGGTTCCGCCGAAGCCCGCGACGCCACCAAAACCGCCGCCGCCGAAGCCGCCGCCACCGCCGGCGCCACCAAAACCGCCGCCGCACTTGGTTGGTGGCGGTCCGCCGGTCTGCCAGGTCTCGACGCAACCCAGATCGATGATGCCGAACCAGGTGCCGCAGATGCCGCTCGGTTTGCAGCAACCCGGCAGCGATTGGCCCTGCGGTGTCGGCTGCGACGGACAGGTGGGATCGATCTTGCCGGGCTGATTCTTCTGCACACAAGCCGCCGGGAGCGGCACGAATTGTGAGATGGGCGTGGTGTCGAGCCCGCACACGAACGGCCCGAACGACGGGCAGCAGCCTTGAAGCACGATGGGAGTGTTCGGAACTTGTTTGGGCGGACACGGCACGGGGCCGCAGTTCGGAACGCCACCCGAGCCACCGAACGGCATGCCACCAAAACCGCCACCGCCTGGGGGTGCGCCACCGGAGCCACCACCGCCGAAGGGCATGCCGCCGAAACCGCCACCGCCGAAGCCGCCGGTCCCGCCGCAGAATCCGCAGCCGAGCGAGTCGACCTCACTGGCGCACAAGCTGTCCCATTGATTCGAGCAGCAGTACCCGTCCTGCGCGCACACACATTTGGCAACATCGGGTGACGAACAACCGGGGAACGGGTGTTCGAAACAACAATCACCCGATGTGCCACCGGTGCCACCGAAACCACCGCCGCCGAAGCCACCGCCGCCGAAGGGTGTGCCGCCGAAACCCCCTGGGGGCGCGCCGCCAAATCCACCACCGCCTGGGGGTGCACCACCGAAGCCGCCGCCACCGAACGGAGTGCCGCCAAATCCGCCGCCACCGAAGGGCGTGCCGCCAAAGCCGCCACCGCCGAAAGGTGTGCCGCCGAAGCCGGCTGCACCCAGGCCTCCGCTAGCGGACACGCCGCCGGTACCGCCGGTGCCATCGAGACGAAGCTCATCACCCGTGCGCGCACCGCAGCCCGCGAGCCAATATCCGCCCAGCGAGAGCAGCAGCGCGGCTTTCCCGATCCGCATGCCGAAATCATGCGCCGAACCGGCCAATGCGTCCACTTCGCGGGAATCGACGCGACCGCAGCATTTTCCGCCCTGGCTGGTACGCCGCTGGGGTGGTCCGAACTGACGTGCAATTCGTATCCATGGGACTAGACTCCCCGCACACACGCCGGGGACGTGGGGACATGAGCCAGCCAGAGCACGAGCAAGAACCGAGCAGTGACAGCTCGGTTTCGCGCAAACGAAGTGGCACTCGCCGCATCGATGGCCCAGCCGCGTCCGAGCCAGTCGTCGTGCCGCCGGCGCCAAAGCTCCCCAGCTTGGGCTGGGTGCCGGGCTCCGAGCAAGACCACATCCCCACGCAACCCGAACACGACGCTCCGTCGAATCACGGCGAGACCGTGCCGGCGCCCCAGCGCCAATCCACCCTCGACGTCGTGATGCCGGACGACGACGACGACGACGATCGCGACACGATCCCGTCGCCACCCCCGCCGCGAGACTGAGCGGGTTCGCGCCGCGCTCGTTGCGTGCCCAGCGCGCTTCGCCGCTCGATCAGCCGCGTCAGTTACAGTTCTTCGCGCCCGCCACCGCGCAGCGATTCGCGCGCACCTTGGTGTAGACCGGATACGGCGTGCCATCCGGCTTGGCCCAGGCAAACTTGTCCCAGGCCGAGTCGCGCAAGATGAACGGGGTCACACCGATGATGTTCGGGTGGGTGGTCCAGACGTTCTTCACTGCCTGCACGCTGAAGTCGGCGACCTGATCGCGGCTCCAGTTCTGGCCGTCGCCGCTGATGGTCCACCCGGTCTCGGTGATCACGACTGACATGCTGTTCTTGCCGATCGCCGCCAGCTCCTTCTCGAAATATTTGAGGCCGGTCATGGCCTCGGAGTAGGCCACGAAGAATCCCCAACCCTCACCTTTGGCCGGGTACGAGTGCGCGGCGAACGCGTCGATCTTGTTGAACACGCCGGGCACCGCCTGGTTCATGAGAGTCAAGAACGTGGCCGAGAGTGTGCCGGCCGCGAAGTTGCTGGTCCCACACTGACACCACGCCACACCACCGGGAGCGAGGGCGCCATTCAAGACTTTGATCCGGGGATCACCGATCGAGTGGAGCGCATCCGCGACGTCGCTCAGCATGTGGGCGTACTCGCTGGCGATGGTCTTGTCGGAGAGTGTCCCCGCCGAGGCGTCGCATTGCCACTCGTCACATAGGTTCGGCTCGTTGTGGATCTGAACGTAGAGCGGCCAGTTGGCGCGCAACGGCAGGTCCTGGATCACGGCTTTGTAGGCTTGTGCCAGCTTCTTGTAGGCCGTCGGACTCTCACCCATGTTGCGCACACGACGATCTCCCCACGGCGGAGCCATCCGGATCACCGGGATCAAGTCCTTGGCGTACGCTTGCTGGATGCTGCTCTTCCAGCTCGGGTCGGCGCTGGTCCTGCTTGGCGTGATGTCAGCGAAGATCACCAGATACCAGCCGCCAGGTCCCGCCAGCTTCGCGGTCAGATCCGCGTCCGTCGCGTCGCCTGGGTTCACGAGTCCCATGCCATAACGGTTCGCGGGAGGCGGACCGCTGGTCGTGCCGCCGGTACCGCCGCCACTGGGAGCGCCGCCACCACCGGGTGCGCCCCCGCCACCGCTCGACGTCCCGCCGCTGCCTCCGCTCGTGACCGAGTGGATCTGGCACGTCGCGACCGTGGTGCCCGCGTTGCCGTTCTTGTCTTTCTTGAACGTCAGGTCCAGGACGCCGGCACCGTGACCGCTCACGGTCCACGTCCACTTCCAAGGCTTCGAGCCGTTGACACCCACCCACGCGCTCGACGGAGCTCCGGGTCCCGAGACCTCGAGGTCGACGTAGGCGTAGGGTGTGTTGTCCGCCAGCGTGACGTCGAAGGGCACACCCACCGTCGCCGGTTCGTTGACGCTGAAGCGCGAGTCGCAGGGGAGCGGGGTCAACCCGCCGCTGCCGCCGTCACCACCACTGCCGCCGCTGGGGCCGCCGCTCGCACCGCCGCCGCTCACCCAGCCGCCGCCTCCGGACACGCCGGTCCCGCCGCTGCCGCCCTTGCCGCCCCCGCCGCTCGCGCTGCCGCCGCTCCCCTCGTCACTGGGATCGGTGCCACACGCGAGCGCCAGGATCGACGCCAGCAAGATCGACGAGCGTGTCTTCAGCCGGCTTCCCATGTGCACCTCGGAAGGTCATTGTACCGCCGGAGCCCCGCGCGCGAAGAGATGCCGAGCGAGAGCAGCCATTTGGCGGCAAGTTCCGCCACAAACCGCAGCGAGCCGGGGCTCGATCTCTACCGCGCGCTCGTGGTGTTGATGATGTTCGTCGTACATGCGCACCGCCTGCAGAGCGGGCCTGGGAGTGGCCAGCTCGAGCGCAGCCTCGCGTTTTTCATGTGGGCCGAGCCGTACATCGCCGCGTCGTTCTTGTTCATCGCTGGTGTGGCCCTGGTGCTGGCGCACCAGAAGCTGGGGGCGGGCTTGCTGCGGAAGGTCGCCGGGCGCGCCGTGGGTCTGTACGTGCTCGCGAGCGTGCTGTTCGTGCCGCAGTTCGGCGTCGAGTTTCCTGACCTGCTCGTGTCACCGGGGATCTTGTCGGCGATCGCCATCGCCGTGTTCGTATGCGCGGCAGCGCTCGTCAGCCGTGCTCCGAGAGCAAGTCTCGCGGCAATCACCTGCGTCGTGCTCGGCACCACCGCCTGGCTCGACTGGAGTGGCGCGACCGTCCCTGGGCTCAACGCTGGCCCCGGGGGTGCGATTCCGCTGATCGCTTTCACCGGCATGGGCGCGCTCTTCGCGCTGAGCCGCGCGCGCAACGGGTCACGCACGCCAGGCATTGCTTTCGCGATTTCCGTCGTGCTGTTCGTCGTCGTGATTGCGAGCGGCGCGCGCTGGACCACGGAGCGGAGCTCCTTTTACGGCGTGCACGACGGCTTGCTCGCGCTCGACTCCCTCGGCGCGGCGGGTCCAAAGCGCGCGGTCTCGTTCTGGAACCACTCCGCGCTCGGCGCGCTTGGACTGTGCCTGCCGCTCGGCGCCTCGTTGCTCGGCCTCTTGCGCATTGGCAGAGGGCTGGCGCAAACGCGGCCTCTCTACCCGCTGCTTGCGCTGGGACGCCACGCGCTGCTCGCCTACATCGCACACCTCGGAGTGCTCGGGGTCGTCGAGCTGAGCGGCGCCGCGCCCGCTACTTCCACCGGAACTTGGGGCCTGGTCGCCCTGCTCTCGGCTGGCGCGCTGGCGGGGTCCGTGGCACTCGACGGATTCCAGCGGGCACGGCGCGCGCGCGCACGGCAGGCTTAGCGGGCGCACACAAATTTCGGGCGCCAAAGCACCGCGCCGGATACTCTTCACGAGCCATGCGAGCCTGGATGCTACTGCTGGGGGTCTGGGTCACTGCCTGTACGTCCACCACGGAAAATCCAGACAACGGCAGCGGCGGCGCGAGCTCGGGCGGGGGTTCCACTTCGACTGGCGGCAGCGGCGCCGCGGCGGGTGGGCTCAGCGCGGGCGCGGGCGGTAGCGGGGGCGTGAGCGGCAGCGGGGGTGTGAGCGGCAGCGGGGGCACCGCAACGACCGGCGGAACCGGTGGCACCACCTCGACCGGGGGCATGGGCGGGTCGGGCGCGGGCGGTACGGGAGGCGTCGCCGCAATGGGAGGCACTGGCGCAATGGGAGGCACTTCGGCGACAGGAGGCACTTCGGCGACGGGAGGCACCGGCGGAGCCTGCGTGGAGCCCACGCAGCCAACCGCACCCTGTAACCAGGCTCCGATCGTCACCAGCAGCTGCAGCAATCCGCCCGACGCTTGCTGCTTCTTGAAGCAGGCTTACCTGTGCAAGTGCGACGGTAAGTGGGCGCTCGGCTCGAGCTGCTGATTCCGCTCAGAACAGCTTCAGCATTCCGCGATACACGATCAGCGGATACACGGGCAGTCCGTAGGGGTGGAGCCCGTAGTTCTTGTCGTTGAACTTGAACACTGCCTGCACCAGCAGGAGGTCCGCGTTGCCGCCACGCGCCCGAATCAGGCCGGGCCGAGTGCCGAACACCAGCCCGTAGTGCAGCTCGGTCTCGCGGTTGTGGGTTCCGTCGTCCCGCGTCCGCGGCACGTTCATGACGCGACCGTAGGGCCCGATGGCGCCAAAATCGCGGTGCCGATAGAACAGCGTGGCCTCGCTCTTCACCATCCTGCCGCCGTCGTGCATGTTGGCGTGGAACCAGTCGAACGAGTTGTCCCGCACGTCCTCCCAGCGCATCGTGGTGGTGCTGAGCAAGAACAGAGAATCCAGTGGGATGACCACACGAAGGCGCGCCTCGCCGTAGGCAAAACCCTGCGAGTCGAAGTCGCCGTCTTTCTCTCGCTGCCGGCGCGCCTCGCGGCTCGCGTCTTCACCCGCCGCAAAGGTGTGGTTGCGATACACCTGCCGGTACCCGACGCTGCCGCCGAGAGTGAACAGGAACAACCGCGCGTCCAGGTTCAGGCTGCCATCCGCGTAGGGGTAGCTGGCGATCCCGGAGAGGCGGGTCGTCAGCATGCTCATGCCCTCCTCGAGGTGCGCCCGGTTCTCGATGCTCTGCTGAGCGCCGACGTTGTACACGTCGGACATCGAGTAAGTGCCCGCAGGCGGAGCATCCAAGAAGTAGTCCCGTGGCAGCTCGGCTCGTGCAGAGAGCGCAGCCAGCATGGAACATGACCCAATCGCAGCGACGATTCCCCAACGCATGAAGATCGCAGCGTACGCCGCCTCGTCAACGGAAGGAAAGGATCAATCCCGCGCTCGCTGCACGATCCGCAAAATCACCGGCCAGCGCCCGTTCGACGCTGTGAGCTTCGGCTCGTGTTCGTAGCCCACCGCCTCGAGCCGCTCGGCCGATATGCCGCGTTTGCGCCAGAGATATTGGAAGAGCGCGTCCGCGCGCCGCTGGGCCTCGGCGAGCGCGGCGCGGCGTTGGTCGGGCCGCGGCCCCACCGCTCGGCCGACATACACCTCGATCCGCACGAGCAGAATTTCCGGATGTGCGTCGAGCAAATCGGTCAGTGCCGCGAGCGCACTCCGGGTCGGCTCCTCGGGCAACGCGCGCGCGGGGTGCAGCTCGATGCTGTCCCGCACCAGAAACCGCGTGCCGTCGCAGCTGACGCGGACCCGTTCGGCGCCGAGCTCGTCGGAGCAGGGCAAGCCAGCGTCCGGTGGCCCGACGACCGCATCCACTGCGGTAGCAGCCGCGGCGGGGCGAGCCTCCACGCCGCTGCCCGAGTCGCCCAACACAGGCGCCTCGGTCTCCGGCGCAGCAGCGCCTCCGACTCCGCCCATCGGTGTCGAACACGCTTGCGCGACCACCCCGAAGAGCATCCAGCGCAGCCGCATCACCGCGTTTCCCTTGTACGACTCGAGACCGTGACACCCGCTCGGCACGTCGCCCGGGCCGCCGCTCCCGCCCGAAGCGTCGAAAAGGCGCGAACCATGCGCAGAGCATATCCGCCCAGACCTGGCTCGGGATTTTCAATCTCGCCCGGTGAAGATCCGCGCTAGCTTCGGAGCCTCGGAGGTCGCGAGATGTCGAAGCGAAATTCATGGGTCCGGCGCATCACCACCTTGGCAGCGCTGTTGGCAGTGCTCCTGGTTTCGAGCTTGGCGCTGGCAGCCGGGCGTGTGCAGTGGAGCAAGACCACCGTGAAGGAGACGGAGTCGAAGTCCTGGAAGATCGAGGTCAAGATCTTCCTGAACAAGGCGCCGGACACGTCACTCATCCCGGTCAAGTTCGAGTTCTCACCGCTCTCCTACTTCGAGCGCGCAATGATGGATGGCGACAAGCTGGTCGAGCGGCGTGTTCCGCTGGTGGGCCGTCAGGACATCATCGAAGGCGTCGACATCGGTTTCATGGACCCCGGCACGGGCAAGATCGAGAAGGGAACGAACTTCAGCTTCAAGATCACGCGCGCCCACGGCATCGAGGCCGGTGAGTACAAGGTGACGGTTCGTGACGCCCGCAACGGTCAGATCATCGGCTCGCCCACGACGCTGAAGCTCGACGGTGAGAACGAAATCATCGATCGCCGCGCGATGGTCTTCGCCGATCCGAAGAGCAAAAAGAAGAAGGAAGAGGCCGGCGACAAGCAGGAAGACAAGAAGGAAGAGACCGGCGACAAGGAAGAGAAGACGGAAGAGGCCGCGGAGCCGAAGTCCGAAGACCCCGCCGACACTCCACCGCCCGACGACAAACCGGCCGGAGAGGTGAAGGAGAAACCAGGTGGCTGCGGCTGTCGCGTCGCGGACTCCCGGGGCAGCTCACCAGAAGCGCTGACCCTCGGTCTGCTGGGCCTCGCGCTGCTCGGCGCACGCCGCAACCGCGCACGTCGCTGAAGACTAAAAGCGACCGTGGGCGCCGATACCGGTCGGTCCGACCCACACGTCCAACGCCAGCTGATCCCCGGGTTCAGCTGGCGTGCTCTTTTTCGGGTTGAGCAGCCCATAAATGCCCACACCCGCCCCGACCCCGGCGACAAGGAAGGCCACCGTCGACACGCTGCCCAGCGTCCGCCCGGCATCGATGTCGTCGTGCGTCGAAGGCGGACATCGCTTGTCGACACAGTCGCCGTCGACCTTCGAGCCCTTCGACAGCGCCATCATTCCGGTCACGCCGCCGACGAGTACGCCCGCACCAGCAACACCAAAACCAACGTAGACCCAGGCGTTGGTCTCACTCCCGGACTTCGCAGCGGCGGGCTTGGGTTTGGCCTTCGGCGCGGCCAGCGCGGATAGATCGAAGCTCAGCTTGTGCTTCTCTCCCTCGCTCAAGCTCGCCTCGGTGCGCGTCTCGCGCTCCCCGAGCCGCGCGACGATCACGTGTATGCCAGGATTCAGGGCGAGCGGAGCCTCGTGGGCAGCCGCGGCGATTTCCACGTTGTCCACCATGATGCGCACGCCAGCCGGCGCGTGCACGAGCTCCACGGTGAGCTCGGGGATCTTCGGCTCGAGCTCTTTGGAGAGTGCCTTGGCCTCGCCGCGCGCCTTTGCAAACAACGGAGGCTCTCGGGGTGCGGGCGTGGACCTCGACACACCGAGCAACGTGTCTCGAGCCTCGACCAGCATGCCGGCCTCGATCTGGGCCTTGCCGAGCTCGACGCCGGTGATGGGCACACCCATGATGGCGTGCGCCGCCTTGAAATCTTCGAGCGCGGCCTTCAGCTCACCGGCCTTCTGTTTCACGCGCCCGGACTTGACGAGCTTGCGCGCAGTCTCTTTCTCTGCTGCGCTCGGCGCTGCCTCGACCCGCAGAGCACCAAGGCACAAACACGCCGCGACCAGCGCGCCTTCCCAGCTAGAAACCGACGTCATCGTCGTCCTTGGGCTTCGGCCGCGGCGCCACGGTTTTGTGCGGCGGGCGCAGTGCCGGTACCCGCGCTGCCGGAGCGCTCGAAGGCGTCGGCGCGCCCGAGGCGGTCGGTGCCGAGCTCTCCACGGCACGAGGCGTGGCCAATGCCCGGGAGCCTCGCGCTGTTTCGGCGAAGGTCCCGAGCGCAACCTGCAGCCGTGCCGGAGCCGGAGGGGATGCCGCGCCGAAACGGAACGAAACTCCGCCGACCACGACCAAGACCGCGACCGCAGCAATTGCGGATAGCGCGCGGCGGCGGGGTCCCGGCGCGGGCGGCGCGAGACTGCCCACGTGTGAGCGGCCATCGACCGTCGACCGCAACGTGCCCTCGGTGATGGGCTCCGCGGGGGTGATCGATACCGTCGGCAGACCGGCAGAAATTGGCCCCGAGCTCGCGGTGGGCGAGGAGATCGGGAGCTTCGGCATGCCGATCGCCAACCAGAAGGCTTCCGAAAGCTCCGCTGCGCTGCCAAAACGCTGACTGGGATCGCGCGCACACGCCCGCGCGAACCACGCATCCACTCCGGCGGGCAGGTCGGGAGCGAACGCCGAGGGCACGGGCACGTCACCGTGAACGACGGCGCCCAGGGTCTCCGGAATGGTCGGACGCTCGTACGGGTTTTTTCCGGTCAGCGCCTTCAGCGCCACCATCGCCAGCGACCACAGATCACTCTGGGCATCGACCGGCCTTCCCGACAGTTGCTCGGGGCTCATGAACGCGGGCGTGCCGACCAGGTGTCCGGTGGTGGTCAGGTTGTGATCGCCCTCGCGCGCAATCCCGAAGTCGAGCAGCTTCACGAACGGTTGGCTGCCTCCAACATCGCACAAGAAGATGTTGTTGGGTTTGATGTCGCGGTGGACGATGTTGCGGGAGTGCGCGCGCCCAAGCGCCAGGGAGATGTGCTCGAGGATGTGCGCGACCAGCGCCGGAGCCAGGACTCCGCGGCGGATCTCCTGGGCCAGGTCTCGACCCTCGAGCAACTCCATGACAATGAAGGGGTGTCCGCCTTCCATCACTCCGTGGTCGAACATCTGGACCACGTGGGGGCTCTTGACCTGCGACGCAGCCGAAGCCTCGCGAGCAAAACGCGCCTGGCTGGTTGGATCTTCGGCCAGGCGGTCGTGGAGGAATTTCACCACCACCTCGGTCTTGAGCGTGCTGTGATCCGCGATCCAGACCGAACCCATGCCGCCGGCGCTCAAGCGGCGCTTGAGGCGGATCGACGGAGTGACCTCCGTCCCCTCGGCGATCTCTGTCACCCGCCAACTATACGGGTGCCAGGCGCGTTCCGGCCAGCACCCTGCAACTACGGGACGAGATCGACCTGAACGGGCGCACTGAAGGGCTCGATCTTGCCGTTGCCCAGCTGTCCGCTGTCGTTGGCGCCAAAACAGGCAATGACACCCTCCAAGATCCGGCAGCCGTGCTCGGCCTGGCGCATCGAACCCGCGGCTTTATCCAGGATGGGGGCGGGACCGGGCAACGGCTGGTCGAGGCTCGGTTGCCCACCAAATTGACCGAAGTCGTTGGCGCCCCAGCATACACCCTCACTCGCGGACTGTGTGATCAGGCAGGAGTGGCGAGCCCCGATGTACATGGTGTCGATGGTCTGGGCGCCGAGGACCTGCACCGGCAGCTCGCTCGCGCTGCTGGTGTTGATGCCGATCTGACCGTTGTCGTTGGCGCCCCAGCACCACGGAATTTTTTCGCCGACCGTGCGTCCGCACACGTGCTGATGGCCGGGGTAGACGCGTTCGAGCTGCGGCAGTCCAGGGATCTTCGTGGCAAACGGCACCGTGCCTTGCGCCGTCGGTTGGCCGCACTGCCCCTTGTCGTTTCTGCCCCAGCACCACGCTTCCAGCACGCCGCCCACGCTGACGATGGCGGCGGTGTAACCCGTACCGGGGCCGACACGCACGGCCTTGGCACCTCCAGGCAGCGTGACCTTGACCGGATTCATCTGGTCGTTCGTCGAGCCGTCGCCTAGCTGACCGTAGTCGTTCTGGCCCCAGCAGAAGAGCTGAACCGGATCGGTGTCGGGGCTCGTGTACGCGCACGAATGGGTCGAACCGACCACCACGGTGTCGAGCACGGGCAGACCTGGGACCGCTTTGGGCTCGGGGCTCGGTGCATTGCTGCCGTCACCGAGCTGGCCGTAGTCGTTGCGGCCCCAGCACCACACGGTGCCCGACCCGTCGATCGCACAAGCGTGCTCCTGGCCGACGGAGATGGAGTTGATGTCCGAAAGCCCGCTGACCAGGACTGGTTTTGTCGAGACGGTTCCCGGCAAGACTCCGGGGTTCGCACCCCAACACCAGACGCTCTTGTCGACGAGCACCGTGCAGCTGGTCTTGCGCCCGACCCAGACCGTCTCCGGAGTCGTTCCCGCTGCTCCGCCCGCACCCGCGCAGTCCTTCACGCAGTCGACCTTCTCGAGATCGTCTAGCCCCGCAAGGCTGTTGCAGCCGAGCGCGAGCCAAACAAGACCGAGAGCTCCGAATCCCGCGCGCATCGCCCCCAGTCTACTCCTTGCCGCAGACCGGGGGGAAATCCGGGCCCGTCAGCGGGTCCCGGGCGACGCGGGGTTCAGGTTCCAGATCCAGTTGTCGAGCAGGACCAGCGAGTCGTACACACCGTCCCCGGTGTCCCAGATGGCCATGCGGACTTCCATGATGTCACCCGACTTCACGTTGCCCGCGGTCGTGAGCCAGCCCGTTCCGCCGCCGAGCAGCTTGCTGTCGTTGGGCGGCGTGCCGCAGCCGCCAGTCGCCTGATCGAACCCGGTGCCGCCGAGCAGCGTCGGTCCCGCCAGACACTTCGCGTTTCCGGGAACACCGCCAGAGCAGCCCGTCGGACCGTCGTCGCAGACCGCGAACAGGTTCGTGGCAAACGACAGGTTCACACCGATTGGGTAACGCTTGAAGTCAGGCGCGATGTAGACCGCAAGGTTCTTGTCCTTCGGGTTGGTGGTGACGTTTGCGTCGACCAACGCCACGAAGAAGTCGTTGAAGGTCGTACACACGAACTCCGGGAACTCCGCCGAGAAGAAGAACGAGTTGAAGCTGAAGCTCTTGGCGTTCGTGGGCACGCGCAAGCGCAAGGTCAACATCACCGGATTGAAGGCCTGACCACCGCCTTGACCAGCGCCGGGACAACCGGGCGCGTTGGGCAAGACATTGCCGTTCGCGGCGAACCAGTCCGGCGGGAAACCACTGGTTGTCCCCGTGTCGAGTCCGCCCTGGAAGGTCTGGTGCGCGGGGTTGGTGTCGCCCGGAGCCGCAGCGGTCCCGGACGAGAGCACCGCGAACTTCTGGCCCTTGAGCGGGAACAGCGCGCTGCCGAACTTGGAGCGCACCGACCGACTCAGTGCCGCGGGTGCACCCGTGCCGTCAGCTCGCGTCAGCTTGCCGCTGATCACGCCCCACTTCTGCTGTTTCTTCGTGGGCACGGTCTCCGTGGTGAACTGACAGAGATCGAGCGCCTTGGCGTAGTCGATTGGATCACCCGTGCCCGAGTTGGTGACGGCGTTGTCGCAAGGGGGATCGATCTCGTCGAAGAACCCATCGCAGTCGTCGTCGACGGCGTTGCCGATGTACTCGATGGCGCCCGGGTTCACGAGCTCGGGGGTCGTGCTGCAAGCGCCGGGCTGATCGCAACAATCACCGTCCGCCACCGTGTAGCCGTCGTTGTCGCAGTCGCCGACCGCACAGCCACCACCGGTGCCACCCGAGCCACCTGCGCCGCCCGTTGCTCCCGTGCCGCCTGCGCCACCGATGCCGCCAACCCCACCGATGCCGCCGATCCCGCCGATGCCGCCCGCGCCACCGGCGCCGCCCGTGCCGCCGCCGCCGAAGCCACCAAAACCTCCGGTACCGCCGAAACCACCGCCACCGAAGCCGCCAAAACCTCCGGTGCCGCCGAAACCGCCGCCGCCGAAGCCGCCGAAGCCACCGAAGCCGCCGAAGCCGCCGGTTCCACCAAAACCACCGCCACCAAATCCGCCGAACCCTCCGGTACCGCCAAACCCGCCGCCGCCGAAGCCGCCGCCGCCGACACCGCCGCCGCCAAAACCTCCGGTGCCACCGAAGCCACCGCCGCCGAAGCCACCTGCTCCACCGAAGCCGCCGACACCTCCGGCACCTCCGACTCCGCAGTTGCCGCATCCCAGCGACGTGACCTCGCTAGCGCACGCACCGTCCCACTGACCGTCGCAGCAGAACGGATCGTTCGCGCACACACACTGCGTGATGTTGGGTTCACCGCAGCCGGGCCACGGATGAGCCTGACAGCAATCACCCGTGAAGCCGCCGCTACCACCGCTGCCACCGGATGCACCAAAGCCACCGGCACCACCAAAGGCGCCGATCCCCCCGCTGCCTCCGAACCCACCGACTCCACCTGTGCCACCAATGCCGCCTGTGCCACCCGTGATCGGAATGCACTGACCCGACTTCTCGACATAACCCACAGGGCAGAGGTCGGACGCGCTGTCCATTCCATCACGCGCTCCGCATGCGGCCAGAATTCCGCTGGCAATGAGCACGAACCCAACTGAGTGGCGACGAGTCACGGTGTCCTCCTGGGACTGCAAGCCGACTACGGCCCGATGTACCGAGCAAGTTCCGGGCCGCCGGCAGAATGGCCAATTCGGACCCCGGGCGCAATCGAACCGGCGCCCTTGCTCGACGGGTGTCCAGTGACACGGAGCTGAGTCGTCACTTCAGTAGCGGAGGATCGCTGTGAAACGAGCCAACAGGGTCGGAGGCGGAGGCGGCTCAGCAACCGCCTACGGCGTCCGTGCAGCTCCGCACGTGCGCCAACAGCGCCGTCACGCCGCGCGAAAATTCCTCGGGAGCCGTGAGCAGTGAGACCACGGCCCAGGGTTCATCCGAGAAGTCGAAGAACCAACCGGGCTGAACCAGTACCCCCGCGTGTTCGATCAGGCCGACACACCACTCTTCCTCCGACTTCACCCGGGGCAAGCGCAGCGTTGCGTACCAACCGCCCTCGACGTGCAACAAACTCAGCGGCGCGTCGACGATCAACTCGCGGAGCATCCGCAGGTTGCCCCGCGCGCGCGCTCGGATCGCGTCGGTCGTGCTTCGAGCAGCCGCGAACAACTCGGGCAGTGCGTGTTGCACCTGGGCCGCCACCGACAGATACGAATCGCAGATCAGCTCCAGACGCCCGAGCGCTTCCGCAACCGCGGTTGCCGGCCCCCCGAGCAACATCCAGCCCAGCTTGAGCTGTGGCATCGCACACAGCTTCGACAACCCACCCAAGGAAAGTACCAGCACTCGATCGGTCGACAGCGCGCTGGTCACTCGGTTCGCATCGTCGGTGAGCGGGTACCGCGCGAAGACCTCGTCGCTGAGGATGGGCAGCCCGAGAGCGGCAATGGACTCGAGCTCGTTCCGCTTCAGATAATTGCCGGTGGGGTTGTTCGGGTTGACGACGACCACCGCCTTGCTCGCCTCGGAGCGGGCGCGCGCGAGGGAGTCGAGGTCGACGTGCCACGCCCCGTCGTAAGCCAGGGCGTACGGCACCAGCCGCACACTGGACAGCGTCGCCAGGTGCTCCAGCAGCGGATAACTCGGGGCCGGCACCAGCATCTCGTCACCGGGATCACACAGAAGCTGAAACGCGAAAGCGTAGGCCTCGCTGGTGCTCGCGGTCAGCACGACGCGCTCGGCCGGGACCGCGAGCCCATCTCTCGCCAGCTCGGCCGCCACCGCCCCGCGCGCCGAATCGAGCCCGAAAGGCATCGGCTCGTAGCTCAGGAGCGCCGCGTCAGTCAGTGCAGCGATGATGCGCTCGCGCTCGTACGGCAGGCCGACCGCGGTCGGGTTCGATTGACTGAGGTCAATCAGCGGTGCCCCGCGCGCGCGCGCGGAAGCCACTGCGCGAGCCATGGCGTTCGGCTCACGAAGAAATGCGCTGCGCGTCGAGAACATCGCGTCGTCGCCCCTTCACGCGCTCACTTCGGTGTGATCGAGACCACGTCGAGCTGGACGAATTGCCCATCGAAAGGGCTCGGCGCCGGAGGGATGTTTGCCACGACGATCGGGCTGCTGACAGCGTCGAAATTCCTGAGCTGTTCGCCGTCGAGCGGGTCACCATCGAGCTCGACCTTCGCTCCGCCCTTGACCAGGATGGTCGCCTGGTAATCGATCATCGAGCAGTACTGGACGCCCGCGCTGCCGGCGTTCATTGCGTAGGTGTTCAACGGGTCCGCGACCCGAATCAGGAACTGTCCCCAGCCGGCGGCGACGGGTGTTGCTCCGTCGCAAAAGAACCCCGTCTTGGTCTGGCAAGTGTAACCGTTCTGCTCGACCACTCCGCGGAACCGCAGCGTGACCGAGTACACGGTGCCCGCGGTCCCCTCGAACGCGAAGCTCTTCAGCGACTGCTTGGCCGCACAGTTGGTGCTCGAGAGTACCCCCGCACAAGGCACCTCGATGCGTGCGCCATCAAACTGGGTGACCAGGCCTCCGTCGCCCGCGCCGTCGGGAGCTGCGTCGCCGGCGTCGACGACATCGTTGCCGGCGTCGTCGGGCGAGACGTCGACCAGGGCGTCACTGGACGCATCGGCCCCAGCCGCACCGGAAACTCCACCGCTCGCCCCACCACCACCGCTCGCTGCCGTTCCGCCCAAGCCTCCTGAGCCACCGACCCCGGAACCTCCGAACGCCCCAACTCCCCCCACGCCACCCGCCCCGCCGCCCCCCGAGGGCGGGGCAGACCCCGACTCTTCGACGCCGCAAGCCTGAGCGAGCAGGAGCGCGGCGAGGCACGGGAGCGCAGGGCGCATGCCCGAGAACCTAACATGGACGCCCCGTGCCCTCGTAGCGCCCCATGCTACCGTCAGCGCGTGAGCACGGTGGAGGCAGAAGTCCTGGCTGCCAACGCAGCCTTCTACGCCGCCTTCGCCGAGCGTGACATCGAGCGCATGCTCGAGCTCTGGGCGAGCGATCACGCCGTGGCCTGCATCCACCCCGGTTGGCAGATCCTGCGCGGGCACGCCCAGGTTGCGGCCAGCTGGCGCGCAATTCTGGAGAACCCCGGCGCACCTGCGGTCGAGCACCGGGACGCAGCGGCGTCGGTGATCGGAGACACCGCCATCGTTACTTGCACGGAGGAGCTACCGGACGTCGAGCTGGCCGCAACGAACGTGTTCGCCCGCGAGAGCGGCGCCTGGAAGCTGGTCCACCATCAGGCCGGTCCTTCACGCCCGCACACGGAGCCGGACTTCGACCCCGGCCTCTTGAACTGAGCAAGATCCAGGGCGAATTTTCCGCCGACGGGCGCGACTGTTATCCTGTCTTGGCTCCGACCCCGCCATGAAACCCGAAGCAGCCCCCGACCTGACCTCCGGCACGTCCGTCGGTCAGTACACGATCAAGCGTCGCATCGGCTCTGGCGGGATGGGTGAGGTGTACGAGGCCGTTCACACGGGTCTGGGCAAACGCGTAGCGATCAAGACCCTGCGCCGCGCCTACGCCGAGAACGAGATCGTCGTCACCCGCTTCCTCCGCGAGGGGCAGCTCGCATCACGCATCCGGCACCCGCACATCGTCGACGCCACCGACGTCGGCATGATCGACGGCCTCCCCTGCCTGGTGATGGAGTACCTGGACGGGGAGTCGCTGCACGCCTATTTCCGTCGCGAGGGCGCGCTCGACGTATCCCGCCTCGCCGACTTGATGGTGCCGGTGCTGGCCGCGGTCGAAGCCGCTCACGCGCAAGGGGTCGTGCACCGCGACCTGAAACCCGCGAACATCTTCCTGGCTCAGGGCTGGAGCGGCGAGCTCACACCAAAGGTGTTGGACTTCGGCATTTCGAAGGTGGTGCAAGAGGCCGCGCCCTCCGATCTGACGACCGACTCGACCTTCCTCGGCTCCCCTCACTACGTCTCGCCCGAGCTGGCGCGAGGTGATCGCGACCTGGACGGCCGCGCGGATCAGTACTCGCTGGGTGTGATCTTGTACGAAGGTTCGACGGGTGTCCGCCCCTTCGCGCAGAAGGCGGACACGTTCATGGGTTTGATGTACGCCATCGCCCAGGGTGATTTCCCAGCGCCCCACACGCACCGGCCCGGGTTACCCATCGACTTCGAGCGCATCGTGCTGCGGGCCATGGCGCGCCAGAAGAACGATCGCTTTCCCAACGTCGCGGCGCTCGGCCGGGCGCTGCTGCCGTTCGCCAGCCCGCGAACGCGCACCATCTGGGAGGCGCAGTTCGGCGCCATGTCGTCCCCGGTCCACCCCGACGTCACGGTTCCCGATCTGCAGCGTGTCCCCTACGAGGAGACCGGCGGAACCTTGGGGCAGAGCGCCAGCGCGCTCCGCACCGGCGCGGAACCCGCGGCCCGCCCACTCGGAATGGCCTGGTGGACACTGGCGAGCGTTGCCGCGGCGCTGGTCGGACTGGGTGTCACGTTCGGGGCGTCGAAGCTGGTCTCGATGGCGAAAAATCGCGATGGCGGTAACGACGAGGTGGAGGTCGTCGAAGGCCTCGGCGTGAGCAGCCAGAGCTACACGGTGAGTGTGAAGGTAAAACCCGAGGCGGCGAGCATCGAGCTCGACCGACGTGTGATCGGCACGGGTGGCTTCACCAGCACCTTCAAGTCGGATGGCAAGACCCACAAGCTGGTCATCACCGCGCCCGGACACGTCACACACTCGATCGAGTTCGACGCCACCACGAAGGTGCCAGAGCAGATCGTGCTGCAGCCGCTGGAGACCGAAGCGCCGAAACCCGCCAAGACCGGCAAACCGACCGCTCCGAGACCCGCACCTGTCGCGCCGAAACCGCCCCCGACTGCCACGGGCGCGAAGGGCAGCGGGCTGAAGACGGACAACGTCGACCCGTGGGCTGAAAAGTGAGGGCCGCCTCCGTCGTTCTGATCGCGCTCGCGGTCGTGGGCGCCAGTCCCACCGCGCGAGCCAAACCCGACAGCGGAGGCTCGAGCGACGACGCGCGCGCGCGGGAGCTCTACAAGAAGGGCGACGCCGCCTACGCGGAAGGGCGCTACGAGGACGCGCTCACCGCATTTCAGGAGGCCTACCGCCTGAGCCAGCGTTCACCGCTGCTGTTCAACATCGGCAACGCGCTCGAACGCCTGGGCAAGCTCGCGGACGCAGCCGACGCCCTCGAGAAGTATCTGCCCCACGCCAAGCCTGCGGAGAAGGACGTCATCTCGAAGCGCGTCGAGAACCTCCGCAAGCGCGCGGAGGAACAGGCGAAGAAGAAGCCGAAGGCGCCGGTCGTCGAGGACGAACCGGATGAGCCGGAACCGAAAAAACACCGCCGAAAACGCGCGGCGGAACCCGAGGACTCCGAACCTGAAAAACCCAAGGCCGCGTCGCCGACCCGCGACCAGGCCAATCCCAGTGCCGACTCGGGGGGCTCGACACTCGGCTACGTGCTCGTGGGTGCCGGCAGCGTCGCCATCGGCACCGGAGCCGTGTTTGGTCTGATGGCGCTGTCCGCGCGCAAAGACGCCGACGCGGCGTGTAAACAGTCCGGCGGTCAGACGCTGTGCGGCGAGTCCGCCAGGTCGGCGCTCGATCGCGACAAACGCTACTCGTTGATTGCGGATCTGGGCATGGGCATCGGCCTCGTCAGTGCCGGCGTGGGTTTCTATCTCCTCGTGAGCGAACCAAGCAGCGAGAGCAAGACCGCTGCACGATCCCGCTTTGTCGCCGACGTCGAGGCATCACCATCGGGGGGGATGTTGCGTGTCCGCGGTCGGCTCTGATCCCTGGCGTCGAGCGCGCACGGCTCTGTGCGGCGTCGCCCTGCTGGGCGCGGCCAGCTGCTCGTTCACTCGCCCGGAGATCACCACGTGCTCGAGCAGCGTCGGCTGTCGCGAAGCGTTCGGCAGCGGCTTCGTCTGCGGGGGCGACGGCTACTGTGAGAAGGCAGCTCCAAGCCCGCGCTGTCAGGTCACGTTTCCCGAAGACCTGCTGACGCGCCCGGAGAGTTATCCCAACGCCATCGTGATCGGCAGCCTGATGGACCGCTCGGTCATCACACACCAGGCCCGCGAGAACGCCATTCGCCTTGCGACGACCCACGTGACCGAAGGCGGCGGTCTCCAGAATCGCCCGTTCGGTGTCGTGTTCTGCGACATCGCCAAGAACTCTCAGTACGACTCGCGAGATCGCGGCGCCGCTGCGGTCCAGAGCGGCCTCTACCTGGCCGACGTGATCGGCGTGCCGGCCATCATCGGGCCGAGTGCTTCCACGGATGCGCTGGCCGTGTTCGAGGCCCTGGGCGGACGCGACGTGGTGATGATTTCGCCCTCGGCGACCAGCCCCGAGCTGAGCGGAATCGACGCGAAGAACCCGACGGACGAGAACCCCGGGCGCTTCTGGCGCACGGCGCCGCCGGACACTCTGCAAGGGGACGCGATCGCAATTTACCTGCAGCAGAAGCAGGTCAAGGACATCGAGCTGATTCACGAGCTCGGCGCCTACGGCGAGGGGCTGGCCACGGTGTTCGAGAAGTCCTTCCAGAGTATCGGTGGCAACACTCATCGCAGCGTCTTTTCTAACAGCTCGGAGCGCGACGCGGCGGTGGTGGCAGCGGGCAAGAGTTTTGCGCCCTGGGTGCTGTTCGTGTCGTCACAGACAACGGACGCCTCGGCCTTCTTGATAGCCGCGAGCAGCTTGAGCGTCTACGCGTCCAAGAACTTGTTCTTGACCGACAGCGCCGCAAACGCCGATTTCCTGAGCGCCGCGGCGGGGGCATCTGCGATGTTCCCGAGAGTGCGAGGCAGCCGGTTCTCGGTCCCCGCCGGCAACGTCTACGAACAGTTTCGAGCCAGCTACAACGCCGCGTTCCAGGTCGAGGCCAACTCCTATTCGTACGTCGCCCACGCGTATGACGCGACCTGGCTGGCGTTCTACGGCAGCGCTCGCTCACTCGGGCAAGAGGGCAGGGTTCACGGCCTGGGCATCGCACGAGGGCTGCGCCACGTGAGCCTGGGCAAGGCGTTGCCGATCGTTCCGGTCAGCTGGGGCGAAATCGGCAAAGAGCTCTCGCTGGGCGGCGACGTCGACGTGAACGGCGCCTCTGGCGCCCTCGACTTCGACCCGCTGAGTGAGGAGACCGAGGGGCCGGTCGACATCTGGCAGATCGCGCCAAGTGGCACGAGCATCGTCGTGGAGCAGACGCTGTCGAAGTGAGACAGCACCGAAAAAACGTGCAAGAACATCAGCTCTGGGGCGGCTCGGCCGTCCGCCCAGCACAGCCCCGAGAAACGCCATGCTCGAAGCCCTGTCACGCGAAGAACGACTGCTCCTGATCAAGTTCGTCTGCGCTTACGCCTGGACCGATCTCGAGCTCCACCCGGGAGAACGGCGGTTCGTCGAACGACTCGTGGAGCGCATGCAGCTCGACCCAGCCGACCGCGCCGAGGTCGCTCAGTGGCTGCATGTGGCACCGGCCCCGACCGAGGTGGACCCGAGCCTGGTGCCGGCGGAACATCGCCGGCTGTTCGTCGAATCCGTACGCGCCGTCATGTATGCGGACGGCAACGTCGAGGACGAAGAGCGCGAACAGCTCGAGCGCTTGAAGGCCGCGCTCGAGAGCTGAGCCTCAGAACGAGAAACCCAGGTTCAGGTTGAGCAACGGGATCCAGCGCGAGTCGTTCTCACTGGACGAGTTGCCCGCGCTGTCGTTGGCGTCTGCCTTGATCGCGACGTATTCGATGCCGCCTTGCGCGACGAAGGTGAAGCCACCGCTCGTGAGCACCTTGTAGCCAATCAGCGGACCCACCGCAGCGCCGTTTCCGACACCCTTGATCTCGCCACCGTTCAGGTCATCTGCCTTGACGTGCACGTAGAGGAACTCCGCCCCGACCTGGACTCCGTCGAACGGTTTCATTGGATACCAGAGCGCCTGAGCGCCCAGCTCGTAGGCGCTGAAGGTCTCCGTCCCGCTGTTGGTCTCGACCTTCAGCGAACCGTAACCGCCGATGACGGCGAGACCCAGGTGATCGACGACACGCCCTTCGACCTCCAGCTCGACGATCGGCGCGATCAGGTGCAGCGGCGAGATCGTGATCGACACACTGCGCACCGGATCGGGCTTCGGTCTGACCGGTGGTGGGCCATGAGCGCCCGGTGGGTAGCCGTAGGGTTGTGGCGGGTAGCCGTAGGGTTGCG
The DNA here is from genome assembly GCA_016706225.1 of Myxococcales bacterium. Taxonomy (NCBI): domain Bacteria; kingdom Pseudomonadati; phylum Myxococcota; class Myxococcia; order Myxococcales; species Myxococcales bacterium. The sequence continues at coordinate 911,690 of JADJKB010000022.1, forward strand.
GCTGCGCACCGGGCGGCGGCTGCGCACCGGGCGGCGGCGGCTGTGCGGGCGGCGGCTGTGCGGGCGGGGGCTGTGCGGGCGGCGGCTGTGCGGGCGGGGTCTCGGCCCCGGGTGCCGGCTCTTCGACCGGAGGCAGCGCGCCCGTGTTTCCGGGAGGCTGCCCCTGCGCGAAGGTCACGGACGGAATCGCAACGAGAGCCGCAAAGATCCCACACCCCAGGGCAAGCTTCATGGTCGAAACCTTATCACGAGTCAGCTTCGCTCAACGAGCCGCAACACCCGCCGGCAAGCCGGTGCGGGTCTCCACGAGCTCGGCCTTGTAGATGATGGAGCCGGACTCGTCGCTGATCTCCCCCGACAGGTCGCTCCCGTCATTGCCCCGTGACACCGAGAAGGTCGCAAGCTTGTCGCCGACCTTCACTCGGTACGCCGTCTTCTCACACGCGGTCGCCGCCCCTGCGACGAGACAGGTGCTCTTCTCGCGCCCGATCTCGGCTTCGTTGTCGTCGGGTGCAAAGCTGGTCTTGGCCAGCATCTTCTCGAACGCCGCCGCGCTCGAGAGCAACTCCTTCTTGCCGCGCATCTCGCGGACGCGCAGGACTCGATCGCTACCAACATCGTGGGTCACACGCAGGCGCGTCGCGGCATCACCCTCCTCGAGGGTGTAGTCGATGACGATCAGACTCCCCGCCCGCGCCACGACCTCCTGGCTCAAGATCAGAGGCGTCTTCGTGTACGAACCGCTGAAGCGGTGCACCGAACGATCACCGACCCGTTTGTGCGCGAGCTCGGGGCTCGACTTCGGGAGGGTCTCTTCGGCGCTCGGGATCTTGTCGATGAAAGGCAGGTCGTCTGCGCTGATCGAAGCCGTCTTTTGCGACGATTTGGCGGCGGCAATGTCGATCGAGTCGGTGGCATCGTCGGCTGCAATCGGGTTGGGGATGCCCTGGTTTCCGCAGGCGACCACCAGGACCGGGACCGTGATGAGAGCGATGAGATGGCTTCGCATCCCGTGCCAATGCCAAGCCGCCGCCCCTCCGGCCAACTTTCGCGCGGGCGCACTTATGGAAGCAGCGGGGCACGCGTGAACCGCAGGTGGCGACGGCGACCGCTCAGCTTTGGCTTGCCACTGGCGCCCCGAGCTTCGGGCTCGCGAAGGGATCGTCGGGCAGCATCTGCACGATGCGCAGCCGCTCGGCGACCTTCTGGATCAGCTCCGGGTACTGCGTGGCACCCGCCGTGGCCAAGGCCGACGCGCCGATCGCCGTCGCCCAACCCACGGGGCCGACCGGCCGACAGCCGAACAGCTGGCTCAGGCCGGGCGTCTGAACGATGCCGGCGAGCACCGCCGCCGACAGCGCACTCGTGAGCAGCACGGGGCGGCTCATGCCGCCGGAGGTCACCGTCTGCCCGAGCTGGGTTCCAACCAACGCGAGCAGCCCGATGGTCGCCGCCCGCTCTCGAGTACCCGTGAACCGGCCGATCAGGAACGCGGCGCCTGCACCCGCCGTGGTCACGATGGCACGCGAGGCGATGCCGCGGCTCAACGCGTCGCCCAACGAAGCATCAGGGCCTTCGTTCGCCAGAGACTCCAGTGTCTCCTTCGTGGGTGGACGCAGAGCAATCGCCATCGCGGGCGCCACGTCGGTCAGCATGTTGACCAGGAGTAACTGCCGCGCGTTCAAGGGCGAGCGACCGTCGATCAGCCCAGCTGCGACAGAAAAGCCGATTTCGCCGAGATTTCCGCCGATCAAGATCGAGACGGCGTCCCGCACGCTGGCCCACATCGCTCGCCCCTCTACGATGGCGTCGACGATGGTCTCGATGCGCTCGTCGGTGATGACCACATCCGCAGCGCCGCGCGCGGCGCTCGTGCTGCGCTCACCCATCGCGATACCGACGTTCGCAAGGCGGATGGCGGGCGCGTCGTTGGAGCCGTCACCGACCATGGCCACACAGCGCCCTGCCCGCTGAAACGCCCTCACGATCCGGACCTTCTGCGACGGTGTCAGACGGGCAAAAACACTGACCCTCCCGATCACCGCGTCGAGCTCTTCTTCGGTGAGCGCGGCAAGCTCGGCGCCGGTCATCACCCGTTTGTCCGCCATCAGGTCGAGCTCGCGCGCCACGGCCTCGGCCGTGCTCGGGTGATCGCCCGTGATCATCACCGTCTCGACCCCAGCGGTCTTGAGTTGTTCGAGGGCGGCCCGGGCCGTTCGGCGAACCGGATCACTGAAGGCGATGAAACCAACGAACGAGAGGCCAACCAGTCGAGCCGGGTCGAGGCGATCCTCCTCGCCCACGACACGCTCGGCCACACACAGCACCCGCAAGCCGCGCCGTCCCAGCTCCGCTGCGCGCTCGACCAGGCGAGCCCGGGTCACCTCGTCGAGCGCCACGCGCGAGGCGCCCTGCAAGCGTCGCGTGCAGGCCGGCAGGATCACCTCCGGTGCACCCTTCACGTCGAGATAGCGCTGGTGTGCAGCCTGGCCGGTCACTGCGTGGTACCCGCGCCCGGCTTCGAACGAGAGCTCACCGACTCTGCGCCAGCCCGCGGCGCCGTACTCCGCACGCAACGTGTATCCGGACGCCGCGCGGTGCAGCGCCAGATCCAGCGGATCGAACGCGGCGCTGTGCTCCAGCTCCGGTGTTGCTCGCAGTGAGGCCGCGAGCACCAGCAGGTGGCTCGGGCTCAGCGCGTCGATAGCCTCGTCGGCCGTGCCGTCGCACACCCGACGGAGCTCGATGCGCCCCTCGGTGATCGTCCCGGTCTTGTCCACACACAACACGTCGACGCGACCCAGCGCCTCGATGTTGTGTGCGTTGCGCACCAGCGCGCCGCGCTTGCTCAGACGCTCCGCCGCGGCCAGTTGCGCCGCCGTGGCCAAGAGCGGCAGTCCTTCGGGCACTGAAGCGACGGCCAAGCTCACACCCGAGCTCACCACGTCTTTGAGCCGTCGCCCGCGCAGCACCCCGGTCGTGATCAGCGCTGCGCCCGCGCCCAGCGCGATGGGCCCGGTCATGTTGATCAACGAGCGTAGGCGCACTTCCACGCCACTCGTCGCGATGTCGTGCCGCGCTGTGTTCGCGCCGCGACGCGCCTCGGTCTCGTCACCCGTCGCCACGACAACGGCCGTGGCCTTGCCAGCGGCGATGCTGGTGCCTTCGTAGAGCATGCTGCCGCGATCTGCGACGTTCGGCTCGAACGACGCGGTCACACCCTTGCGCACCGGAAGCGACTCGCCGGTCAAGCTCGAGGCGTCGACCTCCAGACTCTCCGCACTGACGATGCGGCAGTCCGCCTGCACGACATCCCCGGGCGAGAGCAGAATCACGTCCCCCCGAGCCAGATCGCTGGCGTCAATCTCGAGCACCTGGCCGCCGCGACGCACTCGAGCGCGGCGCGTCGTATCACTGGCCAGACGCCGGATGGCTCGCTCGGTACGGAAGCGCTGCACCCCTCCGACGAGAGCGTTCAGGCCAACCACCCCGCCCACCATGCCGGCGTCGGCCACGGAGCCCGCCACCGCGGACAAGGCAGCTCCCGCCGCGAGCAGGGGGGCGAGCGGGTTGAACAGCTCGTCCGTCACCGCCTCTGACAGCTCCAGCAAAGCCGGCTTGTCCTTGAGTGTGGGCCGACGACGACTGTGCGCCTCGCTCTTGCTGAGCCCGGCCTCGGTGCTCCCGAGTTTTGCGAGCACTCCCTGCGCGTCGAGCGCGTACCAGGGCGTGCGGTCACGCGGCGGCGGCAACGCCCGCCGCTCGAGCACTGCGCTCACCCGCGCGCCGTTCGCCATGGCCATGAGGGACGCGGCATTGACCACGGTGAACACACGCCGGGTGGTCATGCTGACGACGCCCCCGGCAGCGACCAGGGTGCCGACACCAGCGGCACCCAGCGCGAGATTGACGCTCTGTTTGGCCACCTTACGCGCGGCGACACACGCCGAAAGCACGAAGCGAACGTCGGACAGATCGTCGCGCGAGATCATGTGCGCAGCCCACGGGGGAGTCTCGCCCGCGCGCACCAGACCGACCGCACAGTCCGCTGCACCGATGCCCACGGCGCGACCGGTCGCGACCAGCATCACGCTGCGCCCCTCGCGCTGCAGCCGCCGGATCCCGCTCGGCAGCCCGTCACCGGAGGGAATTGCGTCGTCGACGTTCAGGCCCTGGAGCGCGGCTTCGTCGTTGGACGCGATCACCACTCGCATCTGCGCCTCGTGCGCCGCAGTGATCAGCTCCTCGACACCGGTCTGCGGGATCATGGAGAGCGCAACGATGCCTTCGATCCGCCCGTCGTGAGCCAATCCCAGGCAGAGCTCGCCGCGGGCCGCGACTTCCCGCGCCCGTTCCTCGAGCTCGATCGACATGCCAGCGTCCAGACGCCCGGGCGGACCCAGTGCGTAGTTGGCCTGGCGGACGACTCGTACCGGCTGCTCGGGATCGAACAGCTCGAGCACACGCTGTCGTGTGTCCTTGCGGGAGATGCCCTCCAGGGTCACGACATCCGTCACCTCGAAGCGATCACGGGCGACCAGATCCCCCTGAATGACCAGGCAGTCGATGCGGTCGAGCCGGCGCAAGACGTCCGGATCGGTGACGAGCACACGTCGCGCCGCGAGCGCACGCCCGAGCTCCGCCGCAAACACGTCGCGCCCGAGGCGTGCGGGTTTTGGCAACGCGCCGAACAGCGCCGCCACCGCGTTCTGCACACTGCGGGTGGTGAGAAAACTCACCGCGAACCCGCCGAGCGAGACGACCCAAGCACGGTCCGCGTATTCCTCGATGGGTCCCCGAGGCAGCGGCACGGGCCGCGGATCGACGCTCGCCCGCCGAAGATCGTGCTCGAAGGGCGCGGAGCACAGCTCGGCCTCGCGTGCCTCCCAGGTCTCCTTGCGCACACGCCCCTCGCGCAACAGCGCCGCCCTGTGCGCAAGGTCGACGAACGAGGCCATGGGCCGCTGCGCCAGACCCTGTGCGACGGAGATCACGCCGCCCAGCGAGAGATCGGCGCGGCGCTGCCCGAGCGCCTGATCGATACCGCCGCGCAGTCGGGGTGATGCCCGCACCACCGTCGCGGCCGCCGCGATCGAGGCGGCGATGCCGGAAGAAGGAAAGGGAGAGAACTTGAGTGCGGTCCCGATACCAAGCCCCAGGACGTCGAGCGCCGCACCCAGCCCGAGCCGCTGCAGTGGCTCCGTATCCGCCGGGTGCTCGGCGGCCGTCTCAGGAAAGGCTGCCTTGTCGACGTGTGCGCTACGCTCCGCCCCCTCCACGAGCTCGACGAGCTGATCGAGCTCGTGCGCACCTCGCTCGATCTCGATCACCGCGCGTCGGGTGTGTGGATTGACCTCCACCCACTTCACCTGCGCCATGCGCCCCGCGGCCTCTGTGAGCGCCACCCGAAAACGCTCGAGCTCGTCCGTGTTCATCTCGCGCAGCTCGACGTGCGCGCGGGTCTGGCCCATCCAGGTGTGGCGTCTGCGCGGGCCGAAAGCCTCGGAAATACTCGCTAGAATCTGCGGAACGGTGGGGACAATGGGCATTTTTGCGCGAGCCCGAGTACTACCACGCGGCGCGCTTCACCGCATCGCCAGCGGCGCGCGCATCGTGCTCTCGAAGCGCTCGAACATGCTGCCGAGTCCGAGCGCGCCGCGCGCACGCGGAAACGCCGCCCAAGCCTGGTGCTCGCTCGAAAAACCGGCGATCCGCGTCCGGGCTGGACGCACGAGCCCGGCGAAGTCTGAACGAAAACGCACCACGCCTTCGCCTTGAACCTGCAGCGTTGCAACGCGGCTCTTCAGCCAAAAGGCCGGCCCCACGCCCCGGTGCTCGAACGACAGCCGAGTACCATCATCGGCGCTGACGTCGACGCCGCCCGGCCGCCGCTCGAAGGTAGCGAGTGTCTTGGGCAACGCCCACAGCTCCCGACCTGCGGCCAGCGAGCCCGGATGGTCGACGTACATGCGCGCCACGTAGTAGCCCTGCGTGACCTTACCGTCGCGCGCACGAAAGCGCACCGTGGCGGGCATCCACAGGAGCTCGCCGTACACGAGCGGCGACGGCGGGCGGTACTCGATGTAACCGAGCAAACCGAGCGTTCGCCCGGCGACCCCCACCGGCTCGAGCCCGAGAGGCAGACTGAGATCGCGGACACGCACCCAGTACGGGCACATCACCCCGAAGCCGAAGGTGTACCAGGGCGGCTCGGGATAGGCGGGCTCCGCGCTCACGTCAGGAGAGCCGCTTGACCCACTTCATCTTCTCGTCGGTGTACGGCGGGTAGCGCAGCGGCGCGTCCAGGTAGAACGGCTTGTGCAGCACACTCTTGGTGTGCGTGAAGCAGTCGAAGCTCGCCTTCCCGTGGTAGGCGCCCATGCCGCTCGGGCCGACGCCGCCAAAAGGCAGCTCGTGGGGCGCGAGGTGGACGACGGTATCGTTCACACAAGCGCCACCGGAGCTCGTGCCGTCGATCACCGTCTGCGCGCGATCGGCGTCGTTGGAGAAGACGTAGAGCGCCAGGGGTTTGTCGCGGTCGTTCACGAACCGCACTGCCTCGTCCAGGCTCGAAATCTTCAGCACGGGCAGGACGGGTCCGAAGATCTCTTCCTGCATGACTGGGCTGTCGGGGCTCACGTCGGTGAGCACCGTGGGGGCAATGTAGCGATCTTCCGCGTCGGTCTTGCCACCGGTGAAGACCTTGCCACTGTCGATCAACGCCGAGACACGCTTGTGGTGGCGCGCGTTCACGATGCGGGCGTAGTCCGGGCTCTTCTGGGGATCGTCGCCGTAGAACTCGCGGATCGTCGCCGCCAGCTTCTCGAGGAAGGGTTTCTCGACCGACTCGTGGACCAGCACGTAGTCTGGCGCGACGCAGGTCTGCCCGGCGTTGAAGAACTTGCCCCACGCGATGCGCCGCGCGGCGACCTCGAGGTTGACGTCGCGATCGATGATGCAGGGGCTCTTGCCGCCCAGCTCGAGCACGACGGGCGTGAGGTTCTTGGCCGCCGCCGCCATGACGATGCGACCCACTGCGCCGTTGCCGGTGTAAAAGATGTGATCGAAGCGCTGCGCCAGGAGCGCCGTGGTCTCCGGCACCCCCCCCTCGATGACCGCGATGGCGCTCCGGTCGAGGTACTTGTGCAGCATCTCGGTCATGACGGCGCTGGTCGCCGGCGCGACCTCGCTCGGCTTCACGACCACGCAGTTGCCCGCCGAGATCGCACCCGAGAGGGGCGAGATGGCGAGCTGAAACGGGTAATTCCACGGCGCAATCACCAGCGCCACGCCGAGCGGCTCGGGGTAGAGCTTGGCGGTCGCCGGCTTCACGGTCATCGGTGATTTCACGGTGCGGGGTTTCATCCAGCTCTTCAGGTTCGCGAGCTGGAGCTTGAGCTCGTTCAGCACGAAGCCGGTCTCTCCGAGCCAGCCCTCCGCGGCGCACTTCCCGAGGTCGCTGGTGAGCGCGGCGAGGAACTTCGGCTCTTCGTCCTCGATCATCCGGTAGAGCTGCCGCAGCTGGTTCATGCGCCATTCCGCGGAGCGCGTGACTCCGGACTCGAACGTGGCGCGCAGCTTCTGAACCGTGTCCGCGATCTCTTGATCACTCAGGCTCTTGGCTGGCTTCGAGGCAAACGTGGCGGGGGCGTTGGGCGATGTCGCGATGGCCATGGGGCAGAGCATAGTCCCCGCGCGGCACAAAGCAGCGCCCCGGCGAAAGCCGCCGAGATCATTGGGGGCTTCGCTTCGCCGGACGGATGTCGGTGCTGATCGCCGGCTCGAATGGGCCGGTTTGACCTGCGCGCGCGGCAACAGCGTGTTGGTCGCTGGGTACGGCTAGTCTGCGCGCGCGGTGCCGACCCGCCTCGACAGCGCTGCGCTGTGATTCACAGCCCCGCGTAGGCGTCCGTCGCGGTCACGAGCTCGTGCACGATCCCCGGCTCGAAGGCGCTGTGCCCCGCGTCGGGCACGATGTACAGCTTGGCGTGCGGTAGACGGCTCGCGAGCTCCCACGCACTCTGCAGCGGACACACCACGTCGTAGCGCCCCTGCACGATGCTGGTGGGGATGTGGCCAAGGTTGCCGACGTCGTCGAGCAGCTGCGTCTCTCGCTCGAAGAAGCCGCGGTTCACGAAGTAGTGACACTCGATTCGGCTGAAGGCCAAGCTGAACTCGTCCCCAGCCGCCTGGGCGATCTGCTCCGGATGCGTGTGGAGATAGCTGGTCGTGGCCTCCCAGACGCTCCACGCCCGTGCCGCCTCCTGCCGCAGCGACGCATCGGTGCTCGTGAGCCGACGGTGGTAGGCGGAGATCAGATCACCTCGCTCCGCCTCGGGAATGGGCGCGAGGTACTTCTCCCAGGCGTCCGGGAACAAGCGACTGGCGCCCTCCTGATAGAACCAGGCAAGCTCCCAGGCTCGCAGCATGAAGATGCCACGCAGCACGAGCTCGGTGACGCGCTCCGGGTGTTTCTCGGCGTAGGCCAGCGCCAGAGTGCTGCCCCAGGAGCCACCGAACACCTGCCAGCGCTCGATGCCGAGGTGCACACGAATTGCCTCCATGTCAGCGACGAGGTGCCAGGTCGTGTTGTCCTCGAGGTGGGCGTGCGGAGTGCTCTTGCCCGAGCCGCGCTGGTCGAACAAGACGATGCGGTAGCGCGCGGGGTCGAAGAACTGGCGCTGCTTCGGCTCGGTGCCCCCACCCGGGCCGCCGTGCAGAAAAACCACCGGCTTTCCCTCAGGATTTCCGCTCTCCTCCCAGTAGATCTCGTGAACCGGGGAGACTCGCAGCTGCCCGCTTCGATTGGGCTCGATCGGTGGATACAGCGTTCGTCGCACCTCGCTCATGGACGAACCCTTGCCAGAACGGCGGGCGTGCGTCGACGACAATTGCGTGTTATTCGCGCCCGCCCATGGCGTCCGACGACAACGGAAACGGCGCGGACGTGCTCGACCCGACGGATCTCACTCACTGGGTGGAGAGCGCGCGCCGAGGACTCCGGCGCGACGTCGCCGATCTGGTGCGCCGCCTCGAACAAGGTGAGCTGTTCGTCCCGCTGGCCAAGCAGGTGCCTGGCGCAGAGGTCGGCACGCGGGTCGAGCTGGATGAAGATCTGACCATCACGCCGCACATGTTGGAGGACGACGATGGCCATCTGTTTTGCGCGATGTTCACTCGACCGGACATCCTCGAACCGCTGGCGGAGCAGCTGGGTTGGCTCACCGATGACGGCGCCCTCGAGTACTGCTCGTTGCCGGCCAAGGTCGGGCTCGACCTGGCGCATCAGGTCATCGACGACGAGAACGTCGTCGCCCTGATCATCAACGCCGGGCACGACACGGAGCTGATGCTGCACCGCCACGAGGTGGGCAGCATCGCCAGTGGTCGTGCGCTGCCGCTGGTGGGTTACGTGCGTGACATTCCGGTCCAAGATTTCGAGAAGACCTTGATTGCCGAGGCGGAGAGCCCGCCACCCGCCGCCTTCGTGAGCGCGCTCGAGAGCTGCCTGGCGGAGCTGGGAAATATCGAGCGTTACGAGGTGCTCTCGACCTTCAACGCGGACCGCGACCTCGAACCCCACATGACCCTGAGCTTGCGTCCGAAGTCGCGCAGCATCGACTTCGAGCAGGTCACCAAGCAGCTGATCGATACCCTGGGGGAGCTGGTGCCGCCGCCGGGATACATCGACATCGTGTTCGACCAGACCCCCGAGCCCCCGCTTCCGTCCTGACATGGGCCGCCCGGATCTGCTTGCCGCTGCCGGCGACCGCCTGAGTCGCACCGAACGCGCTCAGATCCGCTTCGTGCGCAGCACCTTCGAGCCGGGGCGAATCGAACGTTCGTTGCGCTGGTGCCAGCACCACATCGGCTCGAGTTGGATCCACCACTTCACGAAACACCTGCGGCACGTGCACGGTCTCGAGCGCCTGCCGCCCTTGGACGTCGCCCAGAGCTTCATCCTGGTCTCGAACCACCGCAGCTTCTTCGATCTGTACGTGGTCACCGGCGACCTGGTGCGCCGCGGGCTGCCACATCGCATCGTGTTTCCCGTTCGTTCTGCCTTTTTCTACGACTCGCCGGCGGGATTGGTCGTGAACGGGCTGATGAGCTTCTTCGCGATGTATCCGCCGATCTTTCGCGAGAAGAAACAGCAGCCGCTGAACGTCACGAGCCTGGAAGAGCTGGTGTGGCTTCTGCAGCAGGGCGGGGCGTTCGCGGGCTTACACCCGGAAGGTACGCGCAAGAAGGACGACGATCCGTACACGTTTCTGCCCGCGCAGCCCGGCATCGGAAGGATCATCCATGCCGCCCGGGTTCCGGTGATCCCGGTGTTCATCAACGGTCTGATCAACGATCTGCCGCGGCAGGTCACGAGCAACTACGACGGCACCGGGAGGCCCATTTTTGTGGTCTTCGGCGAGCCCATCGACTTCTCCGACCTGTACGCGCGGCCGGGGTCGATACGCGTCTACAAGACCGCAGCAGACCGCACGATGGAGGTGGTCGGGCGCCTCGGCCAGGAAGAGAAGCTGCTCAGAGCGGAGTTCGAAGGCTCGGGCTGAGCGGGGCAGCGGCGCTCAATCGGAGCTCGTCCGCATTTTCTACCTGCACGACCTCGAGCGCGCCCGGTGGGTTCACCAGCTCAGCCTGATCGATGCAGCTCGCATCGATCAGCCGCAGCAGCGGTCGGGGCCAAAAACCGAGGGCCACGAGCACGATGCCGGCGGTCAGCACCACGGACAGCTCCCGCTCGGGCGTGGGCGCGGGCAGAGCGGACGCGGGGGCGCCATCGTCAGGCAACAGGAAGGTGCGGCGGTAGTTGCGGACGCTCGCCGCCGCGAGCACCGCGAGCGCAAAGACCTCCGCGAGCGCCGGCAGGCGCAACGTCGGTAGTCCACCGATCACACTCGAAGCCACGCCGAGGAAGCTGAGGGTCCCGGGCCCGGCAGCAGCGGCGACCCAGGCCACGGCGCCAAGCGCCGCCAAGAGCGGTGCGCCGCGGGCGATCGGACCGAGTCGGGAGCTCTGATCGTCCGCGCGTGCCAGTGACAACACTCCGAACAGCAACGCCACCACGAAGCCCCGAGAGACGGCCAGCATGAGCGCGCCCTGCATGCCGATCGCGGTCAGCGAGGCATACCCGACCAGGAAGGCCCCCGCCGAGGCAGCCAGGGAATGGGCACCGAAGCGACGTGGATCGTCCGTCGCCAGCGCAACCAACGCCGCGTAGAGCGTGGCGATGACACCGAAGATTGCAACCGCCGGCGCGGCCCACGCTGTGCCGTGCGGAAGCGCGGCGATGCCGACCCGCCACAGCGCGTGCACGCCGAGCAATCCGACACCACCCGCCAGCAGCAGCCCGACTGACGTCGGCACTCGCGCGAGGGCGGCAGTCAACCAGCCGCCAAACGGCGGAACACCGAGCGTGATGGCACTGCCCAAGAAGAGACAGGTGTAGACCAGCTTGGTCGAGCTCACTCCGAAGAGGGAAGCGGTGCGGGGCACGAACCCGCCGTGTGACAGCTCGATGAGCGAGAACACCCGCGGAGCGCTGCTGCCGTCAATCAGATAGGCCGGCGTCGCAGTGCCAGACAGCTGCCAGATGGCAAACGCCACGAGCACGTAGCCGAGTCCGAGCGACAGGCCGGCGCCGCGGGTGATCCGGGGGTCGCCGCCCCACACGGACAACAGGCGCACCGCCGCGAGCAGTGTCAACAACCAGAACACCGCGAGCAGCGCCAGATCGATCGACACCAGAGCACCGACCAGCCCGACGTTCGCCAGGAGCGCCAGACCGCCGAACGCGGTCGCGCGCTTCGGGTCGGCCAGGAGTGCAGAAAGCAGTGTGAGCAGCGAAGCCGCGAGCGCTAGCACCAAGCTCGCGCCGTCCACCCCGACGAACCACTCGATGCCCAGGCCTCGAACCAGTGGCATGCGTTCCACGAGCTGCAGCCCGTCACCGCCGGCGAAGCGCGTGTGGAACACGTCGAAGCGCGAGACACCCCACGCCAGGAGCGCGAGCTGAACGCCGCTGCCGGCGAGCCAAACCCAGCGGCCAGCACCCGGACGGGGCTCGCGGCCGCGGAACGCGAGCAGGATCAGCGCCGCGAGCAGCGGCGCGAGCAACGAGAACGTGAGCACTCGCCCGCTCGGCCCGGCCTCGCCCGTGGCGAAGCCGGAGTGGAAACCCGCCGCCACCGGCCGGGACTCCTGCCCTTCGGCAGTCACCAGCACGTGGCCGTAGACCGGGTGCAGGCGACGACCCCGGGGCGCGGCCCACTCGATCTCGGCTTCTCGCTGCTCACCCGGCTTGAGCATCACCGCGCGGTCGGCGCCGGAGAACTTCACTCGAAGACCGATCGGCAACCGTGGATCGATGTTGGAACCGTCGCGCAGCGAAATCTCCGCGCGGACCGGGGTCGAGCCCCGGTTTTCGACCACGAGCTTGCCGCTGAGATTCCCGTCCTTGGCGACGAGCTCGAGGGGAAGGCCTCCACTCTGGGCGCGGACCTCGAGCGGCGCAGCCAGAGCCGAGCCCGCGAACGTGACGAGGAAGAGCACGATCGCCATGCAGAGCGCACGCATCACGAGTTCCTCCCCTTCTTCTTCTTCTTCTTGTGCGGCGTCGCCGAGGGCTTCTGCCCAGCATCGGACGCCGACGGCTCTGGCTCACGCTCCAGAGCTTTCTCCGCCTGCGGCTCGGGTTCGGAGTCGGCGACCGCAGACTCGTTCGACTCGAGATCTCCTGCGTTCGATTCTGTCTCGTTCCGCGCTTCGTCCTCGGCCCGGACGGTCGACGACGCAACGTCGGGGGTCGGGTCGGGCTGAGCCCCGCCCAGTACCAGAGCCTCGAGAGCGCCGTCGAATCGCGCGACGAATCGTGCGACGCCGAGCGCGGGTGAAGCGCACAGCCTGTCGGACCAATCGCCTGGTGATTCGAACCGAACCGAGAACGGCCGCTTCGATTCGACCTTCGCCCAATCGGAGGAGCGCGCTGCGCCATAGCGCACGCGGGCCACAATGAACCCGGCGAAAGCGAACATGAAGCTCATCGCCAGTGTTCCGAAGCGAACACCGCGATCGATCGTCGGCGCGCCCGCGGCCTCCACCGGACGCGACAGCCATCCGTCCAGAAGGTTGGGTGCAGCGTCCCCGACCAGAACGTGTGAGTGGGTGAGCAGACCCACGCTCAAACTGATGAGCGCGGCGCCAAACGCAAACGCCTCGAGGGTTGCCTTGCGCGAGACCTTCTTGTCCGCGGCGGTGCCGGAGGCCGCCACGAAGAATAGGCGCCAGACCCCAAAGGCCGTCAGGCAACTGGCCAGCGCCCCGGCGGAAAACGCGGCGTAGCCCAGCCCCGACTCGGCCATCACCGCTGCGCCGAGCGCGCGTTCGCGGACCCAGAACATGCCGACCATCGGCAAGGGCGCACCTGCCAGCGCGAGAGAAGCGAGCAAGAGCGGCCGCTTCAACCCGCTGGTCGAGCTCGCTCGTGCAGCGAGCAGTCGCAGATCACCAAAGGTCTCGTCGCCGATGGCCGCGAGGGTCAGCACCCAGGCAAGGGCACCGAACGCAGTCACGACGAGACCCGCCACCGCCGCCGAATGCGCGCCGAACATCGCCGCCGACAAACACAGGAGCGCGTTGGCGAGCACGATCCCGACAACCGACTCCGCCACGACGAAGCCGTACGTGGCCCGGATTGCGGCCAGCAACGCAGCCACGGCAGCCGCGAGTCCGAGCAGCATCGACGTGGTCGGGATGAAATTGAAGAGAAAGTCCAACCGCAGCACGACGGCGGCGCCAACCCACAGCTCGACGCCGCCAGCCAGCGAAGCCAGCGCCACGGGTCCGCTGCGGGCGCTCGCCCGCTGTGCGCTCGCTAACGCGGCAAACAAGCCGCGAAATAGCACAAAGATGCCGATCAACACCCCGGCCAGGCCGAGCAACGGCTGACCCATCACGTAACGCTTGGAGAGCGCAGCGCGGAGCGGGAACGCACCGGAGGCGTCCCGCATCAACAGCTGATCGCGCAATTCGCGAATCACGATGGTCGCCCCGGTCACCGCCAGCATCGTCTCGACACCAGCCGTGACGCGGGTCTTTTCCACGACCAGATCGAGTGTGCCCGGCCCCGTCGTTGCCTCGATGTCGTGAAGCGCAACCGGCAGCGGCAAGCGCGCGAACGGCGAGCGCGCGATCTCTCGACACGGCTGCCCCAGGGTGCCCACACCCCCGCGCTTGCCGTCGATGTCCGTCGCACACAGTTGCGCGCCACCGATCTGCACAGAGGTGCCCGGCATGGCCGCCATGCTCACGAATCCGATGCCGTCCTTCTGGACCCGCCCGCGTTCTTTCTCCACCGGCGCCGGCGGTGCGTTGCCGATCTGGACCGCCGACAGTCGCGCACGGAAGTCGGGCACGTAGTCTCCGCCACCCGTCCAGCTGCCCGAGAGGCCCCAGAGCAAGACCGCGCTCACACCAAGCAGCGCGGCGTCGCCGATGCGCGCTAGGGCAAAACCCCTGGCAGCCTGCGCCGCTTCGTCACGCGACGCGAGCACGAGCGCACCGAGTCCGGAGAGGAATGACCCGACCAAGACCAGCACCAGGTCGTCGCCGAGCACGACCAGCAGCGCGCCGCCGAGAGCCAGGCCCACCCCGGCGCTACATCGGCGCTGGGCCTCGGGCGCCTGACCCGCGGTCAGGACGATGCCGGCCACGCCGGCAACCGACGCGACCCCTGCCAGCATGATGGTCGTGGGATCTGCGGAGAGCGTGAGGCTCACGTCCAGCGAGCCCACACGCAAGAGCCCCCAGGCGTGGGACAGCAGCTGTCGCTGATCTTCCGGCAAGCCCAGCAGCACCACGAGGTGGAACGCGACGATGCCGAGCGCCGCGACGCTCGCGGCCAGCGCCACTACTCGAGGTCGAAATGCCCGCGGCAAATCCGAGTCGTTGCCCGCGCCGACGTAGCCGCCAAGCGCGGCGTAGAGCGCGGCGACGAGCGGTAGCAAGGGAGCCAACCACAGCGCGACCGCGAGCTCGAAAGATTGTAGCGAGCCAGAGTACTCGGGCATTGGAGCGGCGTGCGGCCGCGAGGCACGCTAGTCGCGGCTGGCGGCCCTTTCAAGCTCACAGCCAAGGATTGACGTGCATCGGTGCCGTGGGCGCTCGTACGTGGCCCTGAACGGCGCGCGCGAACTTCAGCGCCGCCCCGACCGCCAGCCCGAACAGAACATATCCCAGGACTGGCTCCAGGGTTCGCCAGACCGCTGTATCTCGCCAGGATGCCCAGGCCGCGCTCCCCGCGAGCACGAGCAGCGCGGCCGGTGCCACGACGCGGATCAACACACCGGTCATCTGGTCGGTGTGCACCTTCGGTAGCGCCCAGCGCAACGCGACCACGATGCCGGCAACAGCCCAGCACTTCACTTGCAAGAGCAGGGCGCCCAGCGCGGGCCACCAGATCGCGCCAGATGAGACGCTCGCTACGGGCAGCCGCCAGCCACCCAGGAACACCATCGCAGCAAGCGTGCTCACCGCGAGCAAGTGCCCCCACTCGACGTAGAACATCAGACCGCCGCCGTTCGGCTCCTCGAGATCCGCTTCCACCAGCCGCGACGTCGCGCGGCGTGACTGCGGGAACGAGGCGAACACGATCAGGAAAAACGCCAGGAACAAAGCCGGGTTCCGGAACGCATTCCAGGTCCACGGCAGCGCGCCCTGCCCCTCGACGATGTCGGCGATGCGAACGCTGCCCGTTGCCAGCACCACGCAGCCGAACGCAGCGATGATGGGGAGCTCGAGCGCGAGCGTGGCGAGCGCGCCCTTGAGCCCTCGTGCGATCGACCAGTGCCCCTTTGCGCGCCAGCCCGCGTTCATCAGCGCCACCACCACCAACAAGGTGACCGAGGACAGCGCGATCAAGGCGAAGTCCAGATCGCGCGAGACCAGTGGTTTGCCGAAAGCGATGGTCGTCGCACCCGCGCTGATCCCGAGAAACATCGCGTACGGAAGCAAGCGAACGAACAGTGGCTCGCCGCTCGGCGAGAGCTCGTCCGAGAACGACGCTTCCACCGTGGACCACAGGCGCGCCCGGCGGTTTCCGGGAGCCTTCGTCCTGGCCATTCGCTCGCGCAGACGCGATGCAACCCGGCGTTCGACCCAGCCGAGCATGCGCGACACCGGCGCGAGCCACAGCGCAAACAGCATCACGACCAATCCGACCAGCACGCCGGCGATGGCCAGCTCCTTCGGCGCTCGCTCCCGGAACCCCTGCACGTCGACGGCGCGGTCGATCGGCTCCTTGAGCCGCCCGCGCTTGAGGCTGAACGTGGCCGAGCGGTCGGAGGCAAAGGTGAAGTCGCTGACGGCCCGCAGACTCACTCCGTCCAACGCGACCAGGGTGTCGCCCACCAGAATGCCGGCCCGCTCGGCCCGACCGCCGGGCATTACCGCAGTCACCGCGAACGGCGCCGCGGTGGCTTTGGGATCGATCACCACGCCCACGAAATCGAGGGCCCGCCGCGCTTCCGCCTCGCGCGCGCGGGACAACTCCGTCGGAACTGCAGGACCTTGGATATCCAGCACCACGTGCGGGACCACACCCGTGACGGGTGGGGCGCCGGTCGTCCGCGCCGCGAACGCAACCGTCACTTCGCCACGAAAGGTCGTGTGATCGGCGCTCTCTCCGCGCCCACAGAGGTCACGCTGCAGCTTCTCGCTGAGCAGCAAGGAAACCCGGTTCTGGGAGGTACTCAGGGCCGGGGCGACGATTTCCACGCCCCGCTCGGGCTCCTGTCCCGGGCGATGCAGGTCACCGCGAAAGCTCAGGGTCGCGGCCTTGCCCTCCGGGAAACCGGACCCGATGACCTCGAGCCGGTCGCCCACCTCGGCCTCGCTAGGGGCAAAATCCACCGCAGAAACCAGGGCCGCGGGCGAATCGAACCCACAACCCGCGAGCGTCAGCGCCGACACCAGGGCCGCGCAAGGCAAAGCGGGTCGCATGCCTCGTGCCTTATCAGACCCCAACGAGTTACGCGAAAAACCGCTACTTCGATAAGTGTCCGGTGACCACGTAGGGCAGGTCCGTTTCGGGGTCTCGCGCGACCTTCATCGGGATCCCGAACACGGACTCGAGCAGTCCCGGATCGAGCACCTCGGCCGGCGGTCCATCTGCCCGGACTTCACCCGCCCGAAGCAACACGATGCGGCTGGCCCAGCGCGCCGCCGCTGCGAGGTCGTGCATCACCGCAACGCAGGCCACTCCGCGCGACCGCACCTCCTCCCCCATCAAATCCCCGACGCTGACGGCATGGCGCGCGTCCAGATGCGCGGCCGGCTCGTCCAAGAGCAACACGTTGGCGGTTTGGGCGAGCGCGCGCGCGATGGTCACGCGCCGCCGCTCACCGCCCGACAACTCGGCCACGCGTCGTGTCGCGAGCGGTCCGATCTGGCAGCGCTCGAGGGCACTCTCCACCGCCACTTGATCGACCTCACGCACCCGCAGCAGCCCCGACTGATGCGGCGCGCGCCCCATCATCACGACCTCCCGCACGTCGAACCCAAAAGCCACGTCGCTCTCTTGCGGCACGACGGCGATCTCCCGCGCGATGGCCTCGCGACCGAGCTCCGCGAGCGGTCGGCCGTGCAACCAGACGCCGCCGCTTCGCACCGGCAGGGTCCCCGCGAGCACGCGAATCAGGGTGGATTTCCCCGAGCCATTGGGCCCGAGCACGGCCACCAGCTCGCCGGCCCGAGCGCTCAGCGATACCCCATGCAGCACACCGACGCGCCCGTATCCCGCGCTCACATCGCGCGCTTCAATTGCGGGGTTCCCGGCGTCCATTCGCAGCTAGCTTAGCCCCGCGTTCGGCGGTCGCGCCGGCCGATTTCTGGGCCCCTGCCACGCGCCCCACGTACCGTCCGGCCAATCGAGGCGATCCCATGGCCGACTTCCGCATCTTGCTCCGTGACATCCAGCGAGTTCAACGCGAGATCCTGCGCATCGCGCCCTACCGCGACTTCGGCCTGCGCCCCAACCCGGGCGCGTCCGGGGCCGACATCGCGGCCGCCGAACAGCGCCTCGGCCGCTCGCTCCCGCCCAGCTACCGCGAATTCTTGATGCTGCACGACGGCTGGTCGCGCTTCTACGACGGCGCAACGTTGCTCGGCACCGCGAGCATCGCTGAACGCTCACACGCGGAAGCAGCGCGAGCCACCTTCGAAGCTGCGGAGACGCCGGTGCCCGACTACGGCCCGCCGTCGCGTACCCGCCCGAAGGTGTTGATCCCCTTCGGCATCGACCTGCAAGCAACGACGCTGTTCGTCTTCAATCCCGCCAACACGGACTCACGCGGCGAGATGGAAGTCATCGCGTGGATCAACGAGATCGGCCTCAGACGTTCGAGCTTCCAGGATTTCCTCGAGAGCATCTGTGAGCTGTGTCAGGCGGAGCTGGACTCGTCCCGCGAACGCGTCGCGCTGTGAGCCGCGACTGGGCGTGGCCAGATAAATGGCCGTTTTCGGGGGCTTGACGCTCTGCGGCAATCTTGCTTCCATGCGAGCTGCGAGTGATGTCGAGCGAACTGGTCGAAGAAGGCGAGGCGGCGGATCGGCGCGTAATCAAGCGTTATTCCAACCGCAAGCTCTACGACACCAAGGATAGTCGCTACGTCACCCTGCTTCAGATCGCCGACATGGTGCGGGCGGGTGAAGACGTCCAGATCATCGACAACGCTAGCAAAGAGGACAAAACCGACGTCACCCTGGCGCTGATCATCTCGGAAGAGCTGAAGGCCCGGCCTCGGGGCATCCCGCTCACCACACTGAAAGCGCTGATCCGACATCGAGGCGAGAAGCTGCTCTCCTCCCTGCGCGAGGGCCCGATCGGACGGCTGATCCCGAAAGAGCCGGGCGCCGGCAGCGAACCGCCACCGCCTGAGCCGGAGGAAGACGTGACCGACAGCAAGGACCAGAACAAAGGTTTTCGCGCGACGCTGGAGCAGTGGCAGCACACCATCGACGAGCGTATCCGCACGGTATTGCCCAATTTTTCTACGTTCCGGGAGCTGCAGGCGGACGTGAAACGCCTGAACGAACGGCTGGATGCCCTGGAAAAACGCCTCCCGGACACGAGCGGCGCCAAGGAATAGACCCAATACTTCCCCGGTTGAAGGCGCACCGGTGAAACTCTTCTCTTCTTCTTCCAAGGGCAGGGGCTCAGTCCCTTCCGAGTTCGAGCGCGAAGCCATCCAGCACCTCGGGGCGCTGCTTGCCGTGGCCACTCGCATGACGCGCAATCCAACGGAAGCCGAAGACCTCGTGCAAGACACGCTGGTCAAGGCCATGCGCGCCCGTGAGCAGTTCGAGTCGGGGACCAACATGCGGGCCTGGCTCATGCGCATCCTGACCAACACGTTCATCAACCGCTACCGTCGCGGCGGCCTGGAGAAGGCTGTGCTCGAAGGACCCGACGCGGACCCGCTGGCCGACGGCTGGGTCAGCGCGTCGACGATGTCATCGATGCGCGATCCCGAGTCCGCGGCGCTCCGGCCGGTGCTCGAGCGAGAAATCCGCATGGCGCTCGATGAGCTCCCGGAAGAGTTTCGCCTGGCGGTGGTTCTGGCCGATGTGGAAGAGCTGTCCTACCGCGAGATCGCGGATATCATGGGCTGCCCAATTGGCACCGTCATGTCACGCCTTCACCGCGGTCGTCGCCTGCTCAAGACCCGCCTCTACGAACACGCCCTCGACATGGGCATCGTGAGCCACGAACCGGTCGTGGGCGCACGCAGCGAACCGACCGATCTGGCGACCTATCGCGCCAAGCGGAGTGCGTCGCAATGAGCTCTCCCTGTCGACGCTCCGCTTCGCTCCTCGAGCCGTTTGGTGACGGCGAGCTGCCGACCGAAAAGGTCGTCGAGCTAGAGACTCACCTGGGTGACTGCGCCTGTTGTCGCGAGACGGTCGAGTTGAATCAAGCGCTCAAGCTCAGCTTGCAGCGCTCCGTCCAGGCAGATGCCAACCCATCGGAGGAGTTCGCTGCGCGGGTCGCGCGGGCTCTCTCCGCTGAGCGTGAACGGCAGGAAGAGCGCGACGAGCGGCGTGACGCGCTCGACCGAGGTCGGCCGTTGGCCTGGCGCTTCATCGTGCCGGTCGCGGCGGCAGCGGGGGCCACGCTGGTCTGGGGAGCCCTCGAGCAACAGAGTCGCCCGGTCAACGACGGCATGAACGTCTCGACCAGCATGGCAACGAGCACACCTGGAGTGACCGCCTCGCTCGATGAGATGATCGACGAGCTGGTCACGCACCACGCGGCGTCGCGTGATCCCGACGTCGTCGAACCATCCCTCGTCCGCAAGCTCGAACCAGAGGTGGGGGTCCCCGTGCGGCTCCCGAGTCTTCAGCAGTACGGCTTGCGCTGGGAGGGTGCGAGCGTGGTGCCCGTTCGGCAGCTCAACCAGCGCGCGGCTTCGCTCCGTTACATGTTCGACGGGCATCGTGTCTCCCTCTACGTGTACAACTCCGCGCGCTTCCCATTGCGCGCGACCCTCGAGCCGCGGGTGGTCCGCAACACGCCGGTCTACGTCGGCTCTCGCCGCGGTTACAGCATCGCTGCGGTCGAGCGGCGCGGAGTGGGCTACGCCGTCGCGACGGATCTCGACGACCGCGAGAGCGCCGAGCTCGTCGTCGCTTCGCTACACTGATTCGCGGGCGCGAGGGCGGGCAGCTACTCTGCCTTGGCGCTGCCGTGTTTGCGCGGATCGGACGCCGGCAAAACGCGGCCCTTGTCGATGGCGAGCATCTGAACGCCGCTCGTGGTGAACGGCATGGTCCCGACGGACTCGCCCCGCCAGGTCAGGTCGTCCACGAGAGTCTGCGCGGCCCCCTTCTCCAGCAAGATGCTCGACCCCAGCGTTGGAACGTAGAAGCGCGCGGACTTGACCAGCTCCGCCGGAGACTTGCCGAACGCCAGACGCCCGACGAGTAGCTGCGTCACGTTGGTGGCGATGGTCGTTCCGCCGGAGCCGCCCAGAGCAAACACCACGCGGCCATCCTTGACCACCAACGTCGGCGTCATGCTCGAGACCGGGCGCGCGCCGGGTCGGGGACGGTTCGGGCTCTCCTTCATGCCGAACGGCGCCACGTCCTTCTGCTTCGCGAAGTCGTCCATCTCGTCGTTGAGCACCACTCCGGAGTCCACCCCGGTCAGCTTGGTGCCAAACACTCGGTTCACCGTCGTCGTCAGCGAGACCACGTTGCCCGCAGCGTCCGCGGTCACGAGGTGATGGGTGCCGTGTTCCTCCAGACCGAACCGCGGGCTGGCGTGAGTTCGGTCGAGCGCGATCGTCTTCTTCCGAACCGCCATGCGTTGGTCCGAGAGCAGGCCATCCAGGTCGACCTTCTGCTGATCCGGATCACCCAGGTAGCGCATGCGATCGGCAATCGCTCCGCGCATGCCCTCGGCGAGCGCGTGCTGGAAAACTCCGGTCTGCCAACCGTATTTCACCAGCTCGGCCTTGGTGAACAGCTTCAGCGTCTGCGCCAGCATCATCCCACCGGCCGATGGCGCCGGCATCGTGTAGATGTCGTGCCCCTCCCAGCGCACGTGCAGCGCCGAGCGCGTCACGGGTTTGTACGTATCGAGATCAGCCTGAGTCAGCGCGCCGCCCACCGAACGGGCTGCGTTGACGACATCCGTAGCGGTGACCCCGCTGTAGAACCCCGGCGCGCCCTCGGCTGCGATGCGCTTCAGGGTCGCCGCGAGCTTGGTATTTTTGACCAAGCTGCCGACCGCCGCCGGTTTCCCGCCCGGATAAAAAATCCCGGAGATCCCTGGATCGGCCCGCAGATCTTTCTGCGAACCGACCAGCGACGCACCAAGGTGCGGGTTGATCGGGAAGCCAGTGGTGGCAATGCGCACCGCCGGCTCGACGACGTCCTTCCACGCACGCTTGCCGTGGCGACGATGCAGCTCGAACAGCCCCGCGACCTCGCCCGGCGTTCCCGTCAGCTTGCCGCGCTCCGCCGCCGGCAGCGGCCGATTCTCGAGCGCGCGGACGTCCATGTCTTTGGGCGCGGTCTCCCGAAAGTCGAGGGTCGTGACCTTCTGGTCGGCGGCCATCCACACCAGAGCAAAACCCCCGCCGCCGATGCCGCTCGAGGTCGGGCTGGCAACACCCGCAACCAGCGCAGCCGTGATCGCCGCGTCGACCGCGTTCCCCCCGGCTCGCATCTGAGCCAGGGCCTCGCGCGTGGCCAGCTCGTTCTCCGTCGCCGCCGCAGCTCGCGCGGCCCTCTGGGCAGGCGCTTCCGGCGCGAGCAGCGCCAGACCGAGGACCAGAGTTGCGGCGAAGGCCAGCGGCGAAGGGGTCTTTGTCTTCCCGAACCGAACGAACGCGCGGCGCAACATCACCCCTTGTCTGATACGCTCCCGCGGTCTGTCTGCAAAGGGACGAAACGACGTGCGCTTCTTGTTCGTAATGGATCCGGCGGAGAAAATGCTCCCCACCAAGGACACGAGCTTTGCATTCATGCGCGCTGCGCAGAAGCGCGGGCATGAATGTCTGCACGCAGAGCCGCGCGCCATCTCCAACGAAGGCCGAGAGGTCCGGGCACAGGCTCGGCCGATTCGCGTGGCGGACGAGGCCCCGCACGTGGTGCTCGGCGCGCCCGAGCCAATCGAGCTCGCGGCCATAGAGGCGGTGTTCATCCGCAAGGACCCGCCCTTCGATCCGGCCTACGCCCACCTGACACAACAACTGGATCTGGTGAAAGACCGGACGCTGGTCCTCAACGATCCACGGGGTCTCAGGGACGCCAACGAGAAGCTATTCGCGTTTCACTTCAGCGAACACATGCCGCGCTCGCTGGTGTCTTCCGATCCCGAAGCGATCCTCGCCTTCGTGAAGACCGTCGGCAATCAGGCCGTGCTCAAACCCCTCGACGGTGCCGGCGGAACGGGCGTCGTGACCCTGTCCACGGGTGATCGCAACGCCCGTGCGCTCGCCGACCTGCTGACGCACGAAGGGCGCGAGCTGGCCCTGGTTCAGGAGTTCCTCCCGTCGGTGGTCGCGGGCGACAAACGCGTGCTCGTCCTGGACGGCGAACCCCTGGGCGCGATCCTGCGCGTACCTCGCGCCGATGATTTTCGCGCGAACATCCACGTCGGGGGCAATGCACGACCCACCGAGTTGACCGCCACCGAAGAGCGGCTCGTGCGCTCCGTCGGCGCCAGCTTGCGCCAGCACGGGCTCTGGTTCGTCGGCCTCGACCTGATTGGCGAGAAGCTGATCGAAGTGAACGTCACCAGTCCCACCGGGATTCAGGAGCTGTCGCGCTTCGTTGGACGCCCGGTGGAAGAGGACGTGATTGCATGGGTCGAGGCGCGGTGTGCGCCGGCGTGAGCTTCGATAAGCGACTTGGCAGGAAGTTGGCCAATGCGCGGCAGCGGGGCCAGCTTCGACCTCATGTCGCGCCCATGCGAAGTCTGCGAAAACCTGCCGAAGCCCGCGACCCCAGTCGACGCGCCGGCGCAACCTCGGATCCGGCGAGTGCTGATTGGCGAGCGTATCGTCGCCCTGTGCACTCAGCACGCGGATCAGCTGCGGCGCTCCGGCGCGCGCGATGTGGACGATCTGCGTCAGGTCTTCAGCGAAGGCGACGGCAAACGCTCCCTCGTCGGACGACGTTCGCCGCTCGACCGGCGAGTGTTCCCCCCTCGCCCGGAGGGCCGACGGCGTGGCGATGGGCGACGAGCCGACGACGCCATCGAATAGCACCCTCGGCGCGGCGGGCGGATCGATGAACCTGGGCAGAGGGGAGCACTGGATCGCGCTCGCCTCGGCCGTGGCGGCCGCCTGGTTGTTCACTCGACCGCCGAAGAAGCGCGAACCGCCGGAGGGTGTGCCAGTCGAGCGGCTCGCGCCGGCGCTCGCGGCCCTGCCGGCTGGCGCCGGCTTCGTCGTACACGCTGACCTCACCCGCGTGCGCAGGAGTCCGCTTGGGGCTGCGCTGACCGGCGGCGGTCGAGAGCTGGCAGGCCTGGGCTCCATTACCGAGATCTGCGGCTTCGACCCGACCGAGCAGATCCGGGAGCTCGCGCTGTCCGTGCCGGAGCAGCGACCCGGGGCCGCGCCGACCCTGGGGATCGTCGCGACGGGCAACTTCGATCCCGAACGCTTCCTGCCGTGTGTGGCGAAGGTCGTCGACCGACGCGGCGGCTCTCCGGTCAAGAATCAGCTCGGGACGTTCTCATCGGTGCGCGACCAGAGCCGCGAAGGACCGGAGATCGCCGTGCGCAAGGCAGGACCCGCCATCGTGGGGGAAGGCGGTTACTTCCGCAGCATGGTGGATGCGGCAGAGGGACACACTCCCACGTTGTTGAGCGACGAGATGCACTCCACCTTGAGAACTTCTGTTGGGGGCGCCGGCGCCATCACAGCGACCTGGATCTCCCGGCCAGGCTGGCTCGAGCGCTGGTTACAAGAGGACGAAGCCACGCGCGCGCCGCTTCGGGTCGTGCGCGCCGGCGCCTTGCGCGTCGATCTCTTGCCCGAAGCCCGCGCCACCCTGTTGCTTGCGTGTCCCGACAAGACCGCCTGCAGTGAGCTGGGAAAGTGGGCCGACGGTGCCATCGCGAATGCGCGGGCGGGGCTCACGCGGGAGCTCGGTGCAGATCCGATCTCGGGGATCGAGAGCTCCGTCGAGCAGAACGCCGTGCGCCTGGTCTTCGGCTTCGACTCGGGCAATCTGCAGCAAGTCCTCGGGCGCTTGCTGCGCGACGACGGTCCTGCCGTTCATCCACCCGCCGCGGGCAGCGCCGCGCCGCTCCCCAGTCACTGAGCCGGCGTGGGCCGGCGAACGCGCTCCACCACCGCCCGCAGAGCCGCCACGTCGAAGGGTTTCGTGATGCGCAGGTTGTTGCGCCCGAAGGCGCCCAGCGTGGCGTCGCGGGCGGTCATCAGAACGACGCGCGCGGCGACCCCCGGCAGGGAACGCTCGACGATCGACAGCAGGCCCTCGCCTGCGGCGTCGGACGCGGAACAATCGAACAGCACGACGTCATACACGTCGCCGGCCAGCAGTGACTCGACGGCCTCGTTGGCGTCGCGCACACAAGTGATGGAGCTCTCGGGTTCGAGCATCAGTCGGACCGCGGAACCAACGGCGGCATCTGCGTCGATGACCAAGACGCGAGTGGGAGCCAAGCTCGAGGATCCCAAGCTCGACTGCGACGACGTCCGCGGCGGTGGCAGACTGCTGACCATGGCCGACGCTGCGGGCAGAACCAGCCGGACGCGCATGCCGTGCTCCGTCCCGTCGACGCTCATCTCACCACCGAGCCCCTCCACCACACTGCGGCAGAGCGGTAGGCTGAGCGCTCGCTCCAGACCCTCGAGCGGGGTTGCGAATGGAATCAGCGCCTGAGTGAGCTCAGCCGGGTCGCGGGACCGCGCGTCGTCGAACACCTCCACAATCACCTGCTGACCCTCGCCCTTGAGCACCAGGTGCACGCGGCCTTCACCCCCTTCGGGGAGCGATTGCGCCGCGTGAGCCAGCAAATTCAAGAAGACCTGCTCGAGCCGGCTCTTGCTGGCTAACACCGGAGGAGCATCTCCGAGCTCCGTCGTGAGCTCGCCTTTGTAGCGCAGCTCGTTGCCAACGAGCTCGAGCGCTGCCTCGAGCACGGCCCGCACGTCGACTGGACCTCGCCGATCGTCGTCAATCCGCGAGAGTGTACGCATGCGACGCACGACCTCCGCGATCCGCTGCGCACCGTCATGGGCTTCGCGGAGCCGCATGAGGACGTTGGCCGCGTCGCACTCCTCGGTGAGTCCCCGCTCGAGCGCACGTTCGGCCTGCTCCAGATCGAGCAACACGTACGACAGCGGGTTGTTCATTGCGTGGGCGAGGCCGCCGGCGAGCAGACCGAGCACCGCCAGCCGATCGGCCTGGAGCAGCTCGGCTTCGAGGCGTTTGCGCAGCGTTGCGTCCCGCGCGAACGTCAGGATCGAGGGGGTGCCTTCGTACTCGATTGGGATCGAGCTCACCTCGATGGTGAGCAGCGTCCCGTCCCGTCGAAATACGCGGTACTCGAACGGGGCCAGAGTGCGGCGCTCGAGCAACATGGCAATGGCTCGCTGCTCGAGCTGCGGCAGGTCGTCCGGATGAGCCACGCTCCGCGGGTCCTTGCCCAGGGCCTCCTCCAGCCGGTCGTAGCCGAAGAGCTGCACGGCGGCGGGATTGCCGTACGAGAGTCCGCGCGCACCGACGATGAACACCGGCTCTGGAATGGCCTCGACGAGGGCTCTGAAGCGCGACTCCGAACCCCCTGAGCTCGGCCTCTGCTTCTTCGAGCGCTTCAATCCCGAGGGACACGGCGCCATCGGCAGAGACGCTTGTGCGCACACCCGCCGCACCGAGCGCGCGCGCAACGGCCGAGCCGACGCCCAGAGGGTCGAAATCCGCGACCACCTGCGAAGGCTCGGCCACGCCCGCCGAGCGAGTCAAGCGGCGAGGCTCAGTACGAGCCGTTGCCGATGGTAATGTAGGTCGCCGGCTCGGGAAGCAGCGTCACGTTTTCATCGCGTTTGACGACCTTGCCACTGCCTGGATCCACGACCTCGACCAAGATCTCGATGGCCACGTTTGCCTCTTCGTACGTACGAAGGCCGATGTCGAAGCCGGTCAGCCCGGGGATCGTGGTCGGGATGTAGGACTGGATCACGACGTCGTTGTACGAGCGGTTTTCCACGGCGAATGCGTGGTTGACCAGGCCAACGGCGGGGTTGTCTTCCGCCTCCATGGCCGGATCGGGTGGCGGCGCGGTCGCGATGATGTTCATCGCGGTGGCCAGGTCGATGGACAGTTCTTTCATGTCCTCGTACGTGAAGATCCCGTGGCGTCGCGACGCGCGCCCGCTCGCTGTTCCGGGCAGCTCCATCAGGACGTCGATGCCGGACAGATTCGGCATCTGTTCTTCACGCTGGGCGTCCGTCACGCTCAAGCCAGGCCAGTAGCGCCCGAACTCGTTCCACGGGTCGATGAGCATCTCGACGTTGTGGGTCTCCGCGTCGAGGTTGGTCAGAGTCCAGGTGACCTGTACTTTCAGATCGGAGCTCTGCAGCCAGGGTTTGCTCGGGAAGGGCGCAACGGGCGCACCGCTGAGCGCGGCTTGTTCCGCAGCCGTGGGTGCGCGGATCGGGAACGCCACGGCCTTCTTCACCTCGTACATGCTCATCTCGTCGCTCTCGTAGATGGCACCCATGCCTTTCGTCATGCCGAGCTGGATCGGCTCCAGCGTTCGGTTCTCGTCCTTGGAACCGCAGCCGATGGCGAGCAGCCCCAGCAGACCGGCGACGACGCCGTGCGAGGGGGAGAGACCCCAACGGGCGGGGGCAATGCCCCCCAGCAAACGGGACACGACTAGCGAGATTGTCGGCATTTTCGGACCCCTGGAGAAGAGATGAACTCCAACTATGCCACGCGCGTGCCAGAGCCGAAAGGCGGCCGGACAAAACAGGCGGGATGAGCCCGCATTGTCCGGGTGGTCGGCTACTTCTTGCTCGGCTTGAAGCTGAAGGTCCAGCTGGCGTTGGTGGGTTTGTCCGCAGTCGGGAAGGAGAGGCGGCTGAACTGCCGCACGATGCAGCCTTCGACGCGCGGGTTGCCGAGTGAAGAGCTACCAACGCTCGCGCCCGCCACGGAGCCGCCAGCAGAGATGCTCCAGCCGATGCTCACGCTGCCGGACATGGTTGGATTCGACGAGGCCGCGGCCTCGTAACACGCGCGGAACGCGCCGTACCGCGACATCACCACGCGTGAGATCTGTGCCGGAGTGAGACCCTGACCCGGTTTGGGGACGTCTTTGCCCGCGACCGCCTTCTCGCCGGGACCCTTGCCATCGCCGGAGCCCGAGCCCTCGCCGCCGCCTTTACCGCCCTTGCCGTAGCCCCCGAGTCCGCGACCTCCGGGGCCGCCGCTGCCGGAACCGAAGCCGCCGCCCTTGCCCGGACCCCAACCGGTGTCGAGGGTTCCGGAACCGAACGGCACACCTTCACCATCGCCACCGCCGCCGGAGCCGGAGCCTTTGAGGCCAGTACCGGTGCCACGACCGAGCACGATGTTGTCGGAGCGCAGACCACCCAGTGCATCAGCAACCGAGCTGATCGTGCCGAGGGTCTTCTTCACTTCCTCGCCGACCTCGCTGTTCAGGACTTCCGAGATGCCACCGAGCCCGTTGCGGATCTCACCTTTGAGCTCGGTCTTGTCGGCTGCACCATTCTTGCCGAGCTGCCCCTCCTCGTTCTTCATCTTCTTGCCGCCGCCCATGTCCTTCTTGTCTTTGGCGCCGGGGTCCTTGATGCCTTGGCCTTTGTCGGAGTCCTCTTTGCCGGTCGGCTTCTCGGGCTCGACGGGCTCTTCCTTCAGATTGAACTGCACCGCGAGCTCCGCCGAGCTGGTCAGCTCGAGCGGTTTGGGGATCGCGGGTGGCGTGGTGATGGCCCAGATCATGGCCAGGCCACCGCAGATGGCGACGAGCGAGAAGATGAACGCGAAGATCAGCGACCACTCCCAGCGGCGCCGGGTGCGCAACGCCGGCGGCGCGTGGGTGAACTGGAAAAAGACGCTGAAGGTCGGGCCGTACTGCACGACCCCGAAGTCACCGGCGACGATGGGGATCGGCGCGCCGCCGCGTCCAAGATCGACGGGATTCTCCCGGCGTCCGCGCAGGTAGATGACGCCGCCCGTCGCGCCTCGCGCATCGAGCTCCCAGCCGCTGGCGACGGCACGGACCGGCACGTCCGGCATCACGCTGTTGTCGGGTTTCGGGAGCGTGGCTTCTTTGAAGTCGCCGAAGGCAAACGACTGCCCGCCACTCAGCTGCCGTGTTGCGAGCACGGTGGTCCCCCAGACGGCGGCGGTGCGCAGGACGATGGGTTGCGAAGCGGGAAGGGCCATGGCTCTTACTTTACGGCGGGGCTGCGGCGGGTATCGCTGAGCTCACGCATGAAGGATCGGTGCCCGAGCATTCCCGCGGCGAACTCCGCGCGAACGCGGCGCATGAAGTACACGACCTGCGGCGACTTCAGTCGGCCCTCGACCTCGACGGGTCCGAACTTGTAGGTCTTCACGCCGCCGTCGCCTTCACTCTTGGTCTCGAGCACCGAGGGGCTTCCGGTCGTAGCCTTGGTCTCGGCGCCTCCGCTCTTGGACTCCTTGGTGCCCTCGGCCTTGGGCTCTTTCGAGTCTTTGGCCAGCGTCTTGGGATCCTTGGCGTCCTTGGCGTCTTTCGTGGCCTTGTCGTCGCCCTCGTCGGGGGCGGGGTCCACGGGAACGAGCTTGCCGTTCTTCCAGACCTTCTTGACCTTGCCGCCCTTCGCGCCCTTCTTCGTCTGAGCGCCCACATCGGATCCCGTCAGGACTACCCCACTCGACGCCACGAGGACGAGGGCAAGGGCCCAGGCAAGGGAAGCGCGACGCATCGGAACCGGGAGCATAACCCGAAGTCGGGCGGAGGGGGGAAGGGGCGGGGTCAGCGCAGCGGCGTTGGGGGGGAAAAAGTGCGCAACCCGCGCACACCTCCCCCGATGGGACGCGCACTGACGCCCAAAACGTCAGCGCCAGGAGGCAGCAATGAGCCGAAGCGATTTCGAATCCGTACTGAACGAACTGTCCGCTGAGCTCGAAGCACAGGACGCATCACTCGAGCTGCTCCGCGCGACGTTCGCGCACAGCGACGCGACCTTCGAGGTCTCGGAAGCCGAGCTTGAAGAGATCGCTCAGGCCGCCGCCGCGCGCCCCGTGGACCCGAGGACCCAAGTTTGCGGCGTCATTCGCTGCTGACCGTGTCGAACAGAAACCGAAGAAGAAGAGGTAGACCGATGCAGAACCCGATTCAATCCATCCTGAACGCTCAAACTCAGCTCATGGCCAACAGCGTCAACAACAACGTCGACGGCTTCTTGGCCAGCGGTGTCTCGCTGACGGCAGAGGGGCTGCTGCTCTATTGCCAGACGCAGCTCAAGGGCATCGACAACGAAATCAAGTCCTTCATGGCTCAGCAGAAGAACATGCAGGCGAAGAAGAAGATCCTGTCGGAGCTGAAGACCGCCATCGAAACCCACACCACGAGCGGGAAGAGTGCAGACAAGGTCAAGCAGCTCGGCCAGCAGATCGGAGATGCGTACACAAAGGCCTATAAGGAACTCAAAGGAGCGGGCATGGACGCAGAGGCAGCCGCTCTCCTGCTCGACTACAAGAGCTGGTTTCCAAACGGCAACATCAGCGAAGGCAAACACGACGTCGCCACCGCTGCGCTGCCGACGGGCGCCGAGTCGGAATTCAACGCGAAGTTCAAACCCCTTGCTGACATGATCGACGACCTCGGCAAGAACGCCGAGCTGAACATGATCCAGCTTCAGTCCCTAGTCTCGTCGCGCCAGACCCTCATCCAGCTGACGACCAACATGATGGAGAAGAACCTGAAGGGTCTGGATGGAATCGTCGGGAACATCCGGTGAGGTGCGCGATGATAACCACCAACTCTGGCTCGGTGCCGCCCACGCTCTCGAGCGACGCAAAAGAGGCGCTCTACGCCATGGGCCACTCGCTGTTCTCACAAGATCGCTACGTGCAGGCCGCAGAGCTGTTCCGGATCATGCTCCGGCTCTGCCCGGAGGACGAACGCAGCTGGCTCGCGCTCGGGGAGTGCCACGCTCAGGTCGGCCAGGAGCAGATCGCGCTCCAGCTCTACACGACCGCGGTCTCGGCCCTGCCGACCGCGGGGCGCTGTGCGCTCGCCCGCTTCCGGACCCTCAGAGCCCTCGGCGAAGACGCCGAGGCCGACGAGGCCCTGGAGGTGGCCCGACGCCTGGCCGAAGACAGCGCCGACGAAGACTTGGCCGAGTTGGTGGAACGAGAGGGGATGAAGTCATGATGGGTACCAGCATCAGCAGCGGCATTCCCGTCACCCAGGTGACCCCCGCCGCTTCGACGCGCGGCGCATCGACGCCCACCGCTTTGGACAGCCTGCTCCCGGCTCCTGAGCCGCAGACCAACACCGACGCATTGTCCGAGCTCTATGCACTGATGAGCGACGCACGGCGGACCGGCTTCGACGCCTCCCGCGGCAACGCCGAGGGTCTCCGCGCACGCAAGCAAGTCGCCCGCGACAGGGCCCTCCGAGAACTCCGGCACGCTGAGGAGAAAGCCCGCGACGCGGGCAATTTCCTCGGCATCGGCGGCGACCTCGGGGAAATCGCCAAGATCGCAGCCGTGGTTGCTGCGGTTGGGTTCGCGGTTTCGACGGGCGGGGCGGGCGTTGTCGGAGTCCTCGCTGTCAGCGGGGCGATTCTTTCGTCAGCCGCGATGGTCCTCGAAAAAACGGAGTGGCTCGAAGACGCGGGTCTCGACCCGAAGACTGCTACCTACGTCGAGATCGGCCTGTGGGTTGGAGGTGCCGCCTGCACCGGCGGCGCCGGCATCGCGTCCTTGGGTGGGAGCGCCGCCGCCACGGCATCGCAGCTGCAAAAGGTTGGCAGCTTCCTGGGGTCGGCTGGGACCATCATCAGCGGTGCCTCGGCGACCGGAGCCGGTTACGCCAAGTGGCAACAAGGAGAGTGTGAGGGCGAAGCCGCCGATCTCATGGCCGACGCCACCGCCGACCGCGCGAAGGCCGAGCGTGCTGACCGCATGCTCGGCTTCTTGCTCGACGCCATCGCTGCATCCGACAAGTCGGACCAGCGCGCACTCGGACACGTTCGCTCCGCCATCGAGGCCAAGGATGGAGCGTTGTTGATGGCCTCGCGGAGGGTATGAAGATGGGAATCAGCATCACGAATGGGGCGAAGGTCACGGTCAACGATGTGGCGGAGGCCGCCGGGAACACCAACGCAGGCGTAAGCGTGGGCGCCACGACGACGCTGCCAGAGCCCTCTGCGGGTACGCCACCGCTGAGCGACGACGCGATCTATCAGATCGCCGCGTTGCTCGCCGAGTCAGCCTCCGACGATCGCAAGCAGGCCCGCAGCATGAAACTCGCCAGCGAGCGCAACATCGAAAACCAGGTCGCGCTTCGCGTCCAGAACATGCGGGACGCGGCCGACGACCGGCGGAACGCCGCGGTCATCTCCGGAATGACCGGGATGGCAGCAGGTATGATCAACGTCGGAGGCGGGGTCTCCGGGCTCGCGACGCCGGCCAAAGCACAGGTGTTTGGGCAAACCGCTCAGGGCATGGCTGCGATCTTCGATGGCTTCGGCAAGATTGGCAGCGCCGTCTTCGAACACGACGCGAGTGTGGCGGACGCTCGAGCGGTGGGGCACGAAGCGAGCGCCAGTCGCTCGGAGCGCGCCGCCGACGAACACGCGGCCGACATGGACCACGCGCGCGCCTTCATCGACAAGGTGATGGATTTCCTGAAAGAGGTCCGTTCCGGTCAGGACGCGAGCGCGCGCGCCGCCATCATCCGCGGCTGACGCGGCCGAAAATTGAGGCGCACGGGGCGGATCGGGTCACAATTCCCTCCCCCGTGCGCTTCCGCCTCCCGAACCTCACCTGCCTGGCCTTCTTGGCGGCCCTCGGCTGTTCGAAAGGGTCCAGCGCACCCGGCGAGAACGCGGCCAAGTCGCCCGCCGTGGACGCGCCGCCGGCGTCGGGGGAGGCCGAAAAGAGCGGCGCTCCACCTTCACCCGCGCCCCCCAAGCTGAAGCAGACCTACAACGTCCTCTTCATCCTGATCGATAGCCTGCGCTGGGACATGCCATGGACGGGCTACGAGCGGCCCATCGCACCCTGGCTCGATGCGTTCAGAAAACGGAGCACGCTGTATCCGCGCGCGTACTCCATCTCGAGTTACACCGCGAAGAGTGTCGCCCCTGCGCTGGTCGGGAAGTACCCGAGCGAGATGCAGCGTGACGCCTTCTTTTTCACGCTCTGGGGCCCCGATAATCTCTTCATCAGCGAGCGCGCCCAGAAGGCGGGCTTCCGCGCCTTGGCAGGTCACGGTCACGGGTACTTCAAGCCCGTGATGGGCTTGAACCAGGGCTTCGACGACTACCGCCTGCTGCGCGGCACCGAGCTCGACACCCAGGGCATCGAGAACGTCACCAGCGAAGCGCTCAACAAGCTCGCCAAGACCATGCTCTCCGAGCCCAAGAACGTGAGCCAGGAGAATGGCAAACGCTTCTTCGCCTACTACCACTTCCTCGATCCCCACTACACGTACCGGCAACATCGTGACCACCCCGACTGGGGCCTCGACATCCGCGCGCTCTACGACAACGAGGTGCACTACACCGATCAGTGGGTCGGTGATCTGGTCGACTGGGCCCAGAAACAACCCTGGGGCAAGGACACCGCCATCGTCATCTCCGCCGACCACGGCGAGGGCTTCGGCGAGCGCGGGCGATTCCGTCACGCCTACGACGTCTGGGAGAGCTTGATCCGTGTGCCGCTCATCATCCACATCCCGGGTGCCGAGCCCCGCCGCATCGAGACCCCACGCGGCCACATCGATCTCGCCCCCACCTTCGCGGACCTGATGGGTCTGCCGCACGATCCGCCGTTCCGCGGCAAGAGCCTGGTGCCCGAGGCCCTGGGTGCCCCGGCCGAGCTCCGCCCCATCGTCGCCGAGCTGCCTCGTTGTGACATCATGGATCGCCGCCGCGCCGTCATCGACGAGCGCTGGAAGATCATCGAAATCGGCAACGACGAAGAGTGGCTGCTCTTCGACGTGATGAAGGATCCGAAGGAGGAGAACGATCTCTCCAAGTCGGATCCCGAGCGCTTCACGGCAATGAAGGAGCTCTACCAGAAGCTGTCGAGCGAAATTCCAAACGAACCCATCCCCGGGTTGGTCGGGCTCAAAGGAGCACCCAAGGGACAGCGCTGGTGACTCCCAGCACGGGCGCGCTCAGCCGCACCCACACGCCGTGACGCGGGCGCCAGCTCAACCCAAAGCGTCCGCCACGTCGATCGCGTGGTCGAGCATCGTGTCGCCGTCGAAGATGAAACGCCCGTTGAAACGCCGGCGCTCGAACATCATGGGCAGCCAGATGCGGTCGTCCGCCCACATCTCGTCGTACGGGATCTGATCGATGGGCGTCCAGAGCGGGATGGCCTCGGGCGTCGCGCGCGCGTCGCCGACGCAGCCAGCTGCTCGGAACACGTGCACGTGGATCGAGTACCCGTCGACGAACTGAAACGACAGCTCCCCGCACTCGCTGATGTCGTGCGGCGTGACGCACACCTCCTCCTCGACTTCGCGAATCGCAGCCTGTAGCGGCGCCTCTCCGACATGGAGCCGCCCGCCGGGCCCGTTGATCTTGCCCGCCCCGAGCCCGCGCTGTTTACGGATCAGGAGCACCTCTTCGTCACGGATCACGAACAGGAGGGTGGCCTCGTCCACGGCTTTCCACGAGGCCCAATCGATGTCTTCCAGGCGGCGCACCGCCGCGATCTACCACGAGGGGTAGCCGCTGAGTGCAGGCGTTGCCTGGGCTCAGAACGCCCGCAGGTCGGTCAGCAGCCGCTTGCTGATCACGATGCGCTGGATCTGCCCGGTGCCCTCGAAGATGTCGTAGACCTTGATGTCACGGAACCACTTCTCGAGCAGGGCGTGGTCCTCGGCCAGAGTGCCGTGAGCGCCGCAGATCTCGATGGCCTCGATGCACGCCCAGATCGCCGCCTGCCCCGCCAGCGCCTTGCTCATGCTGGCCTCCTTGGCGTTGGGCATGTGCTGATCCGCCATCCACACGGCCTTCCAGACCAGCATGCGCGCCGCCTCCAGCTGACGCCCAACCTTCGCCAGGCGCTCCGCGATGGCCGCGTAGCGCGGGACGGGTCGTCCGAGCACGTAGTTCTCTTTGACGAAGTCCCGCGCGTACTCGTAGGCCGCCCGCCCGATGCCACACGCCATGGCGGCGACCATCGGACGCGTGTTGTCGAAGGTCTTCATCGCCGTCATGAATCCCTCCTTGGTCTGGTATTTCTCCTCACCACCGAGCAGGTTCGCCGCCGGCACGCGACAGTCTTCGAGCACGAGCTCCGCCGTCTCGTTGGCGCGAAGACCCATCTTTTCCTCGATCTTTCCCACGAAGAAACCCGGCGTGCCCTTCTCAACCACGAAGGCGCGATGGCCGGCTCGCCCCAGGGCGGGATCGACGGTCGCGAAGATCACCACCCACGAGGCGCGTCCGCCCATCGTGATGTAACACTTGCGACCGTTCAGGATGTACACGTCGCCGTCCTTCTTGCAGCTCGTGCGAATCGCAGCCACATCGCTGCCGGCACCCGGCTCCGTCAGCCCGTAGGCGCCCCAGCGCAGCTCCTGGCTCATGTCGCGGAAGATGGAGAAGAAGCGCTCCTTCTGCTCCGGCGTGCCCGTCGCGCGCAGCGGCGGACCACCGAGCCCAGGCCCCGGCAAGCTCAGCATGATGCTCGCGTCGGCCCACGCGAGCTCCTCCGCCCCCACCGCCGCCGTGCGGTTGGTCTGCACGGGTTTGCTCGGGTCGCGGGTCTTCGACCCTTCGTTGAAGTCCTCCATCGGGTTGCTGTCCCCGCGGAGCGCCTGACTCATCATGTAGAACGTGCGCAAGAAGTCGAGGTCGACGGTCTTAACCCAATCCCAACCCAGGCTCTGGGGTCGGATCACGTTCTTGCCCATCTCCTGCAGGGCTTCTTTGAGTGCGCGCTGCTGGGTGTTCAGCTCGAAGTCGATCATGGCTTCATCTCCTCTGGATTGACGCGGGTGCGCACGGCTCAGGTCAGGACGGCTTGGGTTTCCGGTGTTGGCAAGATGAGCGCCGGATCGAGCGGAATGCCGAGCTCGACCGCGGCTGCGAGCTGATCCATCTGCTCCGCGGTCGCGCCCGCCAGGGCCATCTGTTTGGCGTCGCGCATGAGTTTCTCGACGATGACGTCGCGCATGAACCCCGCCCCGCCGTGCAGCTGCACCGCGTCGTCGGCCGAGCGCATGGCGACCTGATGCGCGTGGGCCACGGCCTGCGCCGTGTAGAGCAAGCAGGTCGGGCTCTCTTTACCGCTGTCCCAGGCCCACGCGGCGCGCCGCACGAGCTCCTTCGCGCTCTCGGCGTCCATGTGGCGATCCGCCAGGGTGAACGCGATGGCCTGGAAGTGGCCGATGGGTTTGCCGAAGGCCTTGCGGATGTCGCAGTACTCGCGCGAGATGTCGAAGGCGAGCCGCGCGAGACCCACCTGGCGCGCGGCGACGGTGAGGGAGTACTTGGCGAAGAACTTCGCACAAGCGAGCGTGAAGTCACCACGACCCTCGAGCCGATCCGCGTCCTTCACCTTGGCGCCCTCGAGCACGATCTCACCGAAGTGCCCACACTCGAGGCCGAGTGTGTCGTGCCGACCCGAGACCTTCAGACCCGGATTGTCTTTCTGCACGACGAACGCACCGATGCCGTTCCACCCGTCACTCGGTTCGACCTGCGCAAAAACGATGAACGTCTGCGAAAGATCCGCGTTACCAACGAAGGCCTTCGCACCCGTCAGCTCGAAGCCGCCGTTCACCTTGTTCGCGGTGGTGACGAACCCCGGCCGCTCGCGGTTTGGTTTGCGCTCACTCCAGGCGACGGCACCGAACGGCTCTTCGCCCTCGGGATCCGCGAACGGCGCGAGCAGCGCCTTGGCTTGTTCGTCCGAGCCGAGCTCGCTGGCCGCATGC
Organism: Myxococcales bacterium; assembly: GCA_016706225.1. Lineage (NCBI taxonomy): Bacteria > Pseudomonadati > Myxococcota > Myxococcia > Myxococcales > Myxococcales bacterium. The sequence goes on from JADJKB010000022.1 coordinate 948,390, forward strand.
AGGAAGGCCCCGAAGCCCGGCAGGCCAAAGGGCGCCGCCGGATCACCGTAGGCGAGCTCCTCGTTGATCATCACCGCGGTCGTGAGGCCCAGGCCCTGCCCGCCCAGCGCTTCGGGCAGCGCAGCCAAGCTGAGGCCCATCTCGTGAACCGCGCGCCGGACGTCGGCGGCGATGGCCGCGGCTTTCTCGAACTCCCGCGCGCGGGGGGCGAGGCTCTCTCGCGCGAAGTCCGCCACGGTGCCCACAATGAGCTTCTGATCCTCGGAAGGCTCGAAGGAAATCATGCTTTTCTCCCGGTGCGCAGTGGCCCTGACGCAGGGCGTCGGCGCCTGACCCCAGTTGTATAGTTCCACTCAATAGTAGAGGCAAGCCAAATGCGGCCGAAGGGCCGGTGCCGAACGCGTGACGCGTGACGGCCGCGGGAGTTCCGGCGACGCCCGGACCGAAACTCCGGGAGCCGACCCGGCCGACCGCTGAAAGTCCGCTCACGTCTTGCGTGGTTCGGACGCGCGGGCTAGGTTCCGCGCCCTTCCGATGGCAACTGCAGTCATCCGCACTGGCGGCAAACAGTATTCAGTGGCCCAAGGCGACACCCTCGTGGTGGAGCGCCTCGTGGGTGAACCCGGCACCACGGTGGAATTCACCGATGTGCTTCTGATTTCTGGCGACATCATCAAGGTGGGCAAGCCCACCGTGGCTGGCGCGAAAGTCAGTGCCGAGATCGTCGAGCACGGACGCGGTGAGAAGATCACCACGTTCAAGTTCAAGCGCCGCAAGCGCTACCACCGCAAGATGGGTCATCGACAAGAACTCACTTCAGTGAAGATCACTGGCATTTCCGGCTGAGGCTGATCGATGGCACACAAAAAAGGTGGCGGCTCTACTCGCAACGGTCGCGGCTCGAACGCGCAGCATCGTGGCGTCAAGGTTTACGGCGGCGAAGCAGTTCGCGCCGGTGGCATTCTCGTTCGCCAGGTCGGGCAGTCGATAGCTCCTGGCAAGAACGTCGGCGTCGGTCGTGACTACACGCTGTACTCACTGGTTGATGGTGTCGTTGCCTACGAGTTCGCAACCCGGATCAAGAAGCGCGTCTCCGTCTATCCGGTGACGGCCATCTGACCCGTTTCAAGCTGCTCGTCACGGACCTCGACGGCACGCTGCTCGACTCGAGCGGCCAGGTGCACGAGAGCGATCTTCGAGCAGTCATCGAGCTTCAGCAGCGCGGCATTCACGTGACCGTGTGCACCGGGCGTATGTACTCGGGCACGCGGGACATCGCCCGCGAGATCGGCGTGACCGGCGCCGTCGGTTGCCTGGACGGTAGCCAGGTCGTGGATTGCAGCGATGACACGGCGCTGACGACCCATCCCATCCTCGCCGAAGCCGCGGAGCCCCTGATCGAGGCGATCGAGGAGTTCGACCCGATCACCTTCGTGTTTTCTCAGGACTCGGTGCTGCACGACCAGCGCGGAGTGCCGTTCCTGCCGTTCGTGGGCCTCTGGTCCAAGCGCTCGGTACACCTGAAGCGCGTGCTCGACCCGGCCCATTTCCAGGATGACCGCTCGGTTGCGGCCTTGGTCTCGCTGGGTGACGAAGGCCAGATCCGCGCCGCGGCGCAGCGGATCTTCGAGCTTGCGGGCAACCACATCCAGATCGGGTTCTTCGCGGTGGCGCGGCGGGATCTCGATGCGAATTGGGGCATGGTCGTGCGCGCGGCCGGCGTCAGCAAAGCCACGGCCCTGAGCAGCATCGCCGAGCACTACGGCGTCACCGTTGAAGAGACCGTCGCCGTCGGTGACTGGATCAACGACATTTCGATGCTCGCGGCCGCGGGGCGTAGCTACGCCATGGGCCAAGCACCGGACGAGGTGAAGGCGGCTGCGACGGAGACCCTCGAGGCGGACGCATGGTCCGGAGGCGGCATCGAAGAAGCGGCGCGGCGCGCCGGAATGCTGTGACCCAGAAGTACGTGGCGCGATGTGTCGCGCAACGACTTGGGGCATGCTACGCGGAGTAACGAGCGACCCTCGAGGGAACGACGTGGCGGACCAGGACGAGACACCCAGGCGACCCATCTACTTGGTGATCGCGCTCGTGACCCTGTGGTTGGTTGGCATGACAGCGGCGGCCGAAGGTTTTGCCGCCATCGAGATCGTACGCAACCCGTTCTCCTCCGCCTTCGGCTCGCTGCGCGGGGACGCCAGCCAGGAGGTCCTCACTCGGGGTTTCGTCGAGGGTGTGCAGTCGATCGCCCGACACGCGCTCCCGCTCGGCGTGGCCCACGTCATCTTGGGGGGCCTGCTCGTGGCAGTGAGCAGCAAGGCGCTGTTTGCCCGTCGAGCCTCGCCGGCCTTCGCGGTCCAGGTAATCCTGGCCAACGCTGCGGTGTTGATCGTCGGCTACGCGCTGTACCAACCGGTCCGCAATCGTGTGGTCGAGGCCATCGTGCACAGTGGCATCGAACAACGTCCCGAGGCGATCGCGCCGGGGGACTTCGACAAGCTGGTGCGACTGAAGTCCTGGTGGACGTTTCGGCTTCGCCTCGGGATCCAGCTGGCGCTCCTGGGCTTGGGTGCGGTGGCGGTGAGCCGGCGTTCGGCGCGGGAGCTCTTGGCGCGCCCCGCCCCGAACGCGAGCGAAGAAAGCTGAGCCTTCGCCGTGGGGAACGTCCGCATCCTGCCCCCGGAGCTCGCCAATCAGATCGCCGCGGGCGAGGTCGTCGAACGGCCGGCGAGCGCCGTCAAAGAACTGGTCGAGAACGCCCTCGATGCGGGCGCTCGGCGTTGCCACGTCGAGATCGAGGCGGGGGGTGTCGGATTGATCCTGGTGTCGGACGACGGCGCGGGGATGAGTGAAGACGACGCGAAGCTCGCCGTCGAGCGGCACGCCACCAGCAAGATCGCTTCTCTCGACGAGCTGAGCCACGTGCAGACCTTCGGTTTTCGCGGCGAGGCGCTGCCCAGCATCGCCTCGGTCAGTCGCTTCACGCTGAAGACACGGGTCCGGGAGAACGACGCGGGAGTCGAGCTGTCGATCGAGGGAGGCGCCGCGCCGAACCTTCGCCCGGCCGGCGCTCCCATCGGCACGACCATCAGCGTGTGCGATCTGTTCTACAACGTGCCGGCGCGCCGCAAGTTCCTGCGCTCCACCGGCACGGAGTCAGGTCACGTTACGGACGTCGTCGAGTCCGCAGCGCTCGCTCGGCCCGACGTCAGCTTCACGTTGTCCCGGGATGGTCGCCCCGTACGCGAGTGGCTGAGGGTCGCGACGCGCGCCGAGCGTGTTGCGCAAGTGCTCGGCTCCGATGAGCTGACACGCTGCGCGGGTGAGCGCGGCCCGCTCAGAGTCGAGGCCTTCCTAGGGCGTCCGGAGTCCGCGCGGGCGGGCGCGGGTGGGCTGCGATTGTTCGTCAACGATCGGCCGATTCGTGATCGCGCCCTCGCGCTCGCGGTGGCTCAAGCTTACGGCAGCGTGCTCGAGCGCGGCCGGTATCCGCGCGGTGTCGTCTACCTCGACATCGACCCGGTGCTGATCGACGTGAACGTACACCCGCAGAAATCCGAGGTGCGCTTCGCGGATCCGCGCGCGGCCAACGACGCTCTGTATTCGATCCTGTCGCGGGAGCTCGCGACCGCGTTCTCGTTGCCGCCAGGCCGGCGCTGGGGAGGAACACCAGCTCAGCCGCGCACTGCGGCGGCGGACGCCCGCGAAACGGCGGGGTTTCATGCGTCGCGCGCCGCCCACGGCTCGCCGACTGCACCCACCGGCGCGGCTGGGGCTCCGAGCGCATCGCAACCCGAAGCCGCGGTTTCGCACACGGCTCAGGGTGAGATGGCCACAGCTCCGGCGAAGCCGAGCGATGAGAGCGACGATCCGTGGGGCCTGGCCGGGGGTGCGGCTGCCTCCGCGGACAACACCAGCACCCCTCTCAGTGCGCCCTACCGGGCGGCCGAGCCGCCGCTGGTCGCGGTGCAGGACTCCGAGCGCTCTCCGATCCGCCCGCGGCCGGAGATGAGCTGGGCGAACTTGCGGTTCGTGGCTCAGGTCCGCCACACCTATCTGGTGTGTGAGGCGGACGATGGCCTGTACGTGCTCGATCAACACGCGGCCGCCGAACGCGTCATGTTCGACAAGCTGCGGAAAGCCTATCGCTCGAGCTCGGTGGCCTCGCAAGCGCTGCTCTTCCCCGTGTTCGTCGAGGTCACCAGCGCGGAGGCCGAGTTGGTCGCGGCGCGCGGCGACGAGATCGCGGCCGTCGGGCTCGACCTCCGAGTGCGCGGGCCCGAGAGCCTGAGTGTGCATGCGGTGCCGAAGCTGCTGCAAAAAGGCAGCCCTGAGCGGCTCGTGCGTGATCTGCTCAGTGAGGTCACGCGCGGCGGAGGTCGCGGATTTTCCGACGCCGTCGATCTGGCTCTCGCCACGATGGCTTGCCACGCTTCGATCCGAGCGGGTGATCCGATCTCTGCCGACGAAGCGGCGGCGCTGCTCGCCGCGCTCGACGGGGCTGACTTTGCGGGCCACTGCCCCCACGGCCGGCCCGTCGTCACGTTCACCGGTTGGAACGAGCTGGACCGACGCGTCGGACGGCGCTGATGACCGATCCGCTGCTCGTGCTCGTGGGCCCGACCGCGTCCGGCAAGACGGAGCTCGCGATCCGCCTCGCCGAGGCCATCAACGGGGAGATCATCAGCGCCGACAGTGTGCAGGTCTATCGCCACTTCGAGATCGGTACGGGCAAACCGTCACGAGAAGAGCGTGCGCGCGCCCCGCATCATCTGATCGACGTCGTCGAGCCGGACGCAGCGATGGACGCGGCGCAGTGGGCAGAGCTCGCGGACGAGAAGGTCCGGGAGATCCGCGACAGGGGCCGACGCGCCATCGTGTGCGGGGGCACGTTTCTCTGGGTCCGTGCCCTCACTCGCGGGCTGGCGGATGCTCCTCCGGCTGACCCGGCCATCCGCGAACGCCATCAACTGCGCGCCGAAGCAGAGGGTCGTGGCGCGTTGCACGCGGAGCTCCGGCGCGTCGACCCGAAGACCGCGGAGCGCCTGGCAGAAAATGACCTCGTGCGCGTGAGCCGAGCGCTCGAGGTCTTCGAGCTCTCGGGCATCATGCTCAGCCAGTGGCACGCCGACCATGCATTCCGCGAGGTGCGACATCCGCATCGACTGATCGGCATTCGTCACACACCCGAGGCCCTCGATAGTCGCATCCGGGCGCGCGCAGAGGCCATGCTCGCCGCGGGGTTCGTCTGCGAGGTCGAGTCGCTCGTTGCACGAGGCTTCGATGGCGCGCGTGCCATGCGCTCGGTCGGTTACAAACAGGTCCACGACGCGCTGAGCACGGGTCGCGCCATCGACACCACGGCGCTCGCTGAACAGATCATCCGCGCAACGCGCGTGTTTGCCCGGCGTCAGCGGACATGGCTGCGCGATCAACCGGTTCGTTGGCTGGAGCCGCAGAGCGCACTCTCGGGCGACGTAGCCTCTGTGATGGACGAATTGGAGCGGTCAGTCGGCCCCAAGGGCGAGTGACGCATCCAAGAGCTCGGCGAAGCTCTGCGGTTGGAAGGTCTTGGCGGCTGCAACGAAGGCACTGGCTGGCGGAGCCGCTGCCGCGAGCGCGGGGCGCTCGACGACCTGAGGTCGCACCACCTCGGGCGCCGCTGGGCGCTCGTCGCGAACCAGGTGCACGGGCGGCGCTTCGGCCACCGGCTCGCCCAGCTCCAGCTCCGCGTCGTCGCCTGGCTCGAGCTCCACGGTGGAGCCGAGCTGAGCCGCGGTTGGCTGCGTACGCGAAACGATGTCGACTTCGGCGAGCTCGTCGATCTCCGGCAGCGGCGGCGCCGCGAGCGCGTGCTGAGGCGGAACCGCAGCTTGCGGCCCTGACTCGGGCGGCGGGGTCTTGAGGGGAATTTCCCGCCCTTCGTCCATCTCAACCTGCTCCGCGGCACCCGCGAGGGCTTCCCCCATGCTGCCCGCAATCGGTCGACGCGAGGACGCGGGAGGCTCGACGTCCGCCTCGGCGAGAGCCTCTTCCTCTCCCTCGTCGGTGATGTCGACGATGTCGTCTTCCAGCAAGTCGACATCTTCGAGGGATGCCTCACCCATTTCGACGGACACCTCTCCGTCGTCAACGGCGCTGGGGGCTTCCACCACGCGCACGATGGAAGTCTCCTCCGGGGGCGCAAGGGCTGGCTCGGCAACGGCTGCAATCGCCGGCTCGCTCGCCGGAACAACCTGTGCAACCGGCTCACTTTCCGGAACCATCTCGGCGACCGGAACCATCTCGGCGACCGGCTCCAGCGCGACAACCGCTTCGGGCTCGGCAGCGGCAGACGCCTGAGCTGCGACCACGACGCGGGGCCGGGCGGCATTGGCCTGCACGCGCTCGAGCAGTCCTTGCAACCGCGTGATCTGATCTTGCGAGCCCATCATGCCCCGCTTCCTTCATGCAGGCGCTCGAGGGCTTCGCCGAACGACTTTCCTTCGGACAGCCAAGCTCGGACCCGCTCTGCACCACGGGCACCGGTCATCAAGAACCGAACGTGTTCTGCGTCGCGACCCAGGAGTACGGACGTTGCGTCCCGGCCCATGCAACGTTGCAGCGCACCTTCCAACAATGCGCCCAGCAGCGGATCACCGGCGGCGCTCAGGGGCGACGATTCGACCACGAACACAATCGCGCGACCCCAGCGCTCCAGCGACAGCGATCCAAAACCGAGCAGCGCGAGGTTGCCGCCCAGGTGGTCCACGAATCCCTCGACACCGATGGTCTTGCCGGCATCTCCGAGGGAGTTGCTGACACGAAGGCCGATTTCCGTCCCGAGCTTGCGCCCAAAATCCGTCAGCGAGTCTTGCCCTGCGTGTCGGCAGAGCTCGACCAGCGCATCCGGCGGCACCAGCAAGCGCGGGCCGGTCCCTTCCAATTGCACCGATCCGCGGCCCAGGTCGAACTTCACTGAGTGGGATGGGTCGAAACGCGGAACCGCCATGCTACCTCGTGGAAAGGGAGCCCCTCGCGGGGTGTGCCAGTATAGGTCGGCCGTGCGAGAGCGTGTCAATTCTCCGTCGGATCCGGGGCAATCGCGCCGGTGGCTGGCTTTTGCGCTGCTTTTTAGCGTGTGGACCGGCTGGGCGCGCGCTGAAACCAAGCGGGAAGCACCGCTTCTCTTTGGCGGTGGAGCCGTCCAGAAGAAGGCGCCGGTTCAGACCGACCCGTGGCTGCCAACGGGCGCGACGGTCCGATCACCGGTGTCACGCCCGGCCGACGTCGAGAGTCCGGGCTGCTCGTTCCGCTATCCGGTGTGTGTCCATCGCAGCGCGAACACGAGCCCCGAGCGCGCGCTCCGGGCGCTGTCGGCGCTCGAGAACGCCTACGGGCGACTGGTCGAGGTCCTCCGACTGCCGCGCCCGCTGTCGGACGCGGGCATGGGTGGCAGCGATCACCTCGACCTCTACCTCACGAGTGACACGAGTCGCCTGCGCATCGGAGTGGAGCCGCAGGTCACGAGACTGTTCGACCAAGCCGCGGGATTTTGCCTGGTTGGCGACGCAGAGCACCGCTTGCTCGAGCGCGAGGCCGCGCTCTGCGTCGGGGAAGCCATCGGGCTCGGACTCGACCCCGCCGAAACCCCACACCTGCGCCGCGCTTATGCCAGTCACCTCTGGAGCTTGATTGCCGCGCCCACGAGCGCGGACATGGAAGCGATCGACGAGGTGCAGGCTCACCCCGAACGCGCCATCGCCAGCCGCGAGCTGAACGAGTCGTCGGAGGGCGCGGGTCTTTGGTTCGAGTATCTCGAGGCCAGTCGCGGCACCGGATACCCCGGCACACTCGCGACGAATCTGATGTCGATCGCTGCGAGCAAGACCGAACCGCGGGGTTTGCTCTGGAACAACTCGCCGGACGTGTTCGACGTGCTGCGGCGCGCGCTGGACGACAAACCGCGTGACGCTGCCATGCTGCTCTCCGGCTTCGCAGTGACACGCGGTTTCTTGGGCGCAAGAGACGACGGCGAGCACCTGCCTCAGCTCGAGTGGTCCGGCGACTTCGGCCGCGTTCGCTACGACTGGTCGATCAAGCTCTCGAGCTTGCCGCGGCGGGTAGCGTCACTCCGTCCCATCGAACCCACCGGCGCCATGTACGTCTGGCTCGAGGTCGATCGGCCACTCGGCGACAAGGAACTGGCGTTCCAGGCAGAGTGGGAATCACCCGTCTCGTTTCAGTGGGCGATCGTGCGCGTGGACGCCGAAGGGCGGGAGTTATCCCGGATCTATGCCCCGTTCGTGGAGCGAGGCACTCAGGTGCAGCAGACACTGACCGACCTCGACGGGGCCCACGGAGTCTTGATCGTCGGCACCAACCTCGGCGGTGTATCCCTGTCTCATCCCTTCGATCCGGACTACTCACCGTTCGAGCCCCACGGCTGCACCGTCTACCTCACCCAGATTTGACTCAGGGATCGAAGGTCAGCGGTAGTTCGACCTGGTCGTCGGCATCTCGTGCGGGCCAGAGTGTCTCCTTTTTCACCGCGTCGAGCACACAGCTCTCGAACGCTGCCAGACGAAGCTCCGCGGACGTCTTGGATTTGTCGATGCTCAGCTTGGCAACCGCGCCACTGGAGTCGGGGGTGACCCTCAAGGTGAGCCGGCCCTTGATGCCAGGCGCATGCCGAGCGTGGCAGTTCTGCGCGTGAACCGCGATGCGACGCAGGGCTTGGGTGCGCGAGCTTCCAAGGTTCAGAGGAGCTGCTTCTGGGCCGGCGTCATCCGTCGGCAGCGCGAGGGCGTTGGGTGTCGAGAGCGGAGGTGGACTCGCGTCGGCGGCGTTCGGCGGCGCAGGGCTGCTGGCCGTCGACACCGGCGGCGCCGCAGGCGCTGACGTTGGCGCAGTCGCTACCGGCGGCCGAGGGGCAGACTCGGGCGGCGAGGCGGGCTGCTCCGCGCAGGCGGCCAGCCAGAGAACAACACAGACGAGAGACCTCTTCACGCTCGACGCCTTCTGATGCGCCGCCGGCCCAAAAGGATCGAAGCCAAGAAAAGAGCCCAGATCTGGACGGAATTCGTGCTTCGGCCGCTGACCTCACAGCCCCCGCGCGCGTCGACGCCGCCGTCAGCCACACCTCGGTCCACCGCGATCGGCAGCTTTCGCTCGAGGAAAGTCTGGCCGTCGAAGGTCAGCCGGAGTGAGAGCACCCCACCGCCGGAGGCCGCATTCGGTACCGCCGAAAAACGCCAGAGGCCCGGCGCAATCCGCGTCAACGGCAACACGGCACGACCCCCCGAGACCTGCAGCGCGAGGCGTGACGGCTCGAACCCATCGACGATGTTCTTTTCATCCGTTCGCAGCTCGAGCACCGCCTCGACGGGCCACTCGGGATCGGGATGAACGTACGAGCTTGCCAGCGCCAGCCAGCTCTCGCTCGCGTCGGGCACGGTTGCGAGCGGCGACTTCTCCGCGTCCATGACCGCGAGGGTTCCGAGCAGATCGAGCTCGCCCGGACCGGTCTGCTGTTCGAGCAGGACCACACCATCGAGCGAACGTGCGCCGGCTTGAAGCAAAGTCCGCAATCGCCCTTGGTCGAGGTTGGGATCACGCTCGAGCAGCAGGGCGACGGCGCCGGACACGATCGGGGCGGCCATCGACGTGCCGCTCGACAGTGCGTGAAAGTCATCGACGACGAGGCATCCGGGCCGGTCACCGCACACGCTTCCGCCGGCGAACAGGCCGCCCCCGCCGTTCGTCGCAGGGTCCGCCAGCGACGACATGGCGCCGATCACGAACGCGCCGGGCGCCACCAAGTCGGGCTTCATTTGCCCGAGAGAGTTGGGCCCGGCACCGCTGAAATAAGCGGACGAGTCGGACTTCGGGTTCGTGAGCGCCCCCAGCGACTCGAGCCCGATGTGCTCACCCTTGCGATCCGTCCAGGCGACGCGATTGACGGTCGCGCCGACCGCGATGAGATCCGCGCCGGTAGCCGGGATGCCGATGGTCCCCTCCTTGCTCGCGCGCGGGAAGAGCGCGCCCGGTCCGGAGGCGCCCTGCGCGAGATCCCCCTCGCTCTGGAGCCACAGCCGCGCCGTGCCGTGCCCCTCGAGGCGCACTGCGAAAGTGGTCCCGCTCTTCCAGGTGCCATCGAGCACTACGACGGCGCCGTTGGAGCCACCCGTGATGGGGCTGCCTTCACCACTCACTTGATTCAGAATCGTCACCTCGACACCCGCGTCGGAGTAACTGGCGCCGTGGCCCGGACCCAGCGGTTCAATCCACTCGCCATCTTCGTCGTCGACGCCGACCTCCAGGCTGTCGCCGGGGCGAGCGCTGATCCAGACGTAGATCGTGGCGTTGGTGCTGCTCTTGCCCACGGGTGGGGAGATGATCGGAACCCGCACACTCGACTCGCGAGGCACGTGAACCTCGGTGTGGATCCCGAACGGCGGCGGGTAGGGCGGAAAGAGGTTGCCGTAGATCCCTCCGCTGTTGCCGGCGGCGACGACGATCGCGCGCCCAGGCTGGCTCTGCCCGACGAACTCGGACAACCCCCGCTCGAGCGGCGTAAGGCCATCGTGGCCGCCGAAATCGCTGCCCAAACTGAGGTTCACGACCGCCGGCATGCCCAGTTCTTTTGCCCGCTCGAAGACGAAGCGGGTCGCGAGCAGCACGTCCGGATCCAGGATCGAACCCTCACCCGTGCGCGTCACACGCACGCCGACGATCGTCGCTTCCGGCGCGATGCCCACATATTTCGGTGGAGTCTGTGACAAGCCGTTGCCGGCTGCGAGCGACGCCACATGAGTGCCGTGCCCGAGTGTGTCGCGCGGCAGCTGTGCCGAGTCCGCAAGCATCAGCTCGTCGAGGTCCGCCGATGAAAAGACCGCGCACGAGTAACCCGCGCCGCCAGTGCACCCATAGTCGGCCTCGAGATCGGCGTGAGCGCCGTAAGGCTGTCGCGAAAGGTCGAGCGCCCAGGCCACGCGGGACTTCCCGGCGGCATCCCGAAGATCCGGGTGTTTCGGATCGAACCCGGTGTCTACGATGCCAACCACGACGCCCTTCCCGGTGAGACCGGTGAAGTCCCTGAAGATCGCGGCGCGGGTGGTGTCGTCTGCGGCGTTCAGCAAGGTGCGGCGCGGCGGCGCCCAGCTGAGCTTCCAATCCGGGTGACTCGCGGCCAACTCCCCGATGGTAGCGATTGTTCCGTGGAACCCCGAGAACCCCGGGGACAGGCGCACCAAGCCCGGCGGTGTCTTGGCGCCCGCTGGCAGCTCCACCAGCACCGAGAGCGGACGGGCTGCAGCGCTCTTCCCGATCGCGCGGCTCAACATGCCCACGTCGACCTGTGCCAACGCCGGCAGAGTCACGAGCATCGCGGCGCACGCCGCGGCAATCCTGTGCGTGATGCCCACGAGCGAAGCCTAACCCGGCTTGGGCGCTGGTGCTCAACGCTCGTCGGTGAGCCGCTGAACCAACCCTTCCAGCTCGGCGATGCGACCCGACGAGTAACCGACGAGGACGTCGCGGACGACGCCGCGTTTGTCGATCACGAACAGGGTAGGCAGCGCGTTGGCGCGGTACGCCACGGTTGTCTTGCCGCTGTGATCCGAGGCCACCGGATACAGGATCCCGAGCTGCGAGGCCGCTCGAGAGGCCGGCACCACCGCGTCCATCGTGATCCCCAGCACCACCACACCCTGGGCTGAGTAACGCGCGTGCCACTCGTTCATCTTCGGCACGAGAAACCGGCACACTCCACACCACGATGCCCAGAACTCGAGCACGACGACCTGGCCGCGGAGCGCCGACAGACTTGGCTCGATGCTGCCCTGAACGGTCTCCAGCGCGTCGAGCCGCGGCGCGGCGGCGTCGACGAAGCTCATCCTCATCACGCCGTCCACGTCGGGAGCGGAGCCCAACTTCACGGCGAGCAAGCGTTCGGCCCCCGCGCGGCGAACCACGACCGGCAGGCGCACGCCGGGCTCCCGCTCGCTGACCAGGCGCACGACGTCCCCGGGGGTCACCACGGGAGCCCCGCCGAGCTTCAGGATGCGGTCACCCGCCTGCAAGCCAGCGAGCTCCGCGGGCGAACCGCGCAGGATGCCTCGAACGAACACGCCGCCGTCGGCGTCCGGAGACACGCTGACCTCGACACCCAGCCAGCCGCGCGGGGACACTTTCAGCGGCTCGCCTTCGTCCGCTGACGCACTCGCAGCCACGGAGTCGTCGTTCACTGCCGGACTCGCGGCGGGTTTCGGCGGCGACGCGGCCGTGGCGCAGCCAGCGAACGCGAGAGCAAACACGACCTGGCCGCGCGACATACGCGTCATCGTGGTACCATGCACCTCGCCTGCGCGCAGCCAACGTGCCTCTCGTCCTGCTCTGTTTCGCCGTGCCGGCGTGCGCAGGCGGGCGTCCGCCAGAAGAGCGCCCACGGCCATCGCAGGCGCATGCAAAGCCCGTGGTTCGTCGGCCGGTGCTGCCGTGGTCGCGCTTCGAAGAGGTATCGGCGTGGTCACCGGTCAACGCGGCTGCGTTCGCATCACGCGGTCATGGCACTGCCGGATTGCTCATGGACGTGCGGGTCAGCGAGAGTGCGCGGGCCGCTTATCTGAGCCTGCACCCCGGGAGCACGCTGCCGGAGGGTTCCGTGATCGCGGCGTTCCACAAACGCGAGAAATCTGGCGATCCTGGCCCGGTCTACGTCATGGAGCGGCGGCAGAACGGCTGGAGCTACTCTGCGTACCAGCCCGACGGACGCCCGGATGAACACGGCGTGCTGACGCTGTGTGAGCGTTGCCACGCCGAGTCACCCAACGGCGGGCTGTTTGGGCTGCCTAAACTTCACTGACGCTGCGGCGGCTGCGATCGGGAGTCGGCAATCGGGATAGGGGCCCCGAGAGTTTGCCTCGGGGACCCCTCCCACACCACCCGGCATGCGGGTCCGCACCGGGCGGTTCGAAGAGTTGAGGCTACGCGGCGAGCCGGGGCACACCCAGCGCGTCGAAAAGCTCGTTGGGAAGTGCGATGTGGATCGCCATGGCCGAGTTTCTCCACCAGCGCCGGCCGTTGGCGGCCACCTGGGCCGCGGCGCGTTCGAGAGACCTCGGAGACGCAGCTCGCGGTAGATGGTACGCCCTCGCTTCCATTGCTTGAGGTGGATCGCTCGCAGGCGATGGCGGATCCATTCGTCGAGGTCGTTGAAGATGCGGGGCGTATTGGCAGGCAGAAGTACCCCTTCCACCCGACCAGGTAACCTCGCAGCTCGGCCACGACCTGCTCGATGCTCCGCCCACGAGTTCGTCTCGTGATGAGCCGTACCCGTTCCTTCATCGTCGTCAGGGCTTTGTCCGCAACCCGGTGCTTCACCACGCCACCCGGCGCCACCCAGAGGGAGTAGCCGAGCAGTTTGCGGTTCCACACCCGCGCCACGGCGCTCTTCGACTCGTTGATTTGGAGTCGGAGCTTCGCGTAGAGCCGCTGTAGCAGCCCCATTACGCGCTCGCCCGCACGCTTGGACCGCACGTAAACGTTGCAGTCGTCGGCGTAGCGCACGAAGGCGTGCCCGCGTTTCTCCAACTCCTTGTCTACTTCGTCGAGAAGCGTGTTCGCCAAGAGCGGAGACAAGGGACCGCCTTGTGGCGTTCCCTCGTGCCGCTCCACGACCACCCCGTTCGCCATGATACCGGCGTCGAGGTAGTGGCGAATCAGTCCCAGTATTCGCTTGTCCTCGATTCGCTTTGCGAGCTTGCCCATGAGCATATCCACGTCTACCACCCAGCGTCGGCCTTCCCGCACGTAGCGCTGCGCCTCACGCACAGCGTCGTGTGCGCCGCGCCGCGGCCGGAAACCGTGGCTGTGCTCCGAGAAGCTCGGGTCGAATCTTGGCTGCAAGACCTGCAACAGGGCTTGCTGAATGAATCGGTCGAGCACGGTCGGGATGCCAAGCTCGCGCACCCCACCGCCTCGTTTCTCGATGAGCCGCTGCCTCACCGGCGCGGGCTGGTACGTCCCCGAAAGCAAATGCTCGCGAAGCTCGGCCCAGTGGGCGCGCAGATGGTTGGGCAGCTCATCGACCGTCATCCCATCGATGCCGGGACTACCCTTGTTCTTCCTCACTCGCTTCAGCGCGGCTTGAAGGTTCCGGCGGCTGACCACCCGTTCCATCAAGTCACTCGTTCCCGAGCGCTCGTCTCCGTACGTCGCCGTCGGCGCTTCCTCGCTCCGCTTTCCTCTCGGGGCTTCACCCCTACCCACCAGCGGCAGCTCCAGTTGCCTGGACATCTGAGGCCGTTTGCCTTCGAGACCCACGGTCGTTTCGCTCTCCTCTTCGTTCGGTCCTTCGCCGCCGCCGGCTACTACGACCTCGGCTGACTTCTCGCGCCGCTGCTGCGTCACCCTTTCGAGCGTGAGGCGAGATCTCCCCAGGTAAGAACGCTGTCCTTCACCGCACGACCGCCGGATTTACGCCGCCTGAGCTTGGTCATCGGAGCTTCGCGGTCACTTGCTCGCTCGCCCCGCTCGGCGTCGCCTCGGATCCGGTTCTTGTACATCGGCCTGCGGTTTCGCTCCCCCTTCCTTCCCACGGTCGGTCTCCCTTCCGCAGTTGCGGTTCGCTTCGATCGGGATGACCTCCTTCCGACGGGACTTGCACCCGCAAGACAGCGCCCATGCTGGGCGCACAAGCAAAAAACCCGGCGGGGTTACCACCGGGCTTTGCAAGAACCACCGCGCGAGAGCGAAACGTCCGCAGACGGGGCAAGTGAAGTGAAGCGAGAAGCGAAGTGAAGTGAGAAGCGAAGAAAGAAGAGAAAGCTAAGAAAGCTGACGTTTTTCCAGCACCCCATCCCCGGGGCGTCCAAGCACAAGCGCCTAAGAGCAGAGCGGCTGAGCGCTCCGCTAGATCCAAGCCGCAACGCTCTTTGCAGTGAGCGTGCCAGGGTGTCACGGCGACTCATAAATGCAGGTAATTATTAGACAGATTGGCAAGCCTGCGGGCGCCCCGTTGGACCCGCTCTGGCATTGGAGTCATGCCTGATCGAGGGGTATGAAATAGTTGCGAAGCTCGACCCAGGATCGGGCTCAGGGGCCGATGGAGCGCTCCAGCGCCGCGTCCAGTGCTTCGGCCGGCGCATCCCGCCCCGTGTAGAGCTCGAACTGCCGACAAGCCTGGTGGAGGAGCATCCGGCCACCGTGGACGGTCCGTGCTCCGGCGCGCTCTGCGGCGACGAGCAGCGGGGTGCGAATCGGTTTGTACACGATGTCCATCACCACCATGCCGGGTCGCAGCAATCGCTTGGGCGCCAAGACCTCGTCACCGTACTCGGCCATGCCGGCCGAGGAGCAGTTCACCACCGCATCGACGTCGAGCTTCTCGAGCTCAGCGAGCCCGCCCGCGCCGACGGTCTTGTCGTCGCCGCCGACAGCACGCGCGAGCGCCTCTGCCTTCTCCCGAGTTCGATTGACGATGTGAACCCGCATCCCAGCCGCGTTGAATCCGAACGCTGCAGCACGCGCGGCGCCGCCGGCACCGATCACGACCACACGCTTCCCCGCCAAAGGCAGGGCTTCAGCCAGCGCCCGTTCGGCGCCCCACGCATCCGTGTTGTAGCCGGTGAGCCGGCCGTCGTCGTTCACGACGGTATTCACGGCGCCGATGCGCTCAGCCAGCGGGTCGATCGCGTCGAGCAGCGGGATGATCGACAGCTTGAAGGGCATCGAAACTCCGAAGCCTCGGATGCCGAGCGCGCGCATGCCCGCGAGTGCACCAACGAGGTCACTCTCCTCGACCGCAAAGGGGACGTACACGAACGGCAGGCCCAGCGCTTCGTAACCCGCGCGATGCATCGCGGCGCCGAGCAGAACGGGGTGGAGCGAGAGTGATCCGCAGAGGGTGATGGGAGAGAGTTTCGGCACGACCCCCGAAGCTTAGCCCGGCCGTGATTTGGCTCATTCCGGGCCTGCGGAGGGCGCAGGGGTCGGGCGTTTGTTCAGTTGAGCCCTGGCGCCACCGTGCTATGAAGCGCCCCGCCAAGCACCCGTAGCTCAGCTGGATAGAGCATCGGTCTACGGAACCGAGGGTCGCATGTTCGAATCATGCCGGGTGCGCCAGAGACCTGCCTCCCGGGGGAGGGCGGGGCCATGAGCCAGAACGATCACGACTGGATGGGCCAGGCCCTGGCCGAGGCCGACCTCGCCGAAGAACACGCCGACGTGCCGATCGGCTGCGTGATCGTCGACGCGGCCGGCAACCCGCTCGCGCGGGCGCACAATCGCCGTGAGCTCGACGCCGATCCCACCGCCCACGCGGAGATCTTGGCGTTGCGAGAGGCGGCGCTGGCAATCGGGCACTGGCGGCTGGAGGGCGCCACCGTCTACGCGACCCTGGAACCTTGCCCGATGTGTGCAGGGGCTCTGGTCAACGCTCGCGTGGGCCGTTTGGTCTACGGCGCCGCAGATCCCAAGGCCGGCGCCATCGACAGTCTGTTCGAGATCGGCCGTGACGCGCGCCTCAACCACCGCTTCACGGTCGAAGCTGGCGTGCGCCGCGACGAGTGCGCCGGGCGCCTGAGTGCGTTTTTCGCCAAGCTGCGGGCGGCCGGCGAGAAGTGAACACGACCCTTCCGACGCGCCGAGTGAACTCCGCTCCGTCGCGACTCACTCCACGGTCTGCTCGGATTCGAGCGGCGGCCCCTCGGCGTCGACGCCTTCCGGAATGAGCTCGCCATCGACCCCGATGCGCGGCGAGTTCGGCTTCTTGAACGTCACCTGCTCAGCGAGCGCATCTTCGAGCTCGCCTTCGCTGATGCGATGGATCTTGGCTGCAATGCGCATGAGCTTGCGCAGGTAGTTCGACCAGCCGGGTGTGACCGCACCATCTGCCCCGAAGTATTGGCGCTTGGGGTTCGGAAGAATGCTCGCCAGATACAGCGCTTGCCCCAGAGAAAGCTGGCTCGGAGTCGAATTGAAATAGTACGCGGCGGCGGGCCCGATGCCGTAGATGCCCGGACCAAACTCGATCACGTTCAGGTAGAGTTCGAGGATCTGATCCTTCGACAGTTCCTGCTCGAGCAGGTGGGTGAGCACGGCCTCCTGAAGCTTGCGCGACAGGGTCTTTTCCCGCGAAAGATACAGGTTTTTCGCGGTCTGCATGCTGATGGTACTGGCGCCGCGCACGAACCGCCCCGCCTTCACGTTCTCGCGAATCGAGTTCTGGATCGCCTCCTGATCGAAGCCGCGATGACGGAAGAACGCGCCGTCCTCGCAGATCAGGACTGCCGTATCCATGTGTTTCGAGATGGAGCCCTTCGGAACCCAGCCCAGGGTTCCGGGGCCACTCTGAGTTTGAACGAGCCGTCCGGTGACATCGAGCACCTCCCGGGTCCACGAGTGAGAGAAGCGACTCGGCGCGATGTCGGCCGGCGCTCCGGTGATCCTGCACTCGTTCACGCTCGACCATCTGGTGACCATCTTGTCGAGCGCCCGCGTGTCGACCTCGAGCTTGCCGGTCAGCGAGAAGGTACCGGTCAGCCGCGTTCCGGAAAGCAGCGGCATCAGGCCTTCGGGTGTTGCGTCGAGCATCGACTGACAAGACGCCAGTGGCATCCCGCCCTCGAGCCAGACCTTCTTGTAGTCCTTGGTCTGCTGGAGCTCACCTTTCAGGTCGAGGCGCACCTTGCCTACCTCCAGCTGGCCGTCCTCGATCGTGAGGCGCGTGCCGTCCAGCGCCAGGACGGCGCGGCCTTGCAAGGCGAGCGTGAGCCCGCGCACGGGGCCGGGAGCCAACCACTTCTTGTTGGCCGCAAGCTGCGCGAGCTTGGTGTTGCCCACGAAGGTCAGCTCATGACCATCGGCAGCCAGGGTCAGGTTGGCCCGGGCAGCGAGGGTGGCTTTGGACACATCCAGTAGGCCGAAGTCGCCTTCCTGCACCCCCAGAGCCGCCAAGCTCACGGGCCCTCCCTCGACATTGGCTTTGACCGGCCCGTCTCCAATCGGCACGTCCAATCCCAGACGGAGCGCGCTCTCGGCGTCTGCGGTTGGCGCCAAGGAGACGGACACCTGCTCCGCCCCGCGCACGATCCTCAGCCGCGCGGGCCCCACGTTGAGGGCCTCGGAGCCCCGAAGCAGGCGAGCGCGCAGGCCGCCCAGGTCCAGCTCGGAATCGACCGGCAGGGCGTCTGCGGCGAGTGTGGCGAGGCGCGCGAAGGACTTCCGAGCTCGGGCTCCACGCTCGGGATCGATGAGCGACGCGCTATCCCAGTGGTCCGGCGCTTTGTTCGGTCCCGCGTCGGAGCCGACTCCTTTGCCCTTGGGGCCCGAGCCGGCGACTGGTTTCGGCAGCGGCAAGCGTTTGTCCAGCGCCTCCGCCGAGAGATCCGCCACGAGATTCGCCGAATCCGTCGTCAGTCGTTCGATCACCCGGTGCCCGTCTCGGCGACCCAAGGCGATCCGCCCCCCGCTGACCTCCAGGCTCACGCCGTCGAACGCCACGCGCATCAAGTCGACCGCGAGCTCTTCGGTCTCGCCGTTCTTCGAATAACGAGCGCCCCAAGCGTACTGCGGCGCGCTGCCCTCCCGAACTGCATCCCACTGAACCGTGAGTCCATCGACCGAATACGGCGCACCCCCGCCTCTGCCGCCAGCATCGTTCGCTCGCTTGGCGCGCCAAGCAGCGAGCTGCTGCGAGACCTCGTCGAAGCTGCCGCGGATGCGTAGCTGTCCACCGTGGGCCACCAGCGCCTGCGGCGACAGGGACGCGCCCAGCCGGACCTCCACGGCGTCGAGGCTGACCTCGACCGCGGGCACGTCGGGCAGGCGAGCCGTCACGTTGCGGAGCCATACACGACCCACACCGGGTCTCACGGAGCCGATCTCGAGCGTCGCTCCACGCCTGGCAGCCTGCTCGGTGGCGCGCGAGCGAACCACCGGACCAAACCCGACGACGGCAGCCAGCGCCGCTCCGGCGATCAGTCCGCCGCCGAGCTTGAGCCAAGAGCGCCGTTGCATTGGGTCGCCGAGAGGTTACCGCCAGAGTGCGCGCGGGGCCCAAAACCGCCCCAGGCTCCGGGCAAACGCTCGAGCCGCTCGCGGCGCGTCCCGGTGGGCGCGCGAAAACAAAATGCAAAAGCCCCAGGCTTTTGGCCTGAGGCTTTTGGGGTATTAACCCGGCAGCGTCCTACTCTCCCACACGGGAATCCGTGCAGTACCATCGGCTCCGAGGAGCTTAACTTCCGAGTTCGGGATGGGATCGGGTGTGGCCTCCTCGATATCGCCACCGTGATCTGTTGGGCGTTTTTGCGTTCATTGCCTAGCTGCTCCCTTCGAGCTTGCGCTCGAGGAGCGACACACACGTGTGCTTGGCTCGCGTGACGAGACGACTTTCAACTTGCGTTGAGGTCGTGTCTCGTCGCCCGGACTCCGGGCGCCAACTACAATAGTGCCTTAGAGAGATGATCAAGCCGCACGGCCTATTAGGACCGGTTAGCTCCGCGCCTTGCAGCGCTTCCACACCCGGCCTATCAACCTTGTAGTCTACAAGGGGCCTTTAGTGCCTTACGGCAGGGACACCTAGTCTTGAGGCCGGCTTCCCGCTTATATGCTTTCAGCGGTTATCCGTTCCGTACATGGCTACCCGGCTATGCCACTGGCGTGACAACCGGAACACCAGAGGTACGTCCACCCAGGTCCTCTCGTACTATGGGCAGCTCCTCTCAAGTGTCCTACGCCCACGGAAGATAGGGACCAAACTGTCTCACGACGTTTTAAACCCAGCTCGCGTACCGCTTTAATCGGCGAACAGCCGAACCCTTGGGACCTGCTCCAGCCCCAGGATGCGATGAGCCGACATCGAGGTGCCAAACCGCGCCGCCGATATGAACTCTCAGGCGCGATCAGCCTGTTATCCCCAGAGTACCTTTTATCCGATGAGCGATGGCCCTTCCATACGGGACCACCGGATCACTAACACCTGCTTTCGCACCTGCTCGACCTGTCGGTCTCACAGTAAAGCTCCCTTATGCGTTTGCACTCTACGGCTGGTTTCCAATCAGGCTGAGGGAACCTTCGCACGCCTCCGTTACATTTTAGGAGGCGACCGCCCCAGTCAAACTGCCCACCAGGCAGTGTCCCTCACCCGGATCACGGGCGCAGGTTAGATTCCCAGAACATCCAGGGTGGTATTTCAACGTTGGCTCCACCGAACCCAGAAGCCCGGCTTCAAAGCCTCCCACCTATCCTACGCAGAACAACCCGAAAATCACTGCCAAGTTGCAGTGAAGGTTCATGGGGTCTTTCCGTCTTTCCGCGGGTAGAGGGCATCTTCACCCCCGATGCAATTTCGCTGAGTCCCTGGTCGAGACAGTGGAGATGTTGTTATGCCATTCGTGCAGGTCGGAACTTACCCGACAAGGAATTTCGCTACCTTAGGACCGTTATAGTTACGGCCGCCGTTTACTGGGGCTTCGGTTCAATGCTTCGGCTTGCGCTGACATATCCCCTTAACCTTCCAGCACCGGGCAGGCATCAGACCCTATACGTCGTCTTTTCGACTTCGCAGAGTCCTGTGTTTTTAGTAAACAGTCACAACTCCCGTTTCACTGCGACCACCGACAGCTCGAGGCGCGAAGCCTCTCACCGCCAGCGGCACACCTTCTCCCGAAGTTACGGTGTCAATTTGCCGAGTTCCTTAACCAGGGTTCTCTCACGCGCCTTGGGATATTCACCCCGCCCACCTGAGTCGGTTTGCAGTACGATCACTAGAGGAGCTCTGCGCGCGGCTTTTCTCGGAAGCGTGGGATTACTCAGTGTCCCGGTCAAAAGACCGGACCTCATCACCTCTCGGCCTTAGTGAACCACCGTTTGTCTCTATCGAGTCCTAGTGGTTCAGCCTACGGGCTTGAACACGGACGACCATGCGCCGTGCTGAGCTACCCTTCTCCGTCCCCGCTCGCTTCAATGCTGTCCCTAGTGGTGCAGGAATATTAACCTGCTTTCCATCACCTACGCCTCTCGGCCTCGGCTTAGGGATCGACTAACCCATGGGAGGATTATCCTGCCCCAGGAAACCTTGGGCTTACGGCGACCGGGTTTCTCACCCGGTTTATCGCTACTCATGCCTGCATAGTCACTCCTCAAGGCCGTTAGTAGTCGTTTCCGTCTACCGTGTATCTCCTTGAGGACGCTCGCCTACCGCTCTCTTGCGAGAGCCCGTAGCTTCGGTGCAGAGCTTTAGCCCCGTTATATTTTCGGCGCGGGCTCGCTTGACCAGTGAGCTATTACGCTTTCTTTAAAGGATGGCTGCTTCTAAGCCAACCTCCTGGTTGTCAAAGCGTTCCCACATCCTTTGACACTTAGCTCTGACTTTGGGACCTTAGCTGACGGTCTGGGCTCTTTCCCTCTCGGCAACGGAACTTATCTCCCGCTGCCTGACTCCCGGACAGTTGTCACCGGCATTCGGAGTTTGATTGGGTTTGGTAATCTGGTAGGACCCCTAGCCCATTCAGTGCTCTACCTCCGGCGCAATTCATCCGAGGCTATACCTCAATATATTTCGGCGAGAACCAGCTATCTCCCGGCTTGATTAGCCTTTCACTCCTACCCACACCTCATCGCCTACA